>NZ_JBIAWP010000009.1:82144-283032 GCF_042895785.1 Streptomyces sp. NPDC001380 | reverse complement strand
TCGGCGCCGCGCGCCGCGAGCAGCACCGCGGCCTCCGCGGTGTCCAGGGCGACGCCGTCGCGGGCCCGGCGCAGGGCCCGCCGCACGGCGCTGGAGGTGGGGACCGGGCTGCTGGACTCGCTCATGAGGGGGACGATACGTCAGCCCCCCGGCGGACGCGTCGGCCGCCCGGACCCTGAGAGGCTCTCAGGGTCGGCATGCTCCGGCGGTCGTACACCGGGTTGCTCCCCGGGGCCGATGCGGCGGGCGGCGGTCGCGGTGTGTGATGGAAGTACGACGGGGGCGGCCCGCCGGGTGCATGCTGGAGAGCGGGCACCAGGGCGCCGGGGCACCCGGCCGAAGGGCCCGCCGCCGAACCGTTCCCACGGAGGGGCTGACCGCGATGGCAGTGGAGCGCACGAACCCGGTGACCGGCGACGGACCGGCCGCGGACGGCGGGGGCGGCCCGGCCGCGCCGTACCGGCGGCGGAAGGCCGTCCGGGTGCTGGTGCCGGTGGGGGTGGCGGGCCTGGCGGCGGTGTCGGTCGGCCTGGTCCCGGCCCTCGCGTCCGGCGGGTCGCCGAAGCTGCCGCGGGTCACCGCGGAGCAGCTGGTCGCCCGGGTGCTGGCGTCCGACGTGCAGGCGATGTCCGGCACCGTGCGGACCACCGCCGACCTGGGCCTGCCGGCCGGGGTGCTCGACGGCGGGCTGCCGGGCGGCGGGGGGTTCGGCGGGCGCGCCGGCGGCGACGGCGCGCCGGGCGGGGCGGACCGCGGCGGGGCGGGCGCGGGGGGCGGGGGGCAGGACGGCACGGCCGCACCCGAGGCGCAGCTCACCCGGCTGCTGGCCGGCACCCACACGCTGCAGGTGGCGGTGGACGGCCCGGACCGCCAGCGGCTCGGCCTGATCGACCGGCTCGCCGAGTACGAGATCGTGCACGACGGCACGCAGGTGTGGGGCTGGGACAGCCGCACCAACCGGGCGGTGCACCTGGTCCTGCCCGCCGGGCGCGGGGACGACCGGCAGGGGGGCTCCCTGCACGGGGACGCCCGCGGCGCCAGGCCGTTCGCCGGCGGCCGGGTGCCGGCCACCCCGCAGGAGGCGGCCCGGCAGGTGCTGGGGGCGGCGGGGTCCACCACGGCGGTGTCGGTCACCGGCACCTCCCGGGTGGCCGGGCAGGACGCCTACGAGCTGAGCGTGCGGCCGAAGGGCACCGGGTCCACCGTCGGCGAGGTCCGGATCTCGGTGGACGCGGCCAACGGCGTGCCGCTGCGGGTGCGGGTGGTGCCGGCCGGAGGCGGCAGCCCCGCCTTCGACGTGGGCTTCACCTCGGTCTCCTTCCACCGTCCGGCCTCCCGGACCTTCGCCTTCACCCCGCCGAAGGGCTCCGAGGTCACCGAGCACCGGGCCGCCGCCGGGGACCTCCCGGGCACCGGCCCCGGCACCGGCCCCGGGCGCCCCGGGGCGCAGCGGCAGCAGCCCGGCGGGGGCGTGGACGTCGTCGGGCAGGGCTGGACGAGCGTGGTCTCGCTGCGGCTCCCGGCCGGCGCCGACGAGGGCCCGCTCGCCCTCCTCAAGGGGTTCGGCAAGCCGGTCGGCGGCGGCACGCTGCTCCACACCCGCCTCGTCAACGCCCTGGTCACCGACGACGGCCGGGTGTACGCGGGCGCCGTCTCCCCGCAGGTGCTCCGGCGCGCCGCCACCGGGGGCCGGTAGTGGCCGCCGCCCCGGAGGCCGCCGCCTCCGCCGCGGGGGGCGCCGCCTCCCCGGCGGGGGCGGCGCCCCCCGCCGTGATCCGCACCCGCGGCCTGACCAAGCGGTTCCGGGGCGGCCAGCTCGCCGTGGACGGCCTGGACCTCACCGTGCCGGGCGGCAGCGTCTTCGGCTTCCTGGGCCCCAACGGCTCGGGCAAGACCACCACCATCCGGATGCTGATGGGCCTGATCGCCCCCACCTCGGGGGCGGCGAGCGTGCTGGGCTCCCCCATGCCGCAGTCGGCGTCCGCCGTGCTGCCGCGGGTGGGCGCCCTGATCGAGGGCCCGGCCCTGTACGGCTTCCTGTCCGGCCGGGACAACCTGGTCCGCTTCGACGCGGCGGACCCCACCGCAGACCCCCGCACCCGCAGCCGGCGGGTCGCGGAGGCGCTGGACCGGGTGGGGCTGGCCGCGGCGGCCGGGAAGAAGGCGCGGGCGTACTCGCTGGGCATGAAGCAGCGCCTGGGCCTGGCGTCCGCGCTGCTCCGGCCCCGCGAGCTGCTGGTGCTGGACGAGCCGACCAACGGCCTGGACCCGCAGGGCATGCGGGAGATCCGGGCGCTGGTGCGGGAGGTGGCCGCGGAGGGCACCACGGTCTTCCTCTCCTCGCACCTGCTGGACGAGATCGAGCAGGTCTGCACGCACGCCGCCGTGATGTCGCGCGGGCGGCTGGTCGTGCAGGGCACCGTCGCCGAGCTGGCGGCGGGCGCCCGCGGGCGGCTGGTGGTGCGGACGCCGGACGCGGCCGAGGCCGTGCGGGTGCTCGCCGCCCACGGCGTCGCCGACCTGCGGACCACCGGGGACCGGGTGGACGGCGAGACCCCCGCCGAGGCGGCCGCCGACCCCGATGCGCTGCTGCCCAAGCTGTGCGCGGCACTGGTCGAGGCGGGGGTGCGGGTGCGCTCCTTCGGGACCGAGCGCGGATCGCTGGAGGACGCCTTCGTGGCGCTGACGGGAGAGGGTTTCGATGTCGCAGGCTGAGGCCGCCACGGCCGCCGTTCCCGCACCGGTGCACCGCGGCCCCCGGCCGCGGACCGTGCCGGGCGTGCTGGCGCTCTTCCGCAGCGAGCTGTCGATCACCTTCCGGCGGCTGCGGACCCTCGCGCTGCTGGCGATCCTGGCCGCGCTGCCGGTGCTGATCGGTGTGGTCGTGAAGGTGGAGACCGGCGGCTCCGGCGGGGGCGGCGGCCCCGCCTTCATCGCACAGGTCACCCAGAACGGCCTCTTCCTGGTGTTCACCTCGCTGGCGGTGACCCTGCCGGTCTTCCTGCCGATGGCGGTGGGCGTGGTGGCGGGCGACGCGGTCGCCGGCGAGGCGGCCTCCGGCACGCTGCGGTACCTGCTGGTGGCGCCCGCGGGCCGCACCCGGCTGCTGGCGGCGAAGTTCTGCGCGGCCCTGGCGTTCTGCGCGGCGGCCACCCTGACCGTGGCGCTGGCCGCGCTGGCGACCGGGGCGGCGCTCTTCCCGCTGGGCCGGGTGACGCTGCTGTCCGGCGAGTCGGTGCCGTTCGGGGAGGCCCTGCTGCGGGCGCTCCTGATCGCGGGCGTGGTCGCCCTGTCGCTGGCGGGCCTGGCGGCCCTGGGGCTCTTCGTCTCCACCCTGACCGGCAGCGGGATCGCGGCGATGGCCACCACGGTGGGGCTCGTGATCACGGTCCAGATCCTGGACGGCATTCCGCAGCTGCACGCCGTTCAGCCGTGGCTGTTCCCGCACTACTGGCTGAGCTTCGCCGATCTGCTGCGGCAGCCGATGTACCTCGACGACGTGCTGCGGAATCTCGGACTTCAGGGTCTGTACACCGCCGTTTTCGGCGCGGCCGCCTGGGCGCGGTTCACCGCGCGGGACATCGCGGCCTGAGCCGCGGGGAACCTCCTCCCGCCATTCGATGATCGTGCACGCACCAAGAACGGCCCGCATTCGGTGACGCACGGCGATGGAATAGGTGCTCGCGGTGAAAAAGAGGCCGCTTCTGTCTCAAAGACCGGCAGCCAACTTGACGCCCGTCCCCTCGCACCGGTGGGATGACCGCGACTCATTTCAGCGTGTACTGCCGTCCGCGCCTGGTCGTGTGGATCCCCCTCAGGTCCCGCCGGACCGGGCGGCGGCGTGGGCGGCAGCGCGGCGCACATCCCCTCGGCGCCGCGCCGCGCATTCCTCCGGCACGAACGGGAGAGATCCACACATGTCCATGAGCCGCAGGGCGTTCCTGCTGGCCACCGGGGCCGTCGCAGGATCCGCAGTGCTGTCCGCCTGCGGCAGCAAGGGGGGCGGCACCGCGGCCCCCTCGGGCGAGGTCGAGGTCTTCTCCTGGTGGACCGAGGGCGCCGAGAACGCCGGTCTCCAGGCGCTGCTCGCCGACTTCAAGCTCAACCAGCCGAACGTCTCCTTCGTCAACCGCGCCGTCGCGGGCGGCGCCGGCGCCAACGCCAAGGCCGAACTGGCCCGGCGTCTGGACGCCAACGACCCGCCGGACTCCTTCCAGGGCCACGCGGGGGCGGAGCTCTCCGACTACATCACGGCCGGCAAGCTGGAGAACCTCAACGACCTGTACGCCGAGCAGAAGTGGGCGGACCTCTTCCCCAAGGAGGTGCTGCCGCTCATCAGGTCCGGGGGCGACTACTACTCGGTGCCGGTGAACATCCACCGCGCCAACATGCTCTGGTCGAACCCCAAGGTCCTCAAGAGCGTCGGGGCCGACCCGGCACCGAAGACGTTCACCGCCTTCCTGGCCGGCCTGCAGCAGGTCAAGCGGGCCGGCGGCCGGGTGCCGCTGGTCGTCGCCGACGCCTGGACCCTGAAGCACCTGCTGGAGACGGTCCTGCTGTCCAGCCTGGGCCCCCAGGGCTGGACGGCGCTGTGGGCGAAGGGCGCCGACTGGTCCTCGCCCAGGGTCCAGCAGGCGCTGGAGGGCTTCCACGAGGTGCTGACCTTCACCAACGCCTCGTCCGCCGCCTCCAGCTGGGACGAGGCCAGCACGCTGGTCGGCTCGGGCAAGGCCGCCTACCAGATCATGGGCGACTGGGCCGAGGGCAGCTTCAAGCTGACGCAGAACCTCCAGCCCGGCACGGACTACGCGTGGGCGCCGGTGCCGGGCACGGCGGGGACGTTCCAGTTCCTCTCCGACTCCTTCACCCTGCCCAAGGGCGCCAAGCACCGCGACGCGGCCCTCGCCTGGCTCAAGGAGTGCGGCAGCAAGTCGGGGCAGCTCGGCTTCAACGGCGCCAAGGGCTCCATCCCGACCCTCACCGACCTCGACACCGAGGACCGCGCCCTCTTCGGCGAGTACCTGCAGTGGTCGATGGACGAGTGGAAGCGCTGCCGCATCGTCGGCTCGCTCACCCACGGCGTGGTCGCCAACAACGCCTGGAACGCGGCGATCGACGGGGCCCTGGAGACCTTCGTCAAGAACCGCCAGGTGGCGCCCTTCCAGCAGGCGCTGGCGGCCGCCGCACGGCAGCACGCCGCCTGACGGGCACGCCCGACGGGCACGGCCGACGGGCACGGCCGTCCGGACCGCCTCCGAGGAGGCGGTCCGGACGGCACCGGGGTCCGCCGGGGCCGCGCGTCACGCGCGGCCCCGGCGGACCCCGTCCCCAGGGCGCCGCCCCCGCCGGGCGGGCCGGGTCAGCCGCGCACGGCGGCGTCCACGGCCACACCCTCGGCCGTGTCACCGGCCGCATCCTCGGCCATGTCACCGACCACATCCTCGGCCATGTCACCGGCCGCATTCCCGGCCGTGCCGCCGACCGTGTCACCAACTGCATCCCCGGCCGTGTCACCGGTCGCGTCCCCGGCCGTGCCGCCCTCGGCCCCCGCGGCGGCGTCCGCCGCGGCGGCCTCCCGCAGCCGGACCCGGTTGCGGCGCGCCTGGCGTGCGGCGTCCCAGGTCAGCAGGGCCAGGGCCGCCCACACGAGGGAGAAGCCCGCCCAGCGGGCCGGCGGCATGTCCTCGTGGAAGACCACGAGCCCCAGCAGGAACTGGAAGACGGGCGCGAGGTACTGGAGCAGCCCCAGCACGGTGAGCGGCACCCGCAGCGCGGCGACACCGAAGCAGAGCAGCGGCAGGGCGGTGACCAGCCCCGAGAGCACCAGCAGGCCGGAGTGCCCCCATCCGTATCCGGCGCCGGTGCGGCCGAAGGTCCCCTGGCCGGTGAGGGCGAGGAAGACGACGTAGCCGAGGGCCGGCCAGAACTGGAAGGCGGTCTCGACGGCGAGGCTCTCCGGCCCGCCCAGCCCGATCTTCTTCTTCAGCAGCCCGTAGACGGCGAAGGAGAGGGCGAGGACCAGCGCGATCCAGGGCAGCCGCCCGTACCCGGCGGTGAGCACCGCCACCGCGGCGGAGCCGGTGCCGACGGCGGCCCACTGGACCGGGCGCAGCCGCTCGTGGAGCAGGAGCACGCCGAAGGCGATGGTGACCAGCGGGTTGATGAAGTAGCCGAGGCTGGTCTCCACCACGTGCCCGCTGTTGACGCCCCAGATGTAGACGCCCCAGTTGACCGAGACGGCGGCGGCGGCGCAGGCGCACAGGGCGAGCCTGCGGGGCTGGCGCAGCAGCGGCCGGACCCAGCCGCGGCGGCGGGTGGCCAGCAGCAGGGCGGTCACGGCGACCAGCGACCAGACCATGCGGTGGGCCAGGATCTCGGCCGGGGAGCTGGGCCCCAGCAGCGGCCAGTACAGCGGGAAGAGGCCCCACATGCCGTACGCGGCGACGCCGTACCAGAACCCCACGCGCTCATTCACGCCGGGTCGGATCCCGGCGTGCTCCTCCTGCATCGCGGCTTGCTCCTCAGCCTCGTCACGTGTCCCCGGGGGACAGTACCGGGCCGCCGGCAGGTCCGTCACGGGCGTATCCGCATGTCGGTCCTGACACGGCTCGATCGGGCGCGAACGGGGGCGCCCGGGGCGGCGGGACGGCGGCACCCTTGACACGGGTGTGCCGCGGCTCGATGCTTGGGAGCGCTCCCATGTCGGTGGCCCCCCCATGGCGCAGCCCTGCGCTCCGGCCCCGCCGCGGCCCCTTCCGCTCGCGTATCGCGATCCCGCGCCCCCGCCCGCCCCCGGGCTGCGGCGCCGTGCCCGTGCCCTGCCGCTCCCCCCACCCGAGGAGTCCGCACCGCCATGCCCGCGATCACCCAGCACCGCACCCGGCCCCGCAGAGGCCGCCTGCTCACCGCCTCCGGCACCGGGCTCGCCCTGGTCCTCGCCGGACTGACCGCCACCGCCGGCACGGCGGCCCCCGCCGCCGCGGCGGGCCTGCAGTGCAGCGTCGACTACAGCACCAACGACTGGGGCACCGGCTTCACCGCCACCCTGACGGTCACCAACCGCGGCACCGACGCCGTCAACGGCTGGACCCTCGGCTACGCCTACAGCGGCAACCAGACGCTCCAGCAGGGCTGGAGCGGCGTCTGGTCGCAGAGCGGCAAGGCCGTCACGGTCAAGGACGCCGGCTACAACGCCGCCGTCCCCGCCGGCGGCTCCACCACCATCGGCGCGAACTTCGCCTACAGCGGCACCAACGCCAAGCCGACCTCCTTCACGCTCAACGGCACCCCGTGCAACGGCGCCCACGCCGCCCCCACCGTCGTCCTGACCTCGCCCACCGCCGGCGGCACCTGGAGCGCGGGCGGCACCGTCCCGCTGGCCGCCACCGCGGGCGCCGCCGACGGGGCGACCGTGAGCAGGGTCGAGTTCTACAGCGACACCACCCTGCTGGGCACCGACACCGCCGCGCCGTTCGCCTTCGACTGGACGAACGTCCCGGCCGGCGACCACTCCGTCTACGCCAAGGCCTACGACTCCACCGGTGCGAGCAGCGAGTCGGCGCCGGTCGGCGTGCACGTCGCCGCCGGGCCCGCCCTGGTCGCGGTGCCCGACAGCCTCTCGGTGCAGCAGGGGAGGACCGCGACCTTCCAGCTGAAGCTCTCCGGGAAGCCCGCCGCGGACGTCACCGCCACCGTGTCCCGCACCTCCGGCAACACCGGGCTGGCCGTCACCGGCGGCGCCTCCCTCACCTTCACGCCCGCAGACTGGTCGACCGCCCGGACCGTGACGGTGACCGCCGACGCCTCCTCCACCGGCGCCGCCACCTTCACCGCCAGGGCCGCCGGATACTCCGACGCCGCCGTGACCGTCACCGAGCTCAAGGCGTCCGGCTCGGGCACGTACACCTCCCGGTTCCTGGAGATGCACGACAGGATCACCAACCCGGCGAACGGCTACTTCTCCCCCGAGGGCATCCCCTACCACTCGGTGGAGACCCTGATCATCGAGGCGCCCGACCAGGGCCACGAGACCACCTCCGAGGCGTACAGCTACCTCATCTGGCTGCAGGCGCAGTACGGCCGGGTCACCGGCGACTGGACGAAGTTCAACGCGGCGTGGGCGACCATGGAGAAGTACATGATCCCCACCCACGCCGACCAGCCCACGAACAGCTTCTACAACGCGGGCAGGCCCGCCACCTACGCCCCCGAGCACGACCTGCCGGACCAGTACCCCTCCCAGCTCGACCGGTCGGTCGCCTCCGGCCAGGACCCCATCGCCGCCGAGCTGAAGTCCGCCTACGGCACCGACGACGTCTACGGCATGCACTGGCTGCAGGACGTCGACAACACCTACGGCTACGGCGTCACCCCGGGCGGCGGCTGCGAGCAGGGCCCGACCGCCAAGGGCCCGTCCTTCATCAACTCCTACCAGCGCGGCCCGCAGGAGTCGGTCTTCGAGACCGTCCCCCAGCCCTCCTGCGACAACTTCGCCTACGGCGGGAGGAACGGCTACCTCGACCTGTTCACCAAGGACGCGAGCTACGCCGAGCAGTGGAAGTACACCGACGCCCCCGACGCCGACGCCCGCGCCGTCCAGGCCGCCTACTGGGCCGACGTCTGGGCCAAGGCCCAGGGCAGGGGCGCGGACGTCGCCGCCACCGTCGCCAAGGCCGGCAAGATGGGCGACTACCTGCGGTACTCCTTCTTCGACAAGTACTTCAAGAAGATCGGCACCTGCACCAGCCCCACCGCCTGCCCCGCCGGCACCGGCAAGGACAGCGAGCACTACCTGCTCTCCTGGTCCTACGCCTGGGGCGGCGCCGCCGACCCGAGCGCCGGGTGGGCCTGGCGGATCGGCGACAGCACCGCCCACCAGGGCTACCAGAACCCCATGGCCGCCTACGCGCTGACCACCGACGCCGCCATGGCGCCGAAGTCGGCCACCGGCAAGGCGGACTGGACCAAATCCCTCCAGCGGCAGCTGGAGTTCTACACCTGGCTGCAGTCCGCCGAGGGCGGCATCGCGGGCGGCGCCACCAACAGCTGGGGCGGCGCCTACGGCGCCCCGCCGGCCGGCACCCCCACCTTCCACGGCATGGCCTACGACCCGGCGCCGGTCTACCACGACCCGGACAGCAACCAGTGGTTCGGCTTCCAGGCCTGGTCGCTGGAGCGGGTGGCCGAGTACTACTACGCGACGGGCGACGCCAAGGCCAAGGCCGTCCTCGGCAAGTGGGTCGCCTGGGCGCTGTCCCGGACCACGGTCAACCCCGACGGCACGTACCGGATCCCGTCCACCCTCAAGTGGACCGGCGCCCCCGACGCCTGGAACCCGGCGGCCCCCGGCACCAACGCGGGCCTGCACGTCACCGTCCTCGACTACACCGACGACGTGGGCGTGACCGGCTCCTACGCCAAACTGCTCGCCTACTACGCCGCCAGGTCCGGCGACGCCGCGGCGAGGTCCACCGCCAAGGCCCTGCTCGACGGCATGTGGACCCACTACTCCGACCCCATCGGCGTGGCCGTCCCCGAGACCCGGGCCGACTACAGCCGCGTCACCCAGAAGTACAGCACCGCGAACACCAACCACGACGGCGTCTACGTCCCGCCGGGCTGGACCGGGAGGATGCCGAACGGCGACGTGGTCGACGCGAACGCCACCTTCCTGTCCATCCGCTCCTGGTACACGAAGGACCCGCAGTGGTCCAAGGTGCAGAACTACCTGGACGGCGGCGCCGCCCCGGTCTTCACCTACCACCGGTTCTGGGCGCAGGCCGACATCGCGACGGCGCTCGCCGCGTACGGCGAGCTGTTCGGCGAGTGAGGCGCACGCGGCCCCCGGCTCCCCCGGGGCCGCCAGGTGACCCGCGCGGGGTGACGTCCCCCTGAGACCCCCACCCGGGAGAGGGCGCGGGGCGCGGCCGGAGGAGTCCGGCCGCGCCCCGCGCCCGCCTGCCGTCCGGGGTGCGGGTGCGGGTGCGGGTGCGGGTGCGGGTCAGCCGACCGTCCAGGTGTCGGCGCCGGCGAGGAGGGAGGCCAGGTCGCCCTGCCCGCGGGCGGCCGTGGCGGCGGTGAGCTGCTCGGTCATGAGGGTGTCGTAGACCGGGCGGTCGACGGCGCGCAGCACGCCGATCGGGGTGTGGTGCAGGGTGTCGGGGTCGGTGAGGCGGGAGAGGGCGAAGGCGGTGGTGGGGCTGGGGCTGTGGGCGTCGTGGACGAGGACGGCGGCGGCGTTCTCCGCCGTCACCCCGTCCGTGTACAGGTCGCCGGTGGCCGGGTCGCGGAAGACGCCCCGCGAGCCCCCGGCGCCGAAGCGGACCGGCTGCCCGTGCTCCAGCCGGATCACGGCCTCGTCGCGGGTGGCGGGCTCCTTGAGGGCGTCGAAGGCGCCGTCGTTGAAGATGTTGCAGTTCTGGTAGATCTCCACGAGGGCGGTGCCGCGGTGCTCGGCGGCCGCGCGCAGCACCGACTGCAGGTGGCGGCGGTCGGAGTCCAGGGTGCGGGCGACGAAGGTGGCCTCGGCGCCCAGGGCGAGGGAGACCGGGTTGAAGGGGGCGTCGAGGGAGCCCATCGGCGTCGACTTGGTGATCTTGCCGAGTTCGCTGGTGGGCGAGTACTGGCCCTTGGTCAGGCCGTAGATCCGGTTGTTGAAGAGCAGGATCTTGAGGTTGACGTTGCGGCGCAGGGCGTGGATGAGGTGGTTGCCGCCGATGGACAGCGCGTCGCCGTCGCCGGTGACGACCCACACGCTCAGGTCGGGGCGGGAGACGGCCAGGCCGGTGGCGATCGCCGGGGCGCGGCCGTGGATGGAGTGCATCCCGTAGGTGTTCATGTAGTACGGGAAGCGGGAGGAGCAGCCGATGCCGGAGACGAAGCAGACGTTCTCCCGGGCCAGGCCGAGCTCGGGCATGAAGGACTGCACCGCGGCCAGGATGGCGTAGTCGCCGCAGCCGGGGCACCAGCGGACCTCCTGGTCCGTCTTGAAGTCCCGGGCGGTCTGCGGGGCGGCGGCCCTGGGCACCAGGGAGAGCGCGGGCAGCGCGGCGGTGCCGTTGCGGGCGGTGCCGTTGCGGGCGGTGCCGTTGCGGGCGGTGCCGTCGGTGTCAGACATGGGCGGTCGGTCCTTCCCGGAGGGCTGCCTGGAGGGCGTCGGCGAGCTGCTCGGCCTTGAACGGCATGCCGCTGACCTGGGTGTGGGAGCGGGCGTCGACCAGGTACTCGGCGCGGATCAGCCGGGCGAGCTGGCCGAGGTTCATCTCGGGCACCACCACCCGGTCGTAGGAGCGCAGCACCGCACCGAGGTTGGCGGGGAACGGATTGAGGTGGCGCAGGTGGGCCTGGGCGACGCGGCCGCCGGCGGCGCGCACCCGGCGCACCGCGGCCGTGATCGGCCCGTAGGTGGAGCCCCAGCCCAGCACCAGCAGCGGGGCGTCGCCGTCCGGGTCGTCCACCGCCAGGTCCGGCACCGCGATCCCGTCGACCTTGGCCTGGCGGGTGCGGACCATGAAGTCGTGGTTGGCCGGGTCGTAGGAGATGTTGCCGGTGCCGTCCTGCTTCTCGATGCCGCCGATGCGGTGCTCCAGCCCCGGCGTGCCGGGCACCGCCCAGGGGCGGGCCAGGGTGCCGGGGTCGCGCTTGTACGGCCAGAAGACCTCGGTGCCGTCCTCGGCGGTGTGGTTGGGACCGGTGGCGAACTCCACCCGCAGGTCGGGCAGCGCGTCGGTGTCGGGGATGCGCCAGGGCTCGGAGCCGTTGGCCAGGTACCCGTCGGAGAGCAGGAAGACCGGCGTGCGGTAGGTCAGCGCGATGCGGGCGGCCTCCAGGGCCGCGTCGAAGCAGTCGGCGGGGGTGGCGGGGGCGACGACCGGCACCGGGGCCTCGCCGTTGCGCCCGTACATGGCCTGCAGCAGGTCGGCCTGCTCGGTCTTGGTGGGCAGGCCGGTGGAGGGGCCGCCGCGCTGGATGTCCACGACCAGCAGCGGCAGCTCCAGCGAGACCGCCAGTCCGATCGTCTCCGACTTCAGCGCCACGCCGGGCCCCGAGGTGGTCGTCACCGCGAGCGAGCCGCCGAAGGCGGCGCCCAGCGCCGCGCCGATGCCGGCGATCTCGTCCTCCGCCTGGAAGGTCCGCACGCCGAAGTTCTTGTGCTTCGACAGCTCGTGCAGGATGTCGGAGGCCGGGGTGATCGGGTACGAGCCGAGGAAGAGCGGCAGGCCGGAGCGGTGCGAGGCCGCGACCAGGCCGTAGGAGAGCGCGAGGTTGCCGGAGATGTTCCGGTACCGGCCCGGGGCCAGGGAGGCGGGGGCGACCTCGTAGGAGACGGCGAAGTCCTCGGTGGTCTCGCCGAAGTTCCACCCCGCCCGGAAGGCGGCGACGTTCGCCTCGGCGATCTCGGGGCGCCCGGCGAACTTCTGCCGCAGGAACCGCTCGGTGCCCTCGGTGGGCCGGTGGTACATCCACGACAGCAGGCCGAGCGCGAACATGTTCTTCGCCCGCTCGGCGTCCTTGCGGGCCAGCCCGGAGTCCTTCAGGGCCTCCACCGTGAGCGTGGTGAGCGGCACCCGGTGGACGTTCCACGCCGCCAGCGAGCCGTCCTCCAGCGGGTCGGCCGCGTAGCCGACCTTGGCCAGGGCGCGCCTGGTGAACTCGTCGGTGTTGACGATGACCTCGGCGCCGCGCGGCACGTCCGCCAGGTTGGCCTTGAGCGCTGCCGGGTTCATCGCCACCAGCACGTGCGGGGCGTCGCCGGGGGTGAGGATGTCGTGGTCGGCGAAGTGCAGCTGGAAGGACGACACCCCGGGCAGCGTGCCGGCGGGGGCGCGGATCTCGGCGGGGAAGTTCGGCAGCGTGGACAGGTCGTTGCCGAAGGACGCGGTCTCCGACGTGAAGCGGTCGCCGGTGAGCTGCATGCCGTCGCCGGAGTCCCCCGCGAACCGGATGACCACGCGGTCCAGCCGTTTCACCTGCTTGACGGGCCCGCCCGCCGGGCTCCGGGACTCCCCGGGCGGGCCGCCGGGCGCCGCCGCCCCGTCCGCCGCCTCCGTCTGGTCGACCTGGCTGGTCACTGGCCTGGACCTCCCTCGAGGCCACCACGAGCGGGCGCGAGCCGTGTGCTCCCGTCCACGTGGTGCACCGTCCTCATCCTATGCGGGTAAGGGTTGCCTATGTCAGGAGCCCGGGATGCTCGCGGGGCGCCTTTCACCCCCTTCGTCCAACCACGCGCACGCCGGGTCCGCTCCCCCGCCGAGGACGGCGCGGGGCAGGCTCGGGCGGGCCTCAGGAGCGCAGGTACGCCAGCACCGCGAGCACCCGCCGGTGGTCCTCCGGGCTCTGGGCGAGCCCCAGCTTGAGGAAGATGTTGCCGACGTGCTTCTCGACCGCGCCGTCGGAGACGACGAGCTGCCGGGCGACGGCGGTGTTGGTGCGGCCCTCGGCCATCAGCGCCAGCACCTCCCGCTCGCGCGGGGTCAGCGACTCCAGCACGTCGGCCCGGCGGCTGCGGCCGATCAGCTGGGCCACGACCTCCGGGTCCAGGGCGGTCCCGCCCGCGGCCACCCGCTCCACGGCCTCGGCGAACTCCCGCACCTCGGCCACCCGGTCCTTCAGCAGGTAGCCGACGCCGCGGGTGGAGCCGGCCAGCAGCTCGGAGGCGTAGCGCTCCTCGACGTACTGGGAGAGGACCAGCACGCCCAGCCCTGGGTGGCGGCGGCGCAGCTCCACGCAGGCCCGCACGCCCTCGTCGGTGTGGGTGGGGGGCATCCGCACGTCGGCGACGACGACGTCCGGGAGGCGGCCGGCGCCGGCCAGCTCCTCGACGGCCGCCAGCAGGGCCGCGCCGTCGCCGACGCCGGCCGCGACCTCCATCCCGCGGTCGGTGAGCAGGCGGGTCAGGCCCTCCCGCAGCAGTACGGAGTCCTCGGCGATGACGACGCGGAGCATGGCGGCCTTCCGGTGGGCGGCTGGACGGCTGGGCGGCGGACGGGACCGGCGGACGCCGGTCCGGGCCCAGTCTGGCCCACCGGGCAGCCGCGGCGGGCGGAAGGGCCGGGGTTCCGCGGCGCGCCGCGGCCGGGCGCGTGCGGGCCGGCGCGGCGGGCCCGCCCACGCGGCCCGGCCCACCCGGTCCGGCTCATACGGCCCGGCTCATGCGGTCCGGCTCATACGGTCCGGCTCATACGGCCGGGCCCTCCGGGCGCCGCGAGCCGCCCGCTCACATGGTGCGGACGGCCACCGCGTCGCAGAGCCCCTCCAGGGCCGCGCGGGCGGGGCAGTGCGGCAGCCGGCCCAGCAGGGCGCGGGCCTCGTCCGCGTACTGCAGGGTCTCGCGGCGGGCCCGCTCCAGCGCGGGGTGGCGGCGCAGCAGGCCCAGGGCCTCCGCGTGCCGGGCGTCGTCGGCGAGGTCGCCGTCGAGCAGCTCCCGCAGCCGGGTGTCGTCCGGGTCGGAGGGGTCGGCGGGCATGGCGCGCAGCAGCAGCACGGGCAGCGTGGGGACGCCCTCGCGCAGGTCCGTACCGGGCGTCTTGCCGGACTCGTGGCCGTCGCTGGCGACGTCCAGGATGTCGTCGGCGAGCTGGAAGGCGGTGCCGATCCGCTCCCCGAACTCGGTGAGGACGTCCACCGTCCGCTCGTCGGCGCCGGAGAGCATGGCGCCGAACCGGCAGGAGACCGCCACCAGCGCACTGGTCTTGCCGCTGATGACGTCCAGGTAGTGCCGGACCGGGTCGTCGCCCGGCCGGGGGCCGGCGGTCTCCAGGATCTGGCCGGTGACCAGCCGCTCGAACGCCTCCGCCTGCAGCCGCACCGCCTGCGGGCCGAGGTCGGCCAGCACCTGCGAGGCGCGGGAGAAGAGGAAGTCGCCGGTGAGGATGGCGACGGAGTTGTCCCAGCGGGCGTTGGCACTGGGGGTGCCGCGCCGCACGGGCGCCTCGTCCATCACGTCGTCGTGGTAGAGGGTGGCGAGGTGGGTGAGCTCCACGACCAGGGCGGCCGGGACGACGCCGGGGGCGGCCGGGTCGCCGAAGTGGGAGGCGAGGAGCACCAGCAGCGGACGGAACCGTTTGCCCCCGGCCGCGAGCAGGTGCTGGGCGGCGGCGGTGATGAACGGCGTGTCGCTCTTGGTGGCATCCAGCAACGCCTCCTCGACAGCGGCCATGCCGTACCGGACGCCGGCCTCGAGGGCCTCGTCCTGCATGCTCAGCCCGAAGGGGCCCACGACGGTCACGGAGACCACTCCTGTCGCTGGTCGTTCCTGCGGCCCTGGCGGCGGCCGCCGATGCCATCAAGGGCAGGGTATCCGGTCGCTCTTCGATCACTGCGTGGGCACTGCTCCCCGGGCCGCGCCGACGCCGTCCGGCGGGGGTCCGCGGCCGATGGGCGAGGATGGGGGGACGCGGGCGGGAGCGGCGGGTGCGGAGGAGGTGCGGCGGTGGCGGACGGCGGGACGCGGGTGCTCGGCATGGGCCGGGCCGAGCTCGTGGCGCCCGACTGGCCGCCGCTGACCGGGGACGAGACCGCCCGGCTGCTGGACCGCGTGCCCGGGACCGGCGGCCTGGACGCGGTGCTGTGGCGCAGCCCACGGCCCCTGTCGGCGGGCGCGCTGGTCCGGACCCGCGACGGCCGGCGCCTCTTCGTCAAGCGCCACCACCGCTCGGTGCGCCGCGCCGCCGCGCTGGCGGAGGAGCACCGCTTCCTGGCGCACCTGGCGGCGCGCGGGGCGCCGGTGGCCCGGGTGCTGCCCGACCGGGACGGGGCGACCGCGGTCGCGTGCGGCCCGTGGACGTACGAGGTGCACACGGCGCTTCCGGGCGAGGACCGCTACCGGGACCGCTTCTCCTGGACGCCGTACCTGTCGGCGGCCCAGGCCCGCTCCGCGGGCGCGGCCCTGGCGCGTCTGCACCTGGCCGCCGAGGGGTACGGGGCGCCGCCGCGCGGGCCGCTGCCGCTGCTGGCCTCGCACGAGGTGTTCGGGACGGCCGGCGACCCGGTGGCGGCCCTGGCGGCCTTCGCCGCGGCCCGGCCGGGCCTGGGGGAGCTGCTGGAGCGGGTGGACTGGCGGGGCGACCTGGAGCGGGTCCACCTGCGGCTGGTCCCGGACCGCCCGCCGGAGCTGGCGCCGCTGTGGACGCACGGCGACTGGCACGGCAGCAACCTGCTCTGGGGCGGCGGCGCGGGCGAGGACGCGGGCGGCGGTGACGGGGGCGGCGACGCGGTGGCCGCCGTCCTCGACTTCGGCCTGGCGAACCGGACCACCGCCGTCCACGACCTGGCGACCGCGCTGGAGCGGTGCGCGGTGGAGTGGCTGCGCCTGCCGGAGCTGGGCGCGGCCGCCGTGCACCCCGGCCAGGCGGAGGCGCTGCTGGACGGCTACCGGTCGGTGCGGCCGCTCTCCCCCGCCGAGGCGGCGGCCCTGCCGGAGGTGCTGCCGCTGGTCCACGCCGACTACGCGCTGTCGGAGGCCTGGTACTTCCACACGGTGCTGGGGCGCACGGAGCAGGCGCTGGAGACGTACCGGGACTACTTCACGGGCCACGCGGCCTGGTTCGCCTCGGACGCAGGGCGGGCGTTCACGGACGGCCTGCGCAACATGTGCTCGACATTCGTGCAACAGAGCATTGCTCTGAGTGCATGGCAACGACCATAGGGTTCCGGCCGACCGAGGAAGACGAACGCATCATCCGCGCCGCCATGCGCAACGGTGAGCGGACCAGTGACGTCATCCGGCGTGCCCTGCGCCTGCTGGAGCGGGAGGTCTGGCCGGCCCAGGCCCGGTCCGACGCCGAGCGGCCGGCCGGCGAGGACCTCTCCGCCGAGGAGGACGCCTGGTGATCCGGGGCACCGTCTACCGGGTGGACCTGGGCGATGCCGAGCGGGGGCATGAGCAGCGCGGCCGCCGGTACGGCCTGGTGCTGAGCCCGGGCTCCATGCCCTGGACCGTGGCCACGATCGTTCCCACCTCGGCCAGCGCGCAGCCCGCCGTGTTCCGCCCGGAACTGGAGATCGGCGGCACCGTGACCCGGTTCCTGGTGGACCGGCTCCGTTCCGTCGGCGTCGACTGCATCCACGGCGAGCCGGTCCACTACCTGGGCAGGGACGAGTTGGCCGGGATCGAGCATGCGGCGTCGCGCTGCCTGGGGCTGTGAACCGCCCGGACGGCCCGGGGGACGGGCGGGCGGTCCCCTCCCGGACGTGCCCGCGCCCCCGGCGCCGCGGGGGCGGCCGGGGGCGCGGGCGCGCGCAGGGGCGCGCGGGTGACCGGGCGGGTCAGCGGACGAAGACCGACGCCTTGTCCGCCAGGTCGAGGAAGTACTGCGGCAGCAGGCCGAGCACGACCGTGACCAGCACGCCGAGGCCGATGGCGGTGGCGGTGAGCGGGCTGGGGACCGCCACGGACGGGCCGTCCGCCTTCGGGTCGGAGAAGAACATCAGGACGATGACGCGGATGTAGAAGAAGGCCGCGACCGCCGACGACAGGACGCCCACGACCACCAGCGGCACCGCGCCGCCGGACGCCGCCGCCTGGAAGACGGCGAACTTCCCGGTGAAGCCGGACGTCAGCGGGATGCCCGCGAAGGCCAGCAGGAAGAGCGCGAAGACCGCCGCCACCAGCGGCGAGCGCCGCCCGAGGCCGGCCCACCGCGACAGGTGGGTGGCCTCGCCGCCCGCGTCGCGGACCAGGGTGACCACGGCGAAGGCGCCGAGGGTCACGAAGGAGTACGCCGCCAGGTAGAAGAGCACCGAGGAGACGCCCGCCCGGTCGGTGGCGATCACGCCGGTGAGGATGAACCCGGCGTGGGCGATGGAGGAGTACGCCAGGAGCCGCTTCACGTCGGTCTGGGTGACCGCCAGGACCGCGCCCGCCACCATGGTGAGGATGGCGACGCCCCACATCACCGGCCGCCAGTCCCACCGCATGCCGGGCAGGGCCACGTACAGGAGCCGCAGCAGGGCGCCGAAGGCGGCGACCTTGGTGGCGGCGGCCATGAAGCCGGTGACCGGGGTGGGGGCGCCCTGGTAGACGTCCGGGGTCCAGGCGTGGAAGGGGACGGCGCCGACCTTGAAGAGCAGGCCGACGGCGAGCATCGCCAGGCCGATCAGCAGCAGGGCGTCGTTCCCGGTGGTGCCCGACAGGGCCGGGGTGACGGGGGCCTTGCCGGAGACCACGTCGGCGATGCCGCCGAGCGACACGGTGCCCGCGTAGCCGTAGAGCAGCGCGGTGCCGAAGAGGAAGAAGGCGGAGGCGAAGGCGCCGAGGAGGAAGTACTTGACGGCCGCCTCCTGGGAGAGCAGGCGGCGCCGCCGGGCGAGGGCGCAGAGCAGGTAGAGCGGCAGGGAGAAGACCTCCAGCGCCACGAACATGGTCAGCAGGTCGGACGCGGCGGGGAAGAGCAGCATGCCGGCGACCGCGAACAGGGTGAGCGGGAAGACCTCGGTGGTGGCGAAGCCCGCCCTGGCCGCCGCCTTCTCCTGGTCGCTGCCGGGCACGGCGGAGCCCTGCGGGGCGAAGGCGTCCACGGGCGCGCCGTCGGCGCCGCGCGGCTCCAGCCGCCGCTCGGCGAAGGAGAGCACGGCGACGACGGCGACGAGCAGGATGACGCCCTGGAGGAAGAGCGCGGGTCCGTCGACGGCGACCGCGCCCATGGCGGCGAGGCCGGCCCTGGTGGTGGCGTAACCGCTCGCCGCGAGCGCGACCACGGCGGCGAAGGCGCCGGCGAGGCCCAGCAGGGCGATGGCGACCTGGCCGGTGTACCGGGCGCGCCGGGGCAGGAACGCCTCGGCGAGGATGCCGGCCACGGCGGCGCCGAGGACGACGAGCATGGGCGACAGCTGCCCGTACTCGATGTGCGGCGCGGGGATGGCGGGGTTGTCGCCCGCCGCCGTCCACAGGGTGTGGACGGCGGCGGCCGTTGCGGGGGCGGTCACTTCGCCACACCTCCGGGGGAGTCGGTGCCGGCGGTCGCGTACGAGAACCACGGCTGCTCGGCGGCCGGGTGGGCCGGCTTCGGGTCGGTGCGGTGGACGTCGGCCATGGTGGCGCCGACGGCGGGGTTGACGATGTCGGCGACCGGCTTGGGGTGGACGCCGAGGACGACCAGCAGGACGATCAGCGGGGCGACGACCGCCACCTCGCGGACCCTCAGGTCGGCCATGGAGCCGACGCCCTCGCGGACCGGGCCGGTCATGGTGCGCTGGTACAGCACCAGGACGTAGAGCGCGGCCAGCACGATGCCGAGGGTGGCGACGACGCCGAGCGCCGGGTACCGGGTGAAGGTGCCGACCAGGACCAGGAACTCGCTGACGAACGGCGCCAGGCCCGGCAGCGACAGCGTCGCCAGGCCGCCGACCAGGAAGGTGCCGGCCAGCACCGGGGCCACCTTCTGCACGCCGCCGAAGTCGGCGATGAGGCGGCTGCCGCGCCGCGAGATGAGGAAGCCCGCGACCAGCATGAGGACGGCGGTGGAGATGCCGTGGTTGACCATGTAGAGGGTGGCGCCGCTCTGGCCCTGGGTGGTCATCGCGAAGATGCCCAGGATGATGAAGCCGAAGTGGGAGATCGACGCGTAGGCGACGAGGCGCTTGATGTCCTTCTGGCCGACGGCGAGCAGGGCGCCGTAGAGGATGCCGACCACCGACAGCACGAGGATCGCCGGGCCGAAGTACGTGGACGCGTCGGGGAAGAGGCCGAGGCAGTAGCGGAGCATCGCGAAGGTGCCGACCTTGTCGACGACCGCGGTGATGAGGACGGCGGTGCCGGCGGTGGACTCCCCCATCGCGTTGGGCAGCCAGGTGTGCAGCGGCCACAGCGGCGCCTTGACGGCGAAGGCGAAGAAGAAGCCGAGGAAGAGCGCCTTGCCCACCGTCGGGTCGATCGCGAGCCTCCCGTCGGAGACGGCCCGGGTGATCGTCGCCAGGTCGAAGGTGCCGCCCCCGCCGCTGCCGAGCCCGGCGCGGGCGGTGAGGGTGTACAGGCCGACGACGGCGGCCAGCATGACCAGGCCGCCGACCAGGTTGTACAGCAGGAACTTGACGGCGGCGTAGGAGCGCTGCCGCGCGGCGTCCGGCCCGCCCGCCCGGTCCCCGAAGCCGCCGATGAGGAAGTACATCGGGATGAGCATGGCTTCGAAGAAGACGTAGAAGAGGAAGACGTCGGTGGAGAGGAACGAGACCAGCACCATCGCCTCGACGGCCAGCACCAGGGCGAAGAAGCCCTGGGTGCGGCGCGGCCCCTCGAAGCTGTGCGGGTCCTCGGGGTCGGCGTCGTGCCAGGAGGCCAGCATCACCAGCGGCACCAGCACGGCGGTGAGCAGCGCCAGCACCACGCCGATGCCGTCGACGCCGAGCGAGAAGGAGATCCCGAAGCTGCGGATCCAGGTGTACGACTCGGTGAGCTGGTAGCGGTCGCCGCCCGGGTCGAAGCGGGCGGTGGCGACCGCCGCCAGGGCGAGGGTCGCGGCGGAGAAGGCCAGGGCGACGGCCTTGGGGGTGCGCCGCCTGGCCGCGGTGGTCGCGGCCGGCAGCGCCGCGGTGACGACCGCGCCCACCGCCGGCACGGCGGCGGTGACGGTCAGCAGCGGAAAGGGCATCAGACCGACCTCATCAGGAGAGTGGTGGCGACCAGGACCGCGGCGCCGCCGAACATGGAGAGGGCGTAGGAGCGGACGAAGCCGTTCTGCAGCCGCCGCATCCGGCCGGAGAGGCCGCCGACCGCGGCGGCCAGGCCGTTGACGAAGCCGTCCAGGCCCTTGCTGTCGGCGTAGACCAGGCCGCGCGTCAGGTACTCGCCGGGGCGGACCAGGACCGCGTGGTTGATGTCGTCCTGCAGCAGGTCGCGGCGGGCGGCGCGGGTGAGGGCGGAGCCGACCGGCGGGGTGACCGGCACGGGCTGGCGCCCGTACACGGCCCAGGACCAGGCGACACCGGCGGCGACGCAGGCCAGGGTGAGGCCGCTGACCGCGACCGGGCTCAGCGGCGAGTCGCCCTCGGCGTGGCCGGTGATCGGCTCCAGCCAGTGGAGGAAGGCGTTGTTGAGGGCGAAGAGGCCGCCCGCGAGGACCGAGCCCACCGCGAGGACGACCATGGGGACCGTCATCACCGCGGGCGACTCGTGCGGGTGCGGCTCGTGCCCCTCCGCGTCGGTCCGCCAGCGCTTCTCGCCGAAGAAGGTCATCAGCATCACGCGGGTCATGTAGAACGCGGTGACCGCCGCGCCGACCAGGGTGACCGCGCCGAGGATCCAGCCCTCGGTGCCGCCCTTGGCGAAGGCGGCCTCGATGATCCGGTCCTTGGACCAGAAGCCCGACAGGCCGGGGAAGCCGATGATCGCCAGGTAGCCGAGGCCGAAGGTGACGAAGGTGACGGGCATGTACGTCCTGAGGCCGCCGTAGTGGCGCATGTCCACCTCGTCGTCCATGCCGTGCATGACCGAGCCCGCGCCGAGGAAGAGCCCCGCCTTGAAGAAGCCGTGGGTCACCAGGTGCATGATCGCGAAGGCGTAGCCGACCGGGCCGAGGCCCGCCGCCAGCACCATGTAGCCGATCTGCGACATGGTCGAGCCGGCCAGCGCCTTCTTGATGTCGTCCTTGGCGCAACCGACGACCGCACCGAAGAGCAGGGTGACCGCGCCGACGCAGACGACGACCAGCTGGGCGTCGGGCGCCAGGTTGAAGATGGCCGCGGAGCGGGTGATGAGGTAGACGCCGGCGGTGACCATGGTGGCGGCGTGGATGAGGGCCGAGACCGGGGTCGGGCCCTCCATGGCGTCGCCGAGCCAGGACTGCAGCGGCACCTGGGCGGACTTGCCGCAGGCGGCCAGCAGCAGCATCAGGCCGATCGCGGTGAGCTTCCCCTCGCCCGCGTCCCCGGCCGTGGCGAAGACCGGGCCGAAGGCGAAGGAGCCGAACTGCGCGAACATCAGCATGATCGCGATCGACAGGCCGACGTCGCCGACGCGGTTGACGATGAAGGCCTTCTTGGCGGCGGTCGCCGCGCTGGGCTTGTGCTGCCAGAAGCCGATCAGCAGGTACGAGGCGAGGCCCACGCCCTCCCAGCCGACGTACAGCAGCAGGTAGTTGTCGGCGAGGACCAGCAGCAGCATCGCCGCGAGGAAGAGGTTGAGGTAGCCGAAGAAGCGGCGGCGGCGCTCGTCGTGGGCCATGTAGCCCACCGAGTACAGGTGGATGAGGCTGCCGACGCCGGTGATCAGCAGGACGAAGGTCATGGACAGCTGGTCCAGCTGGAAGCCGACGTCGGCCTGGAACCCGCCCACCGGCACCCAGGAGTACAGGTGCTGGTGGACCGGTCGCTGGTCGACGGGCTGCGCCAGCATGTGGGCGAAGAGGGCCGCACCGGCCGCGAAGGAGGCGGTGGAGGCGAGGAGGCCCAGCCAGTGGCCGAGGCGGTCCAGGCGGCGGCCGCCGAGGAGCAGCAGGGCTGCCCCCGCGAGCGGGGCCGCGACGAGCACGGGGATGAGTGCGTTCACGGGTTCGTCTGCCTCCGCCTACAGCTTCATGAGGTTGGCGTCGTCGACGGACGCCGAGTGCCGGGTGCGGAAGATGCTGACGATGATCGCCAGGCCGACCACGACCTCGGCGGCGGCGACCACCATGGTGAAGAACGCGATGACCTGGCCGTCCAGGTTGCCGTGCAGCCGGGAGAAGGTGACCAGGGCCAGGTTGGACGCGTTCAGCATCAGCTCGACGCACATGAACAGGACGATCGCGTTGCGCCGGACCAGGACGCCGGTGGCGCCGATGGTGAAGAGCAGCGCCGCGAGGTACAGGTAGTTGACGGGGTTCACTGCTGCTCGGCCTCCTCGGTGCGGGCCCCGCTGCGGGTCTCCGGACGGGCTTCCTCGCGGGCGGCGTCGCCGGCCTCGTCCCCGGCGCCCGCGGCCAGCGGGACGCGGGCGGAGGCCGCCACCCGGCGCGGCGGGGGCGTGCGGCCGAGGTAGTCGGCGGTGGAGGTCTCCAGCTGCTCCATGCGGCGCAGCATGTCCCCGCTGACGTCCCGGATCTGGCCGCGGGCGCGCAGCGTCGGGTTGACGGTGAGGTCGGAGGTGGTGCCGTCGGGCAGCATGCCGGGGATGTCCACCGCGTTGTGCCGGGCGTAGACGCCGGGCGCGGGCAGCGGGGTGACCTGCACGCCCTCGCGGACGCGCCGGGCGGCCAGCTCGCGCTGGGTGGCCCGCTCCTCGGTGCGCTCCCGGTGGGTGAGCACCATGGCGCCGACGGCGGCGGTGATCAGCAGGGCGCCGGTGACCTCGAAGGCCCAGACGTACCGGGTGAAGACCAGCCGGGCCAGGCCCTGCACGTTGCCGTCGGCGTTGGCCTGCGCCAGGCCGGTGAAGGTGCGGAGGCGGGCGTTGGCGATGCCGGCCATGAGCAGCACGCCGAAGCCGGTGCCGCAGAGGGCGGCGGCCCACCGCTGGCCCCGCAGGGTCTCCTTGAGGGAGTCGGCCGAGGTGACGCCCACGAGCATGACGACGAAGAGGAAGAGCATCATGATCGCGCCGGTGTAGACGACGATCTGGACGACGCCGAGGAAGACCGCGCCCTGCGCCATGTAGCAGACCGCGAGGGCCAGCATGGTGGCGGCGAGGCAGAGCGCGCTGTGCACGGCCTTGCGCATGAGGACCATGCCGAGGGCGCCGCCGACGGCGACCACGGCCAGGATCCAGAACTGCACGGCCTCGCCGGTGGAGGTGGCGCCCGTGACGGCCGCGGCCAGGTGTGCGGTGGTCATGACCGGCCCGCCTCCTCGGCCTCGTGCCCGGCCGCATCCCGGGACCGGGACTGGGTCTCGGTGCCGGGGGCGGCGGCGGTGACCTCGCCGCGGTAGTAGGCGCCCTCGTCGGTGCCGGGGTACATGGCGTGCGGCGGGGGGACCATGCCCTCGGTGAGGCCGGCCAGCAGTTGCTCCTTGGTGAAGATCAGGTCGGCGCGGCTGCGGTCGGCGAGCTCGTACTCGTTGGTCATGGTGAGCGCCCGGGTGGGGCAGGCCTCGATGCAGAGCCCGCAGAGGATGCAGCGGGCGTAGTTGATCTGGTACACCGCGCCGTACCGCTCGCCCGGGGAGTAGCGCTCCTCCTCGGTGTTGTCGGCGCCCTCCACGTAGATGGCGTCGGCGGGGCAGGCCCAGGCGCACAGCTCGCAGCCGACGCACTTCTCCAGGCCGTCGGGGTGCCGGTTGAGCTGGTGGCGGCCGTGGAAGCGGGGCGCGGTCTCCTTCTTCTGCTCGGGGTACTGCTCGGTGAGGCGCTTCTTGAACATGGCCTTGAAGGTCACGCCGAATCCGGCGGCCGGGCCCAACATGTCAGGCACCGTCGGCTCCCTTCGGGTCGGAGGTGCCGCCGCCCACGGCGGCGGGTTCGCCGGGCTCCTCCAGTGCGGGGGACGGCTGCTGGACGCGGCTCCTGCGCCGCGGTACGGGCGGGAGCTCCTGGCCGGGCATGGGCGGGACGGGGAAGCCGCCCGCCATGGGGTCGAAGGGCTCCTGCGGCTGCTCCGGCACGGCCTTCTCCCGGCGCCGCAGGACGTCCCAGACCGACGTGAGCAGGATGACCACGAGGATCGGCGCGCCGACGTAGAGGACGACCTGGGGGAAGCCGTAGCCCTCGTTGCGCAGCGCGCGGACGGTGGCGACCAGCACCAGCCAGACCAGCGAGACCGGGATGAGGACCTTCCACCCCAGCTTCATGAACTGGTCGTAGCGGAGCCGGGGCAGGGTGCCGCGCAGCCAGATGAAGAAGAAGAGCAGCAGCTGGATCTTGACCGTGATCCAGAGGATGGGCCACCACCCGTGGTTGGCGCCCGCCCAGACGGCGCTGACCGGCCACGGGGCCCGCCAGCCGCCCAGGAAGAGGGTGGAGGCGACGGCCGAGACGGTGACCATGTTGACGTACTCGGCGAGCATGAACATCGCGAACTTCAGCGAGGAGTACTCGGTGTTGAAGCCGCCGACCAGCTCGCCCTCGGCCTCGGGGAGGTCGAAGGGGGCCCGGTTGGTCTCGCCGACCATGGCCACGATGTAGACCAGGAAGGAGACCGGCAGCATCACCGCGAACCACCGGGGCTGCTGCGCCTCGACGATCTGCGAGGTGGACATCGACTTGGAGTAGATGAACACCGCGGCGAAGGAGAGGCCCATCGCGATCTCGTAGGAGATCATCTGCGCCGCCGAGCGCAGGCCGCCGAGCAGCGGGTACGTGGAGCCGGACGACCAGCCGGCCAGCACGATGCCGTAGATGCCGACCGAGGCGGTGGCCAGGATGTACAGCATGCCGATCGGCAGGTCGGTGAGCTGCATCGTGGTGCGGGTGCCGAAGATCGAGACCTCGTGCCCGGCCGGGCCGAAGGGGATCACCGCGAAGGCCATGAAGGCCGGGATGACGCAGACGATCGGGGCCAGGACGTAGACGGCCTTGTCGGCGCCGGTGACGACCAGGTCCTCCTTGAGGGCCAGCTTCACGCCGTCGGCGAGCGACTGGAGCATGCCCCAGGGGCCGTGCCGGTTGGGGCCGATCCGCAGCTGCATCCAGGCGACGACCTTGCGCTCCCAGACGATCGCGATCAGCACCGTGACGACCAGGAAGGCGAAGGTGAAGACGGCCTTGAGGAGCACCAGCCACCAGGGGTCGGTGCCGAAGAGGCCGGCCTGCTGCGCGGTGTCGGCGAGGGCCGCGGGGGTCATCGGTCCTCCTCCCCGTTCTCGGAGGGGTTCTCGGAGGGGTTCTCGGAGGGGCTCCCGGAGGTGCCCGCCGGGACGGCGGGCGCCGGCGCGACGGAGACGACGCTCCCGGTGCCGGTGCCCAGCGCCCGCAGGGCGCCGCCGTCGGTGGAGTTGAGCGGGAGCCAGACCGTGCGGTCGGGCATCCCGGCGGTGACGGCGAGCGGCAGGACCACCGACCCGGCGGGGCCGGTGACGGCGACCGGGGCGCCGTCGGCGGCGCCGGCCTCGGCGGCGGTCGCGGGCGAGAGCCGGACGACGGCGGGGTGGCGGGTGCCGGCCAGGTGGACGTCGCCGTCCTGGAGCACGCCGCGGTCCAGCAGCTGGCGCCAGCCGCCCAGGACGGCCTGGCCGGCGGCGGGCCGCGGCACCGGGCCGCGGTGCTCGGCCGGGGCCTGGGCCCGGGTGCCGGTCCACGGGCCGAGGGCGTCCAGCTCGCGGCGGGCCGCGGTGAGGTCCGGGAGGCCCAGGTGGACGTCCATGGCGTCGGCCAGCATGGCGAGGACCTGCAGGTCGGAGCGGAGGTGCCGCTGCGTCTGCTGGTCCGGCTTGAGGGCGGCCTCGAAGAGCCGCACCCGCCCCTCCCAGGTGAGGAAGGTGCCGGCCTTCTCCGCGACGGCCGCCACCGGCAGCACGACGTCGGCGCGGGCGGTGACCTCGGAGGGCCGCAGCTCCAGGCTGACGAGGAACGGCACCGCGTCGAGCGCGGCCTCGGCGGCGGCCGGGTCCGGCAGGTCGGCGGTCTCCACGCCGCCGACCAGCAGCGCCCCCAGCTCGCCGGAGGCGGCGGCCGACAGGATCCGCCCGGTGTCGCGCCCGGCGTCGGCCGGGATCGCGGCGATGCCCCAGGCGGCGGCGGTCTGCGCCCGCGCGTCGGGGTCGGCGGCGGGCCGTCCGCCGGGCAGCAGGCCCGGCAGCGCGCCGGCCTCCAGCGCGCCCCGCTCCCCGGCCCGGCGCGGCACCCAGGCCAGGCGGGCGCCGGTGGCGCGGGCGAGCCGCAGGGCGGCGGTGAGCGCGCCCGGCACGGTGGCGAGCCGCTCGCCGACCAGGACGACCGCGCCCTCGGCGCGGAGCAGGTCGGCGGCGCGGCCCGCGTCCTCGACCAGGGGCTCGTCGCCGGCGAGGGCGTCCAGCCACTCGGCCTCGGTGCCGGGCGCCGCGGGCAGCAGGGCGCCGCCGAGCTTGGCCAGGCCCCGGGAGGCGTGGGTGGCGAGCGAGAAGACCCGCAGGCCCCTGCGGGAGGCCTTGCGCAGCCGCAGGAAGACGATCGGCGACTCCTCCTCGGGCTCGAGGCCCGCGAGGAGGACCGCCGGGGCGGCCTCCAGCGTCCGGTACGAGACGCCCGCCCCGTCGAGGTCGATCCCGTGCCCGGCGACGGCGGCGGCCAGGAAGGCGGCCTCCTCGGCGCTGTGCGGGCGGGCGCGGAAGTCGACGTCGTTGGTGGCGAGGGCGACCCGGGCGAACTTGGCGTACGCGTAGGCGTCCTCGACCGTGGACCGGCCGCCCACCAGGACGCCCGCGCGCCCGCGGGCGGCGGCGAGCCCGGCGGCGGCCCGCTCCAGGGCCTCCGGCCAGGAGGCGGGGACGAGCTCCCCGTCCTCGCCGCGGACCAGCGGGGTGGTGAGCCGGTCGCGCTGCTGGGCGTAGCGGAAGGCGAACCGGCCCTTGTCGCAGTTCCACTCCTCGTTGACCTCCGGGTCGTCCCCGGCGAGGCGGCGCAGCACCTTGCCGCGCCGGTGGTCGGTGCGGACCGCGCAGCCGGAGGAGCAGTGCTCGCAGACGCCGGGCGAGGAGACCAGGTCGAACGGCCGCGACCGGAACCGGTACGCGGCGGAGGTGAGCGCGCCCACCGGGCAGATCTGGATGGTGTTGCCGGAGAAGTACGACCGGAAGTCGTCGCCCTCGCCGGTGCCCACCTGCTGCAGGGCGCCGCGCTCCACCAGGTCGATGAAGGGGTCGCCCGCGATCTGCTGCGAGAAGCGGGTGCAGCGGGCGCACAGCACGCACCGCTCGCGGTCCAGCAGGACCTGGGTGGAGATCGGGACGGGCTTGGCGTAGGTCCGCTTGGCGCCCTCGAAGCGGGTGTCGGGGGCCCCGGTGGACATGGCCTGGTTCTGCAGCGGGCACTCGCCGCCCTTGTCGCAGACCGGGCAGTCCAGCGGGTGGTTGATGAGCAGCAGCTCCATCACCCCGCGCTGCGCCTTCTCGGCGACCGGGGAGGTGGCCTGGGTGCGGACGACCATCCCGTCGGTGACGGTCGTGGTGCAGGAGGCCAGCGGCTTGCGCTGCCCCTCGACCTCGACGATGCACTGGCGGCAGGCCCCGGCGGGGTCCAGCAGCGGGTGGTCGCAGAACCGGGGGATCTGGACGCCGATCAGCTCCGCGGCGCGGATCACCAGGGTGCCCTTGGGCACCTGGAGGTCGACGCCGTCGATGGTGACGGTGACAAGGTCTTCCGGTGGCGGCGCCGCGGCCGTCCCTTCCGGTGTGCCGGTGGTGACGGTCATTTAGGCGAGCACCCCCTTCTCCTGGGCGGGCCGGCGGGCGGCGTTTCCGTTGACGGCGGGCTGCCGCCCGGCCCAGACGGTGGACGCCGCCGGGTCGAAGGGGCAGCCGCGCTGGGCGATGTGCTGCTCGTACTCCTCGCGGAAGTACTGGAGCGAGGAGATGATGGGGCTGGCGGCGCCGTCGCCGAGGGCGCAGAAGGACTTGCCGAAGATGTTGTCGGCGATGTCCAGCAGCTTGTCCAGGTCGGCCTGGACGCCCTCGCCGGCCTCGATGCGGCGCATGAGCTGCACCAGCCAGTAGGTGCCCTCGCGGCAGGGGGTGCACTTGCCGCAGGACTCGTGGGCGTAGAACTCGGTCCACCGGGTGACGGCGCGGACCACGCAGGTCGTCTCGTCGAAGACCTGGAGGGCCTTGGTGCCGAGCATCGACCCGGCGGCGCCGACGCCCTCGTAGTCGAGGGGCACGTCCAGGTGCTGGTCGGTGAACATCGGCGTGGAGGAGCCGCCCGGCGTCCAGAACTTCAGCCGGTGGCCCTCGCGCACGCCGCCGCTCATCTCCAGCAGCTGCCGCAGGGTCACCCCGAGCGGCGCCTCGTACTGGCCGGGGTTGGTGACGTGCCCGGAGAGGGAGTAGAGGGTGAAGCCGGGGGACTTCTCGCTGCCGAGCGAGCGGAACCACTCCTTGCCGCGGTGCAGGATGGCCGGCACCGAGGCGATGGACTCCACGTTGTTGACCACGGTCGGGCAGGCGTACAGGCCGGCGATCGCGGGGAACGGCGGCCGGAGCCTGGGCTGGCCGCGGCGGCCCTCCAGGGAGTCCAGCAGCGCGGTCTCCTCGCCGCAGATGTACGCGCCGGCGCCCGCGTGCACGGTGATGTCCAGGTCGAAGCCGGAGCCCTGGATGTCCCGGCCGAGCAGGCCCGCCGCGTACGCCTCGGCGACGGCCGCCTGGAGGCGGCGCAGCACCGGGACGACCTCGCCGCGCAGGTACACGAAGGCGTGGCTGCAGCGGATCGCGTAGCTGGCGATCACCATGCCCTCGATGAGGCTGTGCGGGTTGGCGAAGAGCAGCGGCATGTCCTTGCAGGTGCCGGGCTCGGACTCGTCGGCGTTGACGACGAGGTAGTGCGGCTTGCCGTCGCCCTGCGGGATGAACTGCCACTTCATGCCGGTGGGGAAGCCGGCGCCGCCGCGGCCGCGCAGGCCCGCGTCCTTGACCAGGGCGATGACCTCGTCGGGCTGCATGCGCAGCGCGGCGGCGAGGCCCTGGTAGCCGTCGTGGCGGCGGTAGGTGTCCAGCGTCCAGGGCCGGTGGTCGTCCCAGGTGGCGGAGAGGACCGGGGTGAGGAGCTTCTCCGGTCCCGCCTCCCCGACCAGGCTGTCGGCGGTCATCGGTCCTCGCCTCCTTCCGGTGCGGCGGGCCCGGCGGCGTCGCCGGTGCGGTGGGGGTCGGACGCGGCCGTCTCGGCGGGGGCGTCGTGCGCGGAGGGGGCGCCCTGCGACGGGCCCCCCGGCGCCGCGTCGGCGCCCTCCTGGTGGCGGGGGGAGACGACCCTGGCCGTGCCGCCGCCCGGCAGGGTCTCGCCGCGGGCGAGGCGCAGCCCGGCGAGGGAGGGGGCGCCGCCGGCGCCGGACGCGTCGAGCGCGCCGGGCCGCTCGTCGGGGAACCCGGCGAGGATGCGGGACGTCTCCCTGAACGTGCAGAGCGCCGCGCCCCGGGTGGGGAGGACCGTGTGGCCGGCCCGCAGGTCGTCCACGAGCCGCTTGGCGCTCTCCGGCGTCTGGTTGTCGAAGAACTCCCAGTTCACCGTCATCACCGGCGCGTAGTCGCAGGCGGCGTTGCACTCGATGTGCTCGATCGAGACCGCGCCGTCCTCGGTGGTCTCGTTGTTCTCGATCCCGAGGTGCTCCTTGAGCTCGGCGAAGATCTGGTCGCCGCCGAGGACCGCGCACAGGGTGTTGGTGCACACCCCGACGTGGTACTTCCCGGCGGGCCGGCGCCGGTACATGGTGTAGAAGGTCGCCACCGCGGTGACCTCGGCCGTGGTGAGGCCGAGCTGCTCGGCGCAGAACCGGATGCCGGTGGGGCTGACCCAGCCCTCCTCGGACTGCACCAGGTGCAGCAGCGGCAGGAGTGCGGAGCGGGCCACCGGGTAGCGGCCGATCAGCTCCTTCGCGTCGGCGTCCAGCCGGGCCCGTACGTCCGCGGGGTAGTCCGGCGCCGGCAGCGCCGGCATGCCGAGCCCGACGGGCTGCGCCGCGGGCCCCTCGTGGGTCGTCGCCGTCTCGTGGGTCGTCACCGGTCCACGCCTCCCATCACCGGGTCGATGCCGGCCACCGCGACGATGACGTCGGCGACCTGGCCGCCCTCGCACATCGCCGCCATGGACTGCAGGTTGGTGAACGACGGGTCGCGGAAGTGGACCCGGAACGGCCGCGTGCCGCCGTCGCTCACCGCGTGCACGCCGAGTTCGCCCTTGGGGGACTCCACGGCCGCGTACGCCTGCCCGGCCGGGACGCGGAAGCCCTCGGTCACGAGCTTGAAGTGGTGGATCAGGGCCTCCATGGAGGTGCCCATGATCTTCCGGATGTGGTCGAGGGAGTTGCCCATGCCGTCGGGCCCGATGGCGAGCTGGGCCGGCCAGGCGATCTTCTTGTCCTCGATCATCACCGGTCCCGGCCGCAGCCGGTCCAGGCACTGCTCCACGATCCGCAGCGACTGCTTCATCTCCTCCAGGCGGATGAGGAACCGGCCGTAGGAGTCGCAGGTGTCCGCGGTGGCGACCTCGAAGTCGTAGGTCTCGTAGCCGCAGTAGGGGTCGGACTTGCGCAGGTCGTGCGGCAGGCCGGTGGAGCGCAGGATCGGGCCCGTCACGCCGAGCGCCATGCAGCCGGCCAGGTCCAGGTGGCCGACGTCGACCAGGCGGGCCTTGAAGACCGGGTTGTCGGTGGCGAGCTTGTCGTACTCGTGCATCCGGGAGCGGAGCAGCTTGACACCCTCGCGGACCTGGTCGACGGCGCCGGACGGGAGGTCCTGCGCGAGGCCGCCGGGGCGGACGTACGCGTGGTTCATCCGCAGGCCGGTGACCAGCTCGAAGATGTCGAGGATGATCTCGCGGTCCCGGAAGCCGTAGATCATCAGCGTGGTGGAGCCGATCTCCATGCCGCCGGTGGCGAGGCAGACCAGGTGGGAGGAGATCCGGTTGAGCTCCATCATGAGGACCCGGATCACGGTCGCCCGGTCGGGCACCTGCTCGGTGACGCCGAGGAGCCGCTCCACCGCGAGGCAGTACGCCGTCTCGTTGAAGAGCGGCGTCAGGTAGTCCATGCGCGTGACGAAGGTGGTGCCCTGCGTCCAGCTCCGGAACTCCATGTTCTTCTCGATGCCGGTGTGCAGGTAGCCGATGCCGCAGCGGGCCTCGGTCACCGTCTCGCCGTCGATCTCGAGGATGAGCCGGAGCACGCCGTGGGTGGACGGGTGCTGGGGGCCCATGTTGACGATGATCCGCTCGTCGTCCGCCCTGCCGGCGGCCGCGGCCACGACCTCGTCCCAGTCGCCGCCGGTGACCGTGAAGACGCGCCCCTCGGTGGTCTCCCGGGTCCCCGCCGCGGCGGCCCCTGCTGTCTGCTGGCTGTCCGTCATCAGGAGTACGACCTCCGCTGGTCGGGCGCCGGGATCTGGGCGCCCTTGTACTCGACGGGGATGCCGCCGAGCGGGTAGTCCTTGCGCTGCGGGTGGCCCAGCCAGTCGTCCGGCATCATGATCCGGGTGAGCGCGGGGTGGCCGTCGAAGACGATGCCGAAGAAGTCGTACGCCTCGCGCTCGTGCCAGTCGTTGGTGGGGTAGACCGCGACGGTGGACGGGATGTGCGGGTCCGCGTCGGGCGCGGACACCTCCACCCGGACCAGCCGGCCGTGGGTGAGCGACCGCAGGTGGTACACCGCATGCAGCTCGCGCCCGTGGTCACCCGGGTAGTGGACGCCGCTCACGCCGAGGCAGAGCTCGAAGCGGAGCGCCGGGTCGTCGCGCAGGGTGCGGGCGACCTGGAGCAGGTGCTCGCGGCGGACGTGGAAGGTCAGCTCGCCGCGGTCGACGACGGTCTTCTCGACCGCCTCGGCGGGGCCGGCGCCGCGGCCCGCCTCCGCCTGCTCCTCCAGCGCGCCCTCCAGCTCGTCGGCGACCTCGTCGAACCAGCCGCCGTACGGGCGCGTGCTCCCGCCCGGGAGCGTGACCGGGGCGACCAGGCCCCCGAAGCCGGAGGTGTCGCCGGTGCCCCGGGTGCCGAACATGCCGCGGCGGACGCCGATGACCTCCTCGCGGCCGCCCTCGCCGCGGGGGGCGGGGAGGGAGCCGTCGGCCTTCCCGTTCGCGCCGTTGTGGCCGTTCGCGCCGTTGTGGCCGTTCGCGCCGTTGTGGCCGTTCGCGCCCCCCGACCCGTTGGCGCCGCCGGCGCCGTTGACGCCGCTCACCGCAGCAGCCCCTTCATCTCGATCGTCGGGACCGCCCGCAGCGCCTCTTCCTCGGCCTGCTCCTCCGCCCTGCGGCGGTTCACGCCCAGCTTCTCGTGCTGGATCTTGTCGTGGAGCTTGAGGATCGCGTCCATCAGCATCTCGGGCCGCGGCGGGCAGCCGGGCAGGTAGATGTCGACGGGCACGATGTGGTCGACGCCCTGGACGATCGCGTAGTTGTTGAACATGCCGCCCGACGAGGCGCACACGCCCATGGAGATGACCCACTTCGGGTTCGCCATCTGGTCGTAGACCTGGCGGAGCACCGGGGCCATCTTCTGGCTCACCCGCCCGGCGACGATCATCAGGTCGGCCTGGCGCGGCGAGCCGCGGAAGACCTCCATGCCGAACCGCGCCAGGTCGTACCGGCCCGCGCCCGTCGTCATCATCTCGATGGCGCAGCAGGCCAGCCCGAAGGTGGCCGGGAAGAGCGACGCCTTCCGCACCCACCCGGCGGCGGTCTCCACGGTGGTGAGCAGGAAGCCGCTCGGCAGTTTCTCCTCGATACCCATGTGTTCGCCTCTCAGCTAGTCCCACTCGAGACCGCCGCGCCGCCACACGTAGGCGTAGGCGACGAAGACGGTGGCGATGAAGAGCAGCATCTCGACCAGCCCGAAGATCCCCAGGGCGTCGAAGCTGACGGCCCACGGGTAGAGGAAGACGATCTCGATGTCGAAGACGATGAAGAGCATCGCCGTGAGGTAGTACTTGATCGGGAAGCGCCCGCCCCCGACCGGCTGCGGGGTGGGCTCGATGCCGCATTCGTAGGCCTCGAGCTTGGCCCGGTTGTAGCGCTTCGGGCCGGTGAGTGAGGCCATCACGATGGATCCCACCGCGAAAGCCGCCGCGATGGCACCGAGTACGAGGATCGGCGCGTAAGCGTTCATACGCCCCCGCTCCCTCCGCAGGTCGTCCTTGACTGCATTCGGACCGTTCGGTTCCGGGCTCGTGATCACCTCATGTGAGGCAGTTCACAAACCCCGATTCGGCTGCATCCTATGCCCGTGCGCATGTGATCTGCGACACGCGGTTGTGGGTGGTCTTTGTGATCTACGCCACCTGACGGTCGATCATGGTCGGTGAAGCGGGCACATTCTGCTCACAAGCGGTCCCGCTGCGTCATCACCGCCGGTGAAACGCCTGCTCGGAGGGGCGCTCCACTATCAGCCCACGCCGTCCCAGTGCAAATTTGTGACCCTCCGGATGGCGTGTTAATCGCCCTCACCCTCCCGGGTGGCCCCGGCCGCGCCCCCGCTTGACCGGTGCGCGCGGCGCCGCGGGACGGCCGCGCTCCCCCGCTCCCCTCCTGCCTCGCCGGCCCCCGGGACCCCGCCGTCCGGCGCGCGGCCGGACCGGATTGCCCCCCGGTTCACAAGCGGCCTGAACCGTCGTGGCCCGGAACGGTCCCGCCCCGGGACGGCCGTCCCCCGGAACGGCCGCGCCCGCCCCCTCGCGGCGGCGAGGGGGCGGGCGCGGGTCACGCGGTCCCGCCGCCGAGGAGCCGCTCGGACTCCTCCGGCGTCAGGGGGACGGGCGGCGGCCCCGGGTCGGTGAGCATCGCGAGGAGCCGGCGGCAGGCCGGCGCCTCGTCCGGGAACCGCTCCAGCACCCGGCGCCGGCCGCGCTCGTGCACGCCGACGGCCCAGCCGCCGGACGCCTCCTCCAGGTAGAGGCGGTCCGCCGGCCAGGGCCCGCCGCCCAGGCCCTGGATCTCGTACGCCGCGTCGGGGACCCCCGCGGCCCGGAGCGCCCTCCGCAGCCCCCGCCGGTCCCGGACGTCCGGGGCGCCGGGGGTCCCCGGGCCGCGCCCGGCGGGGCCGTCCGCCCCGGTCAGTTCGCCCGCTCCAGGTTGCCGCTGCGCAGCAGGCTGTTCACGGAGACCCCGGCCGGCAGCGTCGGGCAGAAGGAGCTGGAGGTCACGAACTGCACCCCCTGGCCGGGCTGCTCGAAGGCCGGGGCGGCCGGGCCGGCGCACACGGTGGTGTCCTTCTTCACCCGGTACAGGTGGTAGTTGTACGGGTACCGGGCGTCCTCGGTGTCGAGGTTGGACGGCGGGATCGACCGCTCCCCGTACTTCGCCCCCGCGGGCGCGAGGAAGCTGCCGAACTCGTTGCCGAACCGGTCCAGCAGCCGTCCCGGGTGGAGCGTCAGGGGGGCCGCGATGACGTGGCCGCCCGCGTCGTGCTCGAAGCCGTCGTCCGGCGGGTACCGCCAGTCGCCCCGGCCCAGGTCGCGGGAGGGGTCCCACCACCGGTTGAGGAACTCCACCGGTGTCAGGCCGCCCAGCCGCCGGTACCCGGCGAGGATGCTCCCGAGGACGCCGGTGCGCGGCAGTTCGGCGGGGCCGAGCCGCCAGTCGCCGCACACGAAGGGCGTACGGACGGCGAAGGCGTACGGCGGCGGCACCAGCCCCAGGCACGGGGACCGGTCCGGCTCCGCCCCGTGGGGCCGCACCCGGCCCGCGGGGACGGCGGCGGGGACGGCCGGGACGCGCACGGCGGCCGCCGCGGGCGTCCGCGCGCTCGCGGGGGCGGTGGCGGAGGGGGCGAGGAACAGGGAGCCGGCGAGTCCGGCCGCGGCGGCCAGGCCCGCGGACCGTCGGAGCGAGCGCAACGGGACCTCCAGGGTGACGAGTGTCCGGAGGGCGTCGACCCGGGGCGGGAGGAGAGGGACCCGTCGGGACTGCACGACGCACCGGACTCATCAGACGGGGGCGGGTGGCGGGCGGCAATCGGGGCAGGGCCGGACGGCCGAACACGGCGTCAGGCGCCCGCGGCAGGACGGCGCGGCCGCCGGTCCCCCTCCCCCGTCGGCCCGAACACGCGTGCGAACGGGGGCCGCGGACGGGGCCCGCGGACGGGGCCCGCGGACGGGGCCCGCGGACGCGGCGGGGCCCGGCCCGCGCGGCGGCGGACCGGGCCCCGGGACGGTCGGGGAGGCGTCAGGCGTTCGGCGCCACCTTCGCGAGGCCGTTGATGATGCGGTCCATCGCGTCGCCGCCCTGCGGGTCGGTCAGGTTGGCGAGGAGCTTGAGGACGAAGCGCATCAGCATCGGGTGGGTCAGGCCGCGCTCGGTGGCCAGGCGCATCACCCTCGGGTTGCCGATGAGCTTCACGAAGGCCCGGCCGAGCGTGTAGTACCCGCCGTAGACGTCCTTGAGGACCCGCGGGTACGCCTCCAGCGCGCGCTCGCGGCCGGCGGGGGTGGTCCGGGCGTGGGCCTGCACGACCACGTCGGCGGCGATCCTCCCCGACTCCATGGCGTAGGCGATGCCCTCGCCGTTGAACGGGTTGACCATGCCGCCCGCGTCGCCGACCAGCAGCATGCCGCGGGTGTAGTGCGGCTGCCGGTTGAAGGCCATCGGGAGGGCCGCGCCGCGGATCGGCTCGGTCATGTTCTCCGGGGTGTAGCCCCACTCGGCCGGCATGTTGGCGCACCACGACCTCAGCAGCTCGCGGTAGTCGATCTCGCCGAAGGAGGAGGTGGTGTTGAGCAGGCCGAGGCCGACGTTGCTGGTGCCGTCGCCCATGCCGAAGACCCAGCCGTAGCCCGGCATGAGGGTGTTCTGCCCCTTGCGGCGGTCCCACAGCTCCAGCCACGACTCCAGGTAGTCGTCGTCGTGCCGGGGGCTGGTGAAGTACGTCCGGTACGCGACGCCCATCGGGCGGTCCTCGCGGCGGTGCAGGCCCATCGCGAGGGACAGCCGGGTGGAGTTGCCGTCGGCGGCGACCACCAGCGGGGCGGTGAAGACCGCCGGCCGCTTCTCCTCGCCCAGCTTCACGGTGACGCCGGTGATCCGGCCGGTGCGGTCGTCCAGCACCGGTGCGCCGACGTTGGCCCGCTCGTACAGCCGCGCGCCGGCCTTCTCCGCCTGGCGGACCAGCAGCTCGTCGAAGTCGGCGCGCTTGCGGACCAGGCCGTAGTCGGGGAAGGAGGCCAGGTCGGGCCAGTCCAGCTCCAGGCGCACGCCGCCGCCGATGATCCGCAGGCCCTTGTTGTGGAGCCAGCCGGCCTCCTCGGAGACGTCGATGCCCATGTCCACGAGCTGCTTGACGGCGCGGGGGGTGAGGCCGTCGCCGCAGACCTTCTCCCGGGGGAAGGCCGACTTCTCCAGCAGCAGGACGTCCAGGCCCGCGCGGGCGAGGTGGTACGCGGTCGTCGCGCCGGCGGGCCCGGCGCCGACCACGATGACGTCGGCGGTGCCCTCGACGGGCCCGTGCGGCTCCGCGGCGGCGGCGTCGGCAGCGGTGGTCCGGTCAGCGGCGGTATCGGTCACGGTCGGCACTCCTGGCTGCTCTCGGCTCGTCCGGTCCGGTCCGGGTCCGGACCGGGTCAGTCTATGGGCCGCCCCCGGCCGCGGACCGGGCCGGGCGCCGGTGCGTCCCGGCGGCGCCCGGCGGCAGGGCGGGGCGGGCCGCAGGACGGGGCGGGCGGCGCGTCGGCCGGGCGGGGCGGCGCGGGCCGGGGCGCGGCCGGTCGGGCGGTGGACGGACCCCGACCGGCGAGCCCCGCCGCCGCCGCGGGCCCCGTGGGTTCTGCTGGTCGGACAGCCGACGCGAGGAGGGACCCGACCGATGAGCACCGCCCTGTCGTCCACCACCCCCGGCGGACCGGGGCGCAGGGGCTTCCTCGCCGAGCTGCGCGACGCGGTGAGCCTGCGCGCCTTCCTGCTGATGACGGGCGTGCTGCTGCTCCAGGTCGGCTTCGTCGTCTCCTACATCGGGGCCTTCCACTCCCCCTCGCCGCACCGGGTGCCCGTCGCGGTGGTGGCCCCGCCGCAGGTGTCGCGGCAGGTGGTCGCCCTGCTGAACCGGCTGCCCGGCGAGCCCGCGCGGGCCACCGCCGCGCCCTCCGCGGCCGCGGCCCGGCGGCAGGTCCTGGACCGGACCGTCGACGCCGCCCTGCTGGTGGACGCCGTCGGCACGCGGGACACCCTGCTGGTCGCCTCGGCCGGCGGCCCGGCGGTCTCCGACACCGCCGCCCAGCTGGGGCGGCGGATCGAGGTCGGCCGGAAGCGGGCGATCACCGTCACCGACATCCGCCCGCCCGCCCCCGCGGACGGGCGCGGGCTCTCCTCCTTCTACCTGGTGGTGGGCTGGATGGTCGGCGGCTACCTCGCCTCCTCGATGCTCGCGGTCAGCGCGGGTGCGCGCCCGGCCAACGCCCACCGGGCGCTGGTCCGCCTCGCCGTGCTGGCGCTGTACGCGGTGCTCTCCGGGCTGGCCGGGGCAGTGGTCGTGGACACCGTCTTCCACGCGCTGCCGGGGCACTTCGCCGCCCTGTGGGGGATCGGCGCGCTGGTGGTGTTCGCGGCGGCGGCGAGCTCCATGGCGCTGCAGACGCTCTTCGGGACGGTCGGGATCGGGCTGGCGGTGCTGCTCTTCGTGGTGCTGGGCAACCCGAGCGCGGGCGGGCCGTACCCGTCCGTCCTGCTGCCGCCGTTCTGGCGGGTGATCGGGCCCGCGCTGCCGCCGGGCGCGGGCACCACGGCGGTCCGCAACACCGTCTACTTCTCCGGGAACGCGACCACCGGCCCGCTCTGGGTCCTGGGGGCCTGGGCCGCGGGCGGCCTGCTGGTCGGCCTGCTCGCCTCCGCCCGCCGGCGCGACGGCGGCGGCGTCCCCGGCTGACGGCCGCGGCCGCCGGCCCCGGGACCGGCGGCCCCCGGACGGCCAGGACCGGGCCGGGGAAGCCGGGCGGCAGTCGACGGGCGGCGGACGGCGGACGGGACGGCGGGGGCCGGACGGCGGGGGCGCGCCGCGGACCGCCGGCGTTCCCGAGATTTAACCTGCGGGGCCCTTCTGCCCGGTCGATCTACGCGCGTATCTTGGGCCGGGCGCTCCTCGGCCCCGGGCCGGGACAGCGGCCGGGAACACGAAGGGCGCCGCCAGGCAAGCACTCTGACGCGCCGTCCGTTCCGAAGGAGACCCCTCCGGTGTCGCACACCCCCGACGCACCCTCCTGCCCCGCGAGACCCCGTCCCGCCCGGATGCGCAGGCGGCTGGTCCCGCTCGCGCTCACCGGCTCGCTGGCGATCGCGGCCATGGGAGTCCACTCGGCGTCCGCCGCTCCCTCGGCCGACGCCGTCATAGCCGAGGTGTACGGGGGCGGCGGCAACTCCGGCGCCACGTACACCAACGACTTCGTCGAGCTGGCCAACGCCGGCTCCGCCGCGCTGGACCTCTCCGGGTACAGCGTGCAGTACCTGTCCGGCAGCCCCACCTCCACCTCGAAGTGGCAGGTCACCGCGCTCACCGGCTCGCTCGGCGCGGGCGGGCGCTACCTCGTCTCCGAGGCCGCGGGCGCTGGCGGGACCACCCCGCTGCCGACGCCGGACGCCTCCGGCTCCACCGCCATGTCCGGCACCAGCGGCACCGTGGCGCTGGTCTCCGGCGCGGACCCGCTGACCTGCCTGACGGCCGCCGACTGCGCCGCCGACGGCCGGGTCAAGGACCTGGTCGGCTACGGCACCGCCCTGGTCCGGGAGGGCTCCGGCCCCGCCGCGGGCGCCTCCAACACCGCCTCGGTGGCCCGGAGGACCCTCACGGACACCGACGACAACGCGGCGGACTTCGCGGCCGGGGCGCCGAGCCCCGCGAACTCCGGCGGCACCGGCCCCACGCCGACCCCGACCCCCACGCCCACGCCCACGCCGACGCCCACGCCGACCCCGACGCCCACGCCGACCGAGACCCCCGTGACGGCCCGGATCCACGACGTCCAGGGCACCACCCGGGTCTCGCCGCTGGCCGGGAGGGCCGTCACCGGCGTGACCGGCGTCGTCACCGGCCTGCGCACCTCAGGGTCCAAGGGCTTCTGGATGCAGGACCCCCAGGCCGACGACGACCCGGCGACCAGCGAGGGCGTCTTCGTCTTCACCGGCTCGGCCCCGGCCGTGGCGGTCGGCGACGCCGTCACCGTCTCCGGCACCGTCTCCGAGTACTACCCGGGCGGCGTCGCCTCCGGGAACCAGTCGGTCACCGAGATCTCCAAGCCGTCCGTGACGGTCCTCTCCTCGGGCAACGCGCTGCCCGCGCCCGTGGTGCTGTCGCGGAAGAACGTGCCGGACGCCTTCGCGCCGGACGCGGGCGGCGGCTCGATCGAGGCCCTGCCGCTGCAGCCCGCCGCCTACGCCCTGGACCTGTACGAGTCGCTGGAGGGCATGGACGTCCGGGTCGACGACACCCGCGTCGTCGGCGCCACCGACGCCTACGGCGAGCTGTGGGTGACGGTGAAGGGCAACCAGAACCGGACGAAGCGCGGCGGCGCCTACTACCCCTCGTACGAGGACCCCAACTCGGGCCGCCTGATGGTGCAGTCGCTCGTGCCGGCGGCGCAGCAGGCGTTCCCGAAGGCCGACGTGGGCGACACCCTCTCCGGCACCACCGAGGGCCCGCTGGACTACAACCAGTTCGCCGGCACCTACACCGTCGCGGCCCGCACCCTGGGCACCCTGGTCCCCGGCGGCCTGCAGCGCGAGGTCACCGACCCCGCCCTGGACCGCGAGGTCACCGTCGCCACCTACAACGTGGAGAACCTCGACCCGGGCGACCCGCAGGCGAAGTTCGACGCGCTGGCCGCCGGCCTGGTCACCAACCTCCGCTCCCCCGACATCGTCGGCCTGGAGGAGATCCAGGACGACAACGGCCCGGCCGACGACGGCACCGTGACGGCCGGCCGGACCCTGCAGAAGCTGGTGGACGCCATCACGGCCGCGGGCGGCCCCCACTACGCGTGGCGCTCGATCGACCCGCAGAACGACAGGGACGGCGGCGAGCCGGGCGGCAACATCCGCACCGCGTTCCTCTTCAACCCCGAGCGGGTCGGCTTCACCGACCGCGCCGGGGGCGACGCCGTCACCGCGGTCGGTGTCACCGGCACCGGCGCGGACACCGCCCTCACCGTCTCGCCCGGCCGCATCGCGCCGGCCGACGACGCCTGGCAGAGCAGCCGCAAGCCGCTGGTGGGCGAGTTCACCTTCCGCGGGCAGACGCTCTTCGTCATCGCCAACCACTTCAACAGCAAGGGCGGCGACCAGGGCCTGACCAGCCGCTTCCAGCAGCCCGCCCGCAGCTCCGAGGTGCAGCGGACCAGGCAGGCGACGCTGGAGCACGCCTTCGTGGAGCAGCTGCTCGCCGCCGACCCGCAGGCCCGGATCGTGGCCCTCGGCGACCTGAACGACTACCAGTTCTCGCCCGCGGTGAAGACCCTGACCGGTGACGGGACCGTGCTTACCGACCTGGTGAACACGCTGCCCGAGCGGGAGCGGTACTCCTACGTCTACCAGGGCAACGCGCAGGTGCTGGACCACATCCTGGTCAGCCCGGCGGTGACCCACGCCCGGTACGACGTGGTGCACATCAACTCGGAGTTCGCCGACCAGGCGAGCGACCACGACCCGCAGGTGGTGCGCATCAAGCCGTAGTCCCGGCCGGCTGGTGCAGGCCCGCCCGCCCCCGGCGCCGAGCGCTGCGGGGTCGGGCGGGCTTCGCCTGCACCGGGAGAACGCACGGGCCGCCCCGAAGGTTCGCGGGGCGGCCCGCCCTCTCCTCCGACGTGCCGTCAGCCCTCCTGCGGGGAGGCGGGCTTGGTGCCCCGGTGCAGCGCCACGACGCCGCCGGTGAGGTTGCGCCAGGCGACCCGGCCCCATCCGGCGGCCTGGAGCCGCGCGGCCAGCGCCGGCTGGTCGGGCCAGGCGCGGATCGACTCCGCCAGGTACACGTAGGCGTCGGGGTTGCTGCTCACGGCGGTGGCCACCGGCGGCAGGGCCCGCATCAGGTACTCGGTGTACAGGGTGCGGAAGGGCCCCCAGACGGGGCTGGAGAACTCGCAGATCACCACGCGGCCGCCGGGCCGGGTGACCCGCAGCATCTCGCGCAGCGCGGCGCCGGTGTCCTGCACGTTGCGCAGCGCGAAGGAGATCGTCACCGCGTCGAAGGAGTCGTCGGCGAAGGGCAGCCGGGTCGCGTCGCCCGCGGTGAGCGGCAGCTGCGGGTGCCGGCGCTTGCCCTCCGCCAGCATGCCCAGCGAGAAGTCGCACGGCACCACCTGCGCGCCGGCCGCCGCGAACGGCAGCGAGGAGGTGCCCGTCCCCGCCCCGAGGTCGAGGACCCGGTCGCCGGGGCGGGCGTCGACGGCGCGGGCCACGGCCCGCCGCCACACGCGCGTCTGCCCGAGGGAGAGCACGTCGTTGGTCAGGTCGTACTTGGCCGCCACGTCGTCGAACATCGCGGCGACTTCGTGCGGCTGCTTGTCCAGGGAAGCTCGGGTCACGGGGCCCATTCTTCACCCGGCGGCGAGACCGGGCCGCAGGCGGGGCTCAGCGGCGCGCGCGGCGCCCGCCGCGGCGGCGGCGCCGCGAGGCCCGGGGGACGGCCGGGGCCACGCCCTCCGCGGCGAAGACGGCGGTGGCGCGGACGGCGGACCGGGCCGGCCCGCGGCGCAGGGCCAGGGCGCGCCGGTGGCGGCGGATCCGCAGCAGGCAGACCACCAGCAGGCCGACTCCCACCGGCACGCTGGTCTGGGCCAGGCCTATGCCGGCCGCCTGGGGGTAGCGCTGCCCGCAGACCCGCACGGCGGCGGGGTCGGCCTTGGCGTACTCCAGGCAGACGGGGTCGCCGACCGCGGCCCCGGCGGGCAGCCGGAGGTCGGCGGCGGCGAGGGTGCGGCCGCCGGCGCGGTAGGACACCTGGCTGTAGGTGCCGGTGCCGGACGCGAGGCGGGTGACGGTGCCCCGGACCTTCACGGGGTCGGCGGCGATGCGGTCGGCCTGGTCGAGCTGGCGCAGGCCCAGCACTCCCATGCCGAGCGCCAGGACGGCGCTGAGCACGGCGGTGGCGTACCAGCCTCGGCCGATCCGGGGGAGGGACTCGGATCGCATCGTTCCTGCTTGCTGCCCCGCGGGGCATGGGGGGACGGACTCGGGCGGCGGACCCGCCGCGGGGGAGCGGCGGACTGATCGGGATCGTAGCGGCAGGACCGCCCCCAGGTCACGGCCGAGGATCGCGGACCGGACGGCCACGGGTGCGGGGCGGACGGTTCCGGAGGTGCGTGTGCGCAGCTCAGGGGCGGTGCCGGGGGAAGACGCCGGGGAGTCGGGACGGGGGCGCCGGGCGGGGGCGCGGGACCCCGGACCGGGGACGGCCCCGCCGGTCCCGGGGGGCGCGCCGGTGCGGGAGGCGGTCAGCGCCGCCGGTGGACCAGCCGCCCGGCGAGCACGGTGGCGGTGCAGCGGGCGGCGCCGCCGCTCCGCAGGGCGGCCTCCGCGTCGCCGTCCGCGGGCACCTCGAAGACCGCCAGGTCGGCGCGGACCCCGGGGGCGAGCGGGCCGTGCGCGGCGGCGCGCAGGCCCCCGCCCAGCACGTCGAAGCCCGGCACGGTGAAGCCCGGCACGGCGGCGTCCGGCACGGCGCCGTCCGGCACGGCGGGGCCGGGGCCGGGGCCGGCCGTGTCCGGCGGTGCCGGGGCCGTCCCGGCGGGCGGCGGGAGCACGGCGAGGCCGGAGCGGGCGACGGCGGTGCGCACGGAGGGCCGTCCGAACGGCCCGGACAGGGCGGTGGTGCCGTGGGCCAGCATCCGCTGCAGGCCGCGCCGGGCGCTCGCGCCCCAGCGGGCCTCGTCCGGCGCCAGGGCCGCGAGGGCGGCGCCGGTGAGCGGCGCGGTGCCGAGCAGGTCCGCCTCGCGCGGGTCGGGGTGGTAGGCGTGCTCCAGCAGCAGCCGCCCGTGCGGGTGGGCCAGCCCCGGGGTGAGCACGCCGCGCCAGGCGCGGACCCGGGCGCCCGGGTGGGCGGCGGCGAGCTCCCCGTACGGGCCGACGGCGGCCACCGTGCCGTCCCGCACCGCCACCGCCCCGTCCGGGAGGGGCGGGGCGGCGAGGGGCAGCACCAGGTCGGCGCGGTGCAGGACGATCACGGGCGGGCCGGGCCGGTGCGGGTCAGTTCGCCGAGAGGATGGTCAGCTCGGGGTGCGCGGTGCCGCCCTCGATCGCCGTGGAGGCGATGTGGGAGGCGACGCGGGCGTCCACCGGGTCGTCCGCCGGGTCGTCGTGGACGACCAGGTGCTCGTAGGTGGTGGCGCGCTGGGCGGGGGTGCGGCCGGCGGCGCGGATGAGGTGGATGAGCTCCAGCAGGTTGGAGCGGTGCTTCGCCCCGGCGGAGGAGACGACGTTCTCCTCCAGCATCACCGAGCCGAGGTCGTCGGCGCCGTAGTGCAGGGTGAGCTGGCCGGTCTCCTTGCCGGTGGTCAGCCAGGAGCCCTGGATGTGGGCGACGTTGTCGAGGAAGAGCCGGGCGACCGCGATGATCCGCAGGTACTCGAAGACGGTGGCCTGGGTGCGGCCCCGCAGGTGGTTGTTCTGCGGCTGGTAGGTGTAGGGGATGAAGGCGCGGAAGCCGCCGGTGCGGTCCTGCACGTCGCGGATCATCCGCAGGTGCTCGATCCGCTCGGCGTTGGTCTCGCCGGTGCCCATGAGCATGGTGGTGGTGGACTCCACGCCCAGGCCGTGGGCGGTCTCCATGATCTCCAGCCAGCGCTCGCCGGACTCCTTGAGCGGCGCGATGGCCCTGCGCGGCCGCTCCGGGAGCAGCTCGGCGCCGGCGCCGGCGAAGGAGTCCAGGCCCGCCTCGTGGATGCGGCGGATCGCCTCCTCCACGGAGACCCCGGAGATGCGGGCCATGTGGTCGACCTCGGAGGCGCCGAGGGAGTGGATGACCAGCTGCGGGAACTCGCGCTTGATCGCGGAGAAGGCCCGCTCGTAGTACTCCACGCCGTAGTCGGGGTGGTGGCCGCCCTGGAACATCACCTGCGTGCCGCCCAGCTCGACGGTCTCGGCGCAGCGGCGCAGGATCTCGTCGAGGTCGCGCGACCAGCCCCGGTCGCTCTTCGGCGGGGCGTAGAAGGCGCAGAACCGGCAGGCGGTCACGCACACGTTGGTGTAGTTGATGTTGCGCTCGATGATGTACGTGGCGATGTGCTCGGTGCCCGCGTACCGGCGGCGGCGTGCGGCGTCCGCAGCGGAGCCGAGCGCGTGCAGGGGGGCGTGCCGGTAGAGGTCGAGCGCCTCCTCCGGGGTGATGCGGCCGCCGGCGGCCGCGCGGTCGAGGACGGCCTGGAGGCCGCTCGCGGAGGGTGCGGCGAGGGGCGCTGCGGGCTCGGACACCTGGCGTCCTTTCCTGGGAACAGGTCGTGGTCGTACGGCCGGCGGACCGCCGGACCAGCCTACGCCCCGCACCTGCGGCTCCCCCGCGGCCCCCGGGGCGGGGGCCGGGCCCGTCAGCCCTGCCGGCGCAGGTCCCCGGAGGGGCGGGTGCCCGCCTGGTCCGCGACCTCGACGTGGAGCGTGCCGCCGGGTCCGAGGGTGTAGGTCTGGATCTCGGGCGTGGCGGTGCAGTCGGTGTTGCCGCCGGAGGGCTCCTCCCGGACCGTGATCCGCCGGGGGCCGGCGGAGAGCAGCGTGCCCCGGCCGAGGCAGTAGGCGCCGCGGGTCAGGTGGGAGTCGTTGCGCGACTCGGTGACCACGTCCCCCGGGCCGCCCGCGCGGACGGTCACCCGGAAGGTGCTGGAGAGCGGGACGAGGGCGGTGGTGATGTCGCCCCGCCAGCTGCCGACGAGCGCTGCCGGCACCGCGCCGCCGCCGGGGCCGGCGGAGGCGCCGGGGCCGGCGGAGGCGCCGTACCCGGCGGTGGGGCGGCCCGTCCCGGCGGTGGGGCGGCCCGTCCCGGCGGCGGCGCCGCCCGCCGTGGCGCCGCCCGCCGCGTCGTCACCGCTCCGCGCGGTGCCCCTGCCCGCCGTCGCTCCCCCGGTCGCGGTACCGGCGGCAGCCCCGCCGCCCCCACCGCCGCCCCCGTGCCGGAGGACCAGCAGGACCCCGCCGCCGGCGAGCAGCAGCGCACCCGCCACCGCGGCGGCCCTGGCGCCCGGTCCGGGGCGCCCGCGCCGCGGCGGCGGGGCCGCGGCGGCGGGGCCGGCCCCGGCCGCCCGGACGGTGGCCGGGGCCGGGCCGGGACCGGCGGAGGCGCCCTCCGCCGCGGGCCCCCAGTCCTGCGGGGGCGGCCCGAAGCTCCCGCCCGCCCACGGCGCGCCGGCCGCGCCGCCGGTCCCTCCCCCGGCCCCGGCGCCGGTCCCGGCGCCGGTCCCGTCCGCCCCGGGGCCCGGCGGGACGGCCGCCGCGTCCGCGTCCTGCGGCCCGTCCTCCAGGTCCAGCAGGACCACCGCCCGCCGCCCCACGGCCGCCGAGAGCGCCGCGGGCAGCCAGCCGTCGCGCAGCAGGGGCCCGGCCGCGCCGCCCCCGGTCAGGGTGTCCCGCAGCTCCTCCGGGCCGGGCCGGGCGGCCGGGTCCTTGGCCAGGCAGGCCGCCACCGCCTCCCGCAGCGGCCCGGCGAGGCCGCCCAGGTCCGGCTCCTCGTGCAGCACCCGGTAGAGGAGGACGGCCGCGCTCACCCCGTCGCCGAACGGCGGGGTGCCGGTCGCCGCGTACGCGAGCACCGCGCCGAGGGAGAAGACGTCGCCCGCCGGGCCCGCCTCGCCGCCGGCGGCCTGCTCGGGCGACATGTAGCCGGGCGAGCCGACGACGTAGCCGGTGCGGGTGAGGGAGGTCGCCGCGTCGAGCGCGCGGGCGATCCCGAAGTCGATCAGCCGGGGCCCGTCCAGGGCCAGCAGCACGTTGGACGGCTTGACGTCGCGGTGCACGAGCCCGGCGGCGTGGACCGCGGCCAGCGCCTCGGCGAGGCCCGCGCCCAGCGCGCGCACCGAGCGCTCCGGCAGCGGTCCGGTGTCGCGGACCGCCGCGTCCAGGGCGGGCCCGGCGACGTAGCCGGTGGCCACCCACGGCCGGGGCCCCTCGGTGTCGGCGTCCAGCACCGGGGCGGTCCACGCGGCGTCGAACCGGCGGGCCGCCGCCACCTCGCGGCGGAACCGGGCCCGGAACTCGGCGTCGTCCGCCAGGTCGGAGCGGACCAGCTTGACCGCGACGGTCCGGCCGCCCGCGGTCCGTCCGAGGTAGACCCGGCCCATGCCGCCCGCGCCCAGCCTCCGCAGCAGGCGGTACGTGCCGACCCGCCGCGGGTCGTCCGGCCCCAGCGGTTCCACGGCCCCGCCCCCCTCGCTGTGCTCGCGTGCCCCTGTCGGACCGGACGGTACCCGCCGGCCGCCCCCGTGACCCGTCGGCGCGGCCCCTGTGCCGCAGATGTGACACGGCGGGTCCCGCCGCGGCGGCGGGGGACGGGCGGCGCGGCCCGCCTACGCCTCCAGCAGCCGCACCCGGACGTCCGGCGGGAAGCCGGTGTCGTGGGCGACCCGGCGGGCGAACTCGGCGATGCCGGCGAGCTGGCCCTCGCCGAGGGAGAAGTCGAGCGCGCCGGTGAAGTACCGCTCCAGCACGTCGGCGTCGAACGCCTCCCAGCGGGCGGCCTGCTCGGCCACCTTGGGGGCCTCGGCCATGGAGAGGTCGCGGGAGGCGAGGAAGGCGCGGTGCACCTCGCGGACCGCCTCCGGCTCGCGCTCGGCGAAGTCGCGCCGGACGGCCCAGAGGGCGAAGACGAACGGCAGGCCCGTCCACTCCTTCCACATGGCGCCCAGGTCGTGGACCTCCAGGCCGAGGCGCGGCGCCTCGTCGAGGTGGGCCCGCAGGGCGGCGTCGCCGATGAGCACGGCCGCGTCGGCCTCGCGCATCATCTCCCCGAGGTCCGGGGGGCAGCGGAAGTAGTCGGGGCGCACGCCCTCGCGCTCCTCCAGCAGCAGCTGCGCCAGCCGGACGGAGGTGCGGCTGGTGGAGCCGAGGGCGACCCGGCGGCCGTCCAGCTCGGCGAGCGGGACCTGGCTGACGATCACGCACGACATGACCGGGCCGTCGCTGCCGACCGCGATGTCGGGCAGCACCAGCAGCTCGTCCGCGTGCCGCAGGTACTCCACGCAGGTGATGGGGCCGATGTCGAGCGCGCCGCGCACCAGCAGGTCGCTGAGCTTCTCGGGGGTGTCCTTGGTGAGGTCCAGGTCGAGGAGGCTTCCGGTCCTGGCGAGCCCCCAGTAGATGGGGAGGCAGTTCAGGAACTGGATGTGACCCACCCGGGGCCGCGTGGGTACGGGGTGGCCGCCGACGGCAGTTGTAGTGTCCACCCTCCGCAGGTTATGCCCGCCCCCGGCGGGGGCCGCCGGGAGGGTCGCGGCGGGGGCCGCCGGGGGCCGCCGGGGGCCTGCGACCGGGCCCGCGACCGGGTCCGTGACCGGGCCGCCGGGGGGCCGTGACGGGGTCGCCGGGGGCTGGCGGCCGGGTCCCGCGGGGTGGCGAGCGACACACCCGGCCATGGTCAAGTCGTCCCTGGCGGGGTGGTGGACAGCATGCTACGGTTACCGCCAGTTGCAGTTTGATTTCCCTTGCAGTACTTGAAGCCTGCGGAGCATGTGACCGCGGGCTTTTCGTAGTTTTTCAGCAATGTGCAGAAACTCCGGGTGAACATTCGGAGGCAGGGCGATCAGCGCAGCGGACCGGGTACCACGAGGTGTGGTTCCCTTCACGTCCCTCGCAAGGAGAAACGGTATGGCGACCGGAACCGTCAAGTGGTTCAACGCCGAGAAGGGCTTCGGCTTCATCGCCCAGGAGGGCGGCGGCCCCGACGTCTTCGTCCACTACTCCGCCATCAACGCGAACGGTTTCCGCTCGCTGGAGGAGAACCAGAACGTTTCGTTCGACGTGACCCAGGGCCCGAAGGGCCCGCAGGCGGAGAACGTCACGGTCATCTGACCGTCCTCCGGTCTGATCGCCCAGGTGGCTTGAGCGGCACCGCTTGAGCGGCACCGCTTGAGCAGCACCGCTTGAGCAGCACCACTTGAGCAGCACCACTTGAGCAGCACCACCCAAGGGGGCCCGCGCGTGTCCGCACGCGACGGGCCCCCTGCCCTGTCCGGGACGTTTGCCTCCGTCTCGTTATACGTATAACTTCACCGGGTGCGCTACCTCTCCCTGCTCCGCGGCCCGTACGTCGCCCGGCTGCTGCTCGGAACCCTCCTCGGCCGCCTCCCGGCCGGGATGACCGCCCTGGTCGTCGCCCTCGCCCTGCGCGGGGCCCACGCCCCCTACAGCCGGATCGGCGCCGTCACCGCCGCCTACGCCGTCGCCGCCGCCCTCGGCGGCCCGGTGCTCGGCCGCCTGGTGGACCGGGCCGGCCAGCCCCGGGTCCTGCTCGCCTCCGCCTGCGCCGCCGGCCTCGGCTACGCCCTGCTCGCGGTGGCGCCCGGCGACGCGGCGGCGGCCTTCGCCGGCGCGGCGCTCGCCGGGGCGGCGATGCCGCCGCTGGAGCCGTGCCTGCGGGCCCTGTGGCCGCACATCGTCGAGGAGCGGGAGCTCGACACCGCGTACGCCTTCGACTCCGCCTCCCAGCAGCTGCTCTACGTCGTCGGCCCGCTCGCCGTCGCCGTCGTCGCCGCCGCGGCCTCCCCCACCGCCGCGCTCTGGATCGCCGCCGGACTCGGCCTGGCCGGCGCCCTGGTCGTCGCCACCGCCGCCCCCGCCCGCGCCTGGACCGCCCCGCCCCGCGAGGCCGGCGCCGGGCTCCTCGGCCCGCTGCGCTCCCCCGGCCTGGTGCTGCTGCTCGTCGGCCTCGCCGGGGCCGGCTGGGCGCTCGGCGCCCAGGCGGTGCTGTACGTCGCGTACGCCGAGGAGCACCGCGGCGGCCTGCCCGGCGGCGCGGGCACCCTGCTCGCCGTCGCGGCCTCCGGCGGCCTGGTCGGCGCCCTCGTGTACGGGGCGGCCCCCTGGCGGGCGGCCCCCGCCACCCGCACCTGGGTGCTGGCGTGGGTGATGGCGGCGGGCTTCGCCTCCCTGGTGCCGCTGCCCTCCCCCGCGGTGATGACCGTGCTCTCCTTCCTCACCGGCCTCGGCCTGGCGCCGCTGCTGGCGGCGTCCTTCGGCCTGATCGGCGAACTGGCGCCGCCCGGCACCGCCACCGAGGCCTTCGCCTGGCTGGTCACCGTGGTCTCCACCGGCAACGCCGCCGGGGCCGCCGTCTCCGGCGTGCTGGTCGACGGCTCGCTGCGGGCGGCCGCCGTGTGCGGCGCGGCCGGCATCGGCGCGGGCGCGCTGGTCCTGTCCGCCGCCCGCCGCCGGCTCGTGCCCCCGGCCGTCCCGGCCCGGCCCCCGGCGCCGCACGGCGCGCCCGGGGAGGCCGCGGGCGCCCCCGCGCACTGACCCGGCCGCACCGCCGGACGTCGTGGCGGCCGGGCCCGCGGGTCGCTAGCGTGGGCGCATGACCGCTCTGCCCGACTGGATGCGCCCGCCCCGCGCCGAGGGCTGGCTCGCGGAGGACCTGGACCACCTTCCGGAGGCCCCGCGCCACACGGAGCTGATCGACGGAGCCCTCGTCTTCATGATGGCGCCGCAGCGCCTCTGGCACAGCCGTGTGGTCACAGCCCTGTGCAACGCCCTGGACTCCCGCGCCCCCGAGGGCGTGCAGGTGGACCGTGAGGTGACCGTCCGCCTCGACAGCCGGAACCGGCCGGAACCGGACATCGTGGCGACCACGGGCGCGGTCCGGCCGGAGCAGACCTGGTTCGAACCCGCGGACGTCCTGCTGGTCGTCGAGGTCGTGTCGCCGGAGTCCGCACACCGCGACAGGACCGTCAAGCTGCGCAAGTACGCCGAGGCGGGCATCCCCCACTACTGGCGGGTCGAGGAGGAGGGCACGGCTCCGGTGGTCCACGTCTACGAGCTGGACCCGCCCACCCGGACCTACGTCCCCACGGGCGTCTTCCGGGACCGGCTGGAACCGAAGGTCCCCTTCCCCGTGGCGGTCGACCTGGGCGCGCTCGTCACCTGGCGGTAGCCGTCGAGCCCCGCACCACCAGCGCCGTCGGCAGCGGCTCGGGCTCCGCCGCCGGCCCTCCGGCCAGCAGGGCGGCCAGCGCGGCGACGCCCCGGCGGCCGAGCAGCTCGCCGGGCAGGTCGACGGTGGTGAGCGGCGGGGTGAGGAGCGCGGCGGCGGCGATGTCGTCCATGCCGACGACGGAGACGTCCTCGGGGATGCGCAGCCCCAGCTCGGCCGCGGCCCGGTACAGCCCGGCGGCCACCACGTCGTCGTCGCACACCACGGCGTGCGGGCGGTCGGGCCGGTCCAGCAGGGTGCGGGCGGCGGCGCGGGCCGCCGGCAGGCCGTCGTTGAGGGCGACACCGGCCTCCACGACCTCCAGGCCGCGCGCCGCCTCCTCGAAGCCCGCCTGGCGGGCGCGGAAGGTGTGGGCGGAGAGGGTCGACCGGAGGTGGCCGATGCGGCGGTGGCCGAGGGAGGCCAGGTGCTCCACGGCGGCGCGCATGCCGCCCGCGACGTCCAGCCCGACGGTGAGGCGCCGGGCGGCGCCGCGGGCGTGCGCGGGGTCGGAGTCGAGGAAGACCACGGGGGTGGACTCGGGAAGCTCGCCGAGCTGGCTGTCGTCCGGCGAGCAGACCAGCAGGCCGTCGAACTGGCTGGTGGTGGTGGCGCGGGCCAGCGTGGCACTGCTCCAGCCGGAGCTGACGACGACGGCCAGCCCGTGCGCCCCGGCCTCCTCGTGGGCGCCGGCGAGCACCCGGGCGAAGAACGGGCCGAGGATGTTGGGCACGGCCAGCAGGACCAGGCCGGTGCGGCCGAGCCGCAGCTGGCGGCCCGCGGCGTGCGGGCGGTACCCGAGGGTGCGGGCGGCGTCCCGGACCCGCTCGCGGGTGGCCTCGGAGACGCGGTGGGCGCCGCCCCCGTCGGAGAAGACGAGGGAGACGGTGGCCTGGGAGACGCCCGCGAGGCGTGCCACGTCGCGCCCCGTGGGGCGGCGGTCCCGGGCCGCCGGGGGCGTCGGGGTCGCGGGGGTCACCGGGGTCGCGGGGGTCACCGGGGCTGCCGGGCCGGGCGCGGCGCGGGTCAGGCGGAGGCGGCGCGGTTGGCGTCGTCGACCGCGTCCTCCTCGGCGTTCTGCCGGGCGATCCGCTCGGCGGTGCGCGAGCGCATGCCCGAGACGCGGCCGACGATCTGCTCCGACATGGCGTCGCGCTGCCGGCTGAGCACCACGTAGCTGATCGGCGCCGACACCAGGGCGGCGAGCAGCAGCAGGAAGACGATGCCGGCCTGCCCGGCCACCGGGATGACCCCGAAGTGGGCCAGCAGCACGCAGGCCAGGAAGCAGAGGACGAAGATGCCCGCCCGCAGGGACGTGTAGCGGAGCGTGGCGTGGGACTTGCTCACCGGTGGCCTTCCTCTCGGTACCGCACGGGGCCGGCCGTGCCGGTCCCTCCTCCAGTCAAGCACGCTTGGGGCGGTGCTCCGGTACGGGCCCGGCCCCCGCGCCGCGCCGCGCGGGTCAGCGCAGGTCGAGCCACATGGTGACGTCGTCCCGGTCGTCGCCGTCGGCGACCCGGATGGCGCCGGGGACCCGGCCGACCTCCCGGTAGCCGCTGCGGCCGTAGAACCCCTCCAGGCCGAGGCCGCCGCGCAGGGTGAGCTTCAGCCCGGCCAGCCCCCACTCCCGGGCGACCCGCTCGGCCTCGGCGAGGAGCATCGCGCCGTACCCGCGGCCCTGGAGGCCGGGGTGGACCATGACCCGCTTGAGCAGCCGCCAGTGCTCCATGAGGTCGAACCGCTGGGACTCGAGGAAGAGCAGGGCCGCGAGCCGCCCGGTGGCGTCGTCGCGGGCGGTGAGGAGGCGGTCGGGGCCGTCGGCGACGCCGTCGAGCTGGCGCTCCGCCACGGGCCGCACCCGCTCGGCGGTGACGGGGGCGACGAAGCCGACGGCGCCGCCCGCGTTGCTGACGTCGGTCCACAGCGCGACGACCTCGTCGCGCAGGGCCGGGGTCACCTCGGGGTCGAGGGCGAAGGTGAGGTCCATGGCCACCGAGCCTAGGGCAGGCGGCGCCGGCGCCGGCGCGGTGCCCGGGGCGGGGTCCGCGCCCGCCCCCCGGACGCGCCGGGGCCCCGGCCGCCCTGCGGGCGGGGCCGGGGCCCGGGTCGCTCCTGCTGCCTGACGAAGCGTCAGAGGCGCATGGCCTGCGGCTGCTCGCGGCGCTGCGGGTCCGGACCCTCGTACTCGCGGATCACCTCGTAGCGGGTGTTGCGCTCCACCGGGCGGAAGCCCGCGTCCCGGATCAGCTCCAGCAGGTCGTCGCGGCCCAGCTTGTTGGGCGTGCCGAAGTTGTCCGCGTCGTGGGTGATCTTGTACTCGACGACCGAGCCGTCCATGTCGTCGGCGCCGTGGCTCAGCGCCAGCTGGGCGGTGGTCAGGCCGTGCATCACCCAGAACACCTTGACGTGCGGCACGTTGTCGAAGAGCAGCCGGGAGACCGCGAAGGTCTTCAGCGCCTCGGCGCCGGTCGCCATCTCGGTGCGGGCCTGCAGCCGGTTGCGGATCTTCCCGTCCTTGGAGTCGTGGAAGTCGTGCTGGTACCGCAGCGGGATGAAGACCTGGAAGCCGCCGGTCTCGTCCTGCAGCTCGCGGAGCCGCAGCACGTGGTCCACCCGGTGGCGGGGCTCCTCGATGTGGCCGTAGAGCATGGTCGAGGGGGTCTTCAGGCCCTTGGAGTGCGCCAGGCGGTGGATGCGCGACCAGTCCTCCCAGTGGGTGTCGTGGTCGACGATGTGCTGCCGCACCTCCCAGTCGAAGATCTCGGCGCCGCCGCCGGTCAGCGACTCCAGGCCGGCGTCGATCAGCTCGTCCAGGATCTCGTCGGCGGGCATGCCGCTGATCCGCTCGAACCAGTGGATCTCGGTGGCGGTGAACGCCTTCAGCGCCACGTTCGGCAGCGCCTTCTTCAGCTCCCGCAGGCTGCGCGGGTAGTAGCGCCAGGGCAGCGTGGGGTGCAGGCCGTTGACGATGTGCAGCTCGGTGAGCTGGTCGTTCTCCATGGCCTTGGCCAGGCGCACGGCCTCCTCGATGCGCATGGTGTACGCGTCCTTCTCCCCCGGCTTGCGCTGGAAGGAGCAGTACGCGCAGGAGGCGCTGCAGACGTTGGTCATGTTGAGGTGGCGGTTGACGTTGAAGTGGACGACGTCGCCGTTCTTCTCGGTCCGCACGTGGTGCGCCAGCCCGCCCAGCCAGGCCAGGTCGTCACTCTCGTAGAGCGCGACGCCGTCCTCCCGGGACAGCCGCTCGCCCGCGAGGACCTTCGCCTCCAGCTCGCGCTTGAGTCCTGCGTCCATGCGCGTCTCCGCCTCCTCGTTCCGTGCCCGGTGGCCGTGCTCCCGTGTCCGGTGCAACCACCTGAGCCTACGCCTGCCCGGTGCTCACGCCGCGAGCAGCTCCGCCAGCAGGCGGGGGTCGACGTTCCCGCCGCTGACCACGGCGACCCGGGTGCCGCCGGGCGGCAGGTCGGCGCCGCGGAAGAGGTGGGCGGCGGCGGCGACCGCGCCGGAGGGCTCGGCGACGGTGCGGGCCCGCCGGGCGAGCACGGCGACGGCCTGCCGGATCTCGTCCTCGGTCACCGTCACGATGTCGTCGACGTACGCCCTGACGTGCTCGAAGGGCAGCCGGCCGAGGGAGGTGGTGCGCAGGCCGTCGGCGAGGGTGCGGTAGGTGCGGTCCACGGGCCAGGCCACCAGGGCGCCGGTGCGCAGCGACTCGCGGGCGTCGGCGGCGAGCTCCGGCTCGACGCCGACGACCTTCACGCCGGGCATGGTGTGCTTCACGGCGGCCGCGACGCCGGAGATGAGGCCTCCCCCGCTGACTGGCACCAGGACGGTGTCCACGGCGGCGCCCAGCGCGGCGGCGTCCTCGGCGATCTCCAGGCCGACGGTGCCCTGCCCGGCGATGACGTACGGGTCGTCGTACGGCGGCACGTGGACGTAGCCGTGCTCCGCGACGAGCCTCGGCGGGAGGGTGTCGCGCTCCTCCGGCGGGACGACCAGCACCTCGGCGCCGTACGCGCGGGTGGCGTCGACCTTGACCGCCGGGGAGGTGTCGGGCATGACGACGACGGCCCTGACGCCGAGCCGCCGGGCCGCGTAGGCGACGGCCTGCGCGTGGTTGCCGCTGGACTGGGCGACCACGCCGCGGGCGGCCTCCTCGGGGGTGAGGGCGGCCAGCCGGTTGAAGGCGCCGCGGAGTTTGAAGGCGCCCGTGGGCTGCAGGTTCTCCGGCTTGAGCAGCAGGGTGTGCTGCCCGTCGTCGGCCCAGGGGCAGGGCAGCAGCGGGGTGCGCACCACCGTGCCCGCGATCCGCTGCCGGGCCTGCTCCAGCTCGGCCGGCCCCACCAGTGCTGTGCGCTCCGGTTCCGTGCGCTGCGGTGCCATGCGCCCGCTCCCGTCCGCGCCCCTCCCCGGGGCGCCTCGTCGTGGTGGGCCGCCGCGGCCCCGTCCGCCGTGCCGGCGGCCGCGCCGCCGCCTACCGCTGCTCGGGCTCCTCCGGCGCGGTGGTCACCCGGTTCTCCCACTTGGTGGAGAGCACCACGGTGGTCCGGGTGCGCGCCACCCCGCGGGTGCCGGACAGCCGCTTGACGACCGACTCCAGGCCGTCGACGTCGGAGACGCGGACCTTGAGCATGTAGGAGTCGTCACCGGCGATGAACCAGCAGTCCTCGACCTCGCCGAGGTCCTTGAGCCTGCGCGCCACGTCCTCGTGGTCGGCGGCGTCGCTGAGCTGGAGGCCGATCAGGGCCGTCACGCCGAAGCCGAGCGCGGCGGGGTTCACCGTCGCCCGGTAGCCGGTGATCACACCCGCCTGCTCCAGGCGGTTGATGCGGTCGGTGACGCTGGGGCCGGAGAGGCCCACCAGGCGGCCCAGCTCCGCGTAGGAGGCCCGGCCGTTCTCCCGCAGCGCCTGGATGAGCTGTCGGTCCACCGCGTCCATGCTGTGCTCTCTCACCTACGCGGACCCTCCGCATCGTTGCCGAACCCGCGCTCCGGCATTCGGAATCCAAGGCTCCGAGGCGTCCCCGTCCCCGAAGTCCCACAGAACATACTCCGTTCCGCGCACCCCGCTCACTCCCCCCGCCCGGGGGCGGCACCGACCCGCTCCCCCGGCCCGCCGCTGCCGCCGTCCGCGGCGTGCCCGGCGGCCTCCGCGCGGGCCCCGCCCAGGGCGCCGCGCCAGCGGCGGTAGAGGGTGTGCGGGACCCCGGCGGCGTCCAGGACCCGGCCGGCGACGAAGTCCACCAGCTGCTGCGCGGTGGATCCGCCCGCGTAGAAGGCGGGCGACGCCGGGAGGACCACCGCGCCCGCCTCGTCCAGCGCCACCAGCTGGCGCAGGGTCTGGCCGTTCAGCGGGGTCTCGCGCACCGCGACCACCAGCGGGCGCCGCTCCTTGAGCGTCACCGAGGCGGCCCGCTGCAGCAGGTCCTTGGAGAGGCCGAGCGCGATCCCGGCGACGGAGGCGGTGCTGGCGGGCACCACGAGCATCCCCTTGGCGGGGTACGAGCCGCTGGACGGCCCCGCCGCCAGGTCGCCCGCGGGCCAGTACCGGACCCGGTCCAGACCGGCGGGGGCCTCCGGGGCCGGGGAGTCGCCGAGGCCCTGCGCCAGCCACGCGCCCAGGTCGTCGCGCCAGTGGCCGTCGCGGAAGGAGATCCCGGTCTCGTCCAGGATGGTGAGGCGGGCCGCCCGGCTCACCACCAGGTCGACGTCCTCGCCCGCGGCCAGCAGCGCCCGGACCACCGAGGCCGCGTAGGGCGTGCCGGACGCCCCGGACACGCCGACCACCCACGGCCGCCGCGGCCGCTCCTGCTGCTGCACTGCCGCCGACTCAGCCACACCCGCACTCTACCTTCGGCACCTTCGATCCGAAGGCGGCGGCCCGTCGGCGGGGCGGCACCCGGGGGCGTCGGAGGCCGTGGCCGGGCTAGACCCCCAGACCGCGCAGGACGAGGTCCAGCAGGGCGAAGCAGAAGAGCGCGATGCCGACGAAGCCGTTGACCGTGAAGAAGGCCCGGTTGAGCCGGGAGAGGTCGTCCGGCCGGACGATGGCGTGCTCGTACAGGAAGGCGCAGGCCACGACGGCGAGGCCGAGCCAGAAGGCCGGTCCGGCGTCGGTGAGGACGGCGTACCAGGCGAGCAGGCCCGTCGTGACCACGTGGGAGGCGCGTGCGCCGTTCAGGGCGGCCGCGATGCCGAAGCGGGCCGGGACGGACCTCACCCCGTGGGCGCGGTCGGCGGCGACGTCCTGGCAGGCGAAGATCAGGTCGAAGCCGCCGATCCAGACGCCGACGGCCAGGCCGAGCACCACCGCGTCCCACGACCAGGTGCCGGTGACGGCGATCCAGGCGCCGACCGGGCCCATGGCCTGGGCGAGGCCGAGGATGGCGTGCGGGAAGTCCGTGAACCGCTTGCCGTACGGGTAGACCACCATCGGCACGACCGCGACCGGCGCCAGGGCCAGGCAGAGCGGGTTGAGCAGGGCGGCCGCGCCGAGGAAGACGGCCAGGGCGACGAGGGCGCCGGTCCAGGCCGAGCGGACGGAGACGGCGCCGGTGACCAGCTCGCGGCCCGCGGTGCGGGGGTTGCGGGCGTCGATCTCGCGGTCGATGATCCGGTTGGCGGCCATGGCGAAGGTCCGCAGGCCGACCATGGCGAGGGTGACCAGCAGCAGGTCGAGCCAGCGCACCGTGCCGCCGTCGAGGTGCATCGCGGTGAGCGCGGCGATGTAGGCGAAGGGCAGCGCGAAGACCGAGTGCTCGATCATCACCAGGCGCAGGAACGCCCGGGTGCGGCCGGGGGCGGGCGCGGCCGGGGGCGGGGGCGCGTGCCCGAGGGCGTCGGCGGCGCTGCTCACAGGCCGTACTCCTTCCAGCGCCGGGTCACCAGGTCGGCGGTGTCCGGGTCGGACAGGACCATCTCGGGCCAGCCGCCGTCGCGGGTGTAGCCCTCGGCCGGCAGCTTGCGGGTGGCGTCGATACCGGCCTTGCCGCCCCAGAACTGCTGGTAGGAGGCGTGGTCCAGGTGGTCGACCGGCCCCTCGACCACGACCAGGTCGCGGCTGTAGTCGGTGTTGCCGAAGGCCCGCCAGGCGACCTCGTGGTAGTCGTGCACGTCGCAGTCCGAGTCCACCACGACGATGAGCTTGGTCAGCGACATCATGTGGGCGCCCCAGATGGCGTGCATGACCTTCTGGGCGTGCTTGGGGTACTTCTTGTCGATCGAGACGATCACGCAGTTGTGGAAGCCGCCGGCCTCGGGCAGGTCGTAGTCGACGATGTCCGGGACGATGATCTTCAGCAGGGGCAGGAAGAACCGCTCGGTGAACTTCCCCAGCGGCCCGTCCTCCGTCGGCGGCCGGCCCACCACGATGGACTGGAGGAGCGGGCGGCGGCGCATGGTGACGCAGTCGATCGTCAGCGCCGGGAAGGGCTCCTGCGGCGTGTAGAAGCCGGTGTGGTCGCCGAACGGGCCCTCCGGCAGCATCTCGCCGGGCTCCAGCCAGCCCTCCAGCACCACCTCGGCGTCGGCGGGCACCTGGAGCGGCACCGTCCGGCAGTCCACCATCCGCACCCGCTCGCCCTGCACGAAGCCGGCGAACATGTACTCGTCGATGTCGCCGGGCAGCGGCGCGGTGGCGGCGTACGTCACGGCGGGCGGGCAGCCGAAGGCGATGGCCACCGGCAGGCGCTCGCCGCGCCGGGCGGCCACCTGGTAGTGGTTGCTGCTGTCCTTGTGGATCTGCCAGTGCATGCCGATGGTGCGCCGGTCGTGGCGCTGCAGCCGGTACAGGCCGAGGTTGCGCACCCCGGTCTCGGGGTCCTTGGTGTGGGTCAGGCCCAGGTTGAAGAAGGACCCGCCGTCCTGGGGCCAGGTGAAGAGGGCCGGGAGCTGCTCCAGGTCGACGTCGGCGCCGGTGAGGACGGTCTCCTGCACCGGCGCGTCGCCCGGCTTGACCTTGCGCGGCGGCACGTGCGCCATGGACGCGAGCTTGCCGAAGGCGTCGCGGAAGCCGGTGAAGCCCTGCGGCAGCTCGGGCTTGAGCAGTCCGGCGATCCGCTGCCCGATCTCGTCGGCGGACTTCAGGCCGAGCGCCTTGGCCAGCCGCCGCTCGGTGCCGAAGACGTTCATGGCCAGCGGCATCGACGAGCCCTTGACGTTCTCGAAGAGCAGCGCCGGGCCCTTGGCCTTCTGCACCCGGTCGACGATCTCGCCGACCTCCAGGTAGGGGTCGACCTGCGCCTTGACGCGTTTCAGCTCGCCCTCGCGCTCCAGCGCCCGCAGGAAGGACCGAAGGTCGTCGTATGCCATGCCTGCCAGTATCCGCCACCCACTACCCTGGACCCGCCATGAGGTCCCCCCCGGGCCGTGTCCGAGGCGGGGGGCGTGTCCGTACCGGGGGAGATGCACCGCCGTGCTGAGGTACCTGCCGTTCCTGATCGTGCTCGCCCTGTGGGTCTGGGCCTTCGTCGACTGCCTGATCACGCCCGAGGAGGAGGTCCGCCACCTGCCCAAGGTGGTGTGGATCCTCGTCATCCTCCTCCTCGGCGAGGTGCTGGTCGGCCCGATCGCCTGGCTGGTCGCGGGCCGGGCGCGGGTCGGCGCGGCGCGCCGGCGGGCGCCGTGGCCGTCGGACGCCGACGGCCGCCCGGAGGACGGGCGGCCGCAGCGCCGCGTGCTGGCACCGGACGACGACCCGGAGTTCCTGGCCTCGCTCGGGAAGCACAACGCGGCCCACGAGGACATGCTGAAGCAGTGGGAGTCCGACCTGCGCCGCCGCGAGGAGGAGCTGCGGCGCCGGGCGGACCGCGCCGACGAGGCGGACGGCGGCCGGGGGGCCGAGGACTGACCCCCCGCCGGGCCGCCCCCGCGGGCGGGCCGGGCGGGCGCCGTGCCTGCGGGGCGGGGTGACGGCGCGCCCGCGTGACGGTGCGTCGCACGGCGGCGCGCCGGGCCGCCGCCGTGCGTTGCCGCGGCGCCCCGGGGCCGGGAGAGTGGGGGCATGGGCGAGGCGGCGGATCTGCGGGCGATGCTGGCGGTGGCGGTCGAGGAGGCGCGGGCCGGGCTGGCCGAGGGCGGGATCCCGATCGGGGCCGCCCTGTTCGGCCCGGACGGCGAGGTGCTGGGGCGCGGCCGCAACCGCAGGGTGCAGGACGGCGACCCGTCGCTGCACGCGGAGACCGCGGCGTTCCGGGCGGCGGGCCGCAGGCGCGGGTACGGCCGCACGACGATGGCCACGACGCTGTCCCCGTGCTGGTACTGCAGCGGGCTGGTGCGGCAGTTCGGCATCGGCCGGGTCGTGGTGGGCGAGGCGTCGACCTTCTCCGGCGGCCACGACTGGCTGCGCGGGCACGGCGTGGAGGTCGTGGTGCTGGACGACCCGGAGTGCACCGCCCTGATGGAGCGGTTCGTCCGGGAGCAGCCGGAGCTCTGGTACGAGGACATCGGGGACTGACCCGGGACCGGCCGGCCCCCGGAGGGGCGCACCGGGCCGGAGGGGCGCACCCCACGGGTGCCGGGCGCCGGAGGGGCCCGCGTCACTCGTTCGGAGCCGCGGGGGCGGACCGGCTGCGACGGCCTCCGCACCCCGCCCCGATTCACCCGTACGGAGGACACGGCGGCGGGCGGGGCGGCACCGCGGACGGCGCGCGCGGGGCGGGCGCCGTCCCGGCCGAACTCGGCGTCCACCGGGCCCGGAGGGCGGTTCCGGACAGGCGGAGGCGCACCTGTCGCCCCGTTTGTGCACATTGGCCGCGGTGTGCTCCTGTCCGGCTCGGACATGGAATCCGGCCGGACCTTGTACGGAATCGACCCCCGCGCGGCGAGCGGACCGCTCGTAAGGTCGGAAGGGAAGTGTTCGCAGCCGCCGCAGCCGATCCTGCTGTCGCGGGCCGCCCCCCACGACGCCGTGGGGGAGCCGCCGAACCGGCCGTCGAGCGATTCCGGACAGACATGGAGTGGTGGGAGATGACGGTTCTGCAAGAGGCGACCACCGGGGAGGCGGCCGAACCCGCCGCCGAGGCCCCGGCAGACGCGCGGGGGCGGGTCGCCGAGCTGCGCGACATCAGGAAGCAGGCCGTCGACGGTCCGAGCGAGGCGGCGACCGCGGCCCAGCACGCGAAGGGCAAGCTGACCGCCCGCGAGCGGATCGCCCTGCTGCTGGACGAGGACTCCTTCAACGAGGTGGAGCCGCTGCGCCGCCACCGGGCGGCCGGCTTCGGCCTGGAGGCGAAGAAGCCGTACACCGACGGCGTGGTCACCGGCTGGGGCACCGTCCACGGCCGCACGGTCTTCGTGTACGCCCACGACTTCCGGATCTTCGGCGGCGCGCTGGGCGAGGCCCACGCCCAGAAGATCCACAAGATCATGGACATGGCCATCGCGGCCGGGGCGCCCCTGGTCTCCCTCAACGACGGCGCCGGCGCCCGCATCCAGGAGGGCGTCACCGCGCTCGCCGGCTACGGCGGCATCTTCCAGCGCAACACCCGCGCCTCCGGCGTCATCCCGCAGATCTCGGTGATGCTCGGCCCGTGCGCCGGCGGCGCCGCCTACAGCCCCGCGCTGACCGACTTCGTCTTCATGGTCCGCGAGACCTCGCAGATGTTCATCACCGGCCCCGACGTCGTCAAGGCCGTCACCGGCGAGCAGATCTCCCAGAACGGCCTCGGCGGCGCCGACGTGCACGCCGAGGTCTCCGGCGTCGCCCACTTCGCCTACGACGACGAGCAGACCTGCCTGGAGGAGGTCCGCTACCTCCTCTCGCTGCTCCCGCAGAACAACCGCGAGACCCCGCCGCCGGTGGCGACCGACGACCCGGCCGACCGCCGCTGCGAGTCGCTGCTCGACCTGGTGCCCGCCGACGGCAACCGGCCGTACGACATGCGCAAGGTCATCGAGGAGGTCGTCGACGACGCCACCTTCATGGAGGTCCACGAGCGCTGGGCCACCAACGTGATCTGCGCCCTGGCCCGCCTGGACGGCCAGGTGGTGGGCATCATCGCCAACCAGCCGCAGTCGCTGGCGGGCGTGCTGGACATCGAGGCGTCCGAGAAGGCCGCCCGCTTCGTCCAGATGTGCGACGCCTTCAACATCCCGCTGCTGACCCTCCTCGACGTGCCCGGCTTCCTGCCCGGCGTCGACCAGGAGCACGGCGGCATCATCCGCCACGGCGCCAAGCTGCTCTACGCCTACTGCAACGCCACCGTGCCGCGCATCCAGCTGATCCTGCGCAAGGCCTACGGCGGCGCCTACATCGTCATGGACTCGCGCAGCGTGGGCGCCGACCTGTCCTACGCCTGGCCCACCAACGAGATCGCCGTGATGGGCGCCGAGGGCGCGGCCAACGTCATCTTCCGCCGGGAGATCGCCGCCGCCGAGGACCCGGCGGCCAAGCGGGAGCAGATGGTCAAGCACTACAAGGCCGAGCTGATGCACCCCTACTACGCGGCCGAGCGCGGCCTGGTCGACGACGTCATCGACCCCGCCGACACCCGCAGGGTCCTCATCGCCTCCCTGGCCATGCTCCGCACCAAGCACGCCGACCTGCCGTCCCGCAAGCACGGCAACCCGCCCCAGTGACCGGCACCGTCGAAACGCCCGAAGGAGCACCGCCGATGACCCAGGTCGTCCCAGCGTTCCAGATCGTCAGGGGCAGCCTCACCGACGAGGAGCTGGCCGCCCTCACCGCCGTCCTCCTCGCCCGGGCCGCCGCCGGCGGCGGCGCCCGGCAGCAGGCCGTCCGGCCCGAGCCCGTCGCCCGCTGGCAGCGCCTGGAGCGCCGCCCCTCCTACGACTCGCCGCTCAGCTGGCAGACCGCCGCCTGACACCCGGTACGCACGGATGCGGCCCGGCACCCCCGCGAGGGGTGCCGGGCCGCATCCGTGCGTACGGGCGGGGGTACGGGGTCAGCCGACGCCGGCGTAGGAGTGCTTGCCGGTGACGAAGATGTTGACGCCGTAGTAGTTGAAGAGGAAGCAGGCGAACGCCAGGAGCGCCAGGTACGCGGCCTTGCGGCCCTTCCAGCCGGCGGTGGCGCGGGCGTGGAGGTAGGCGGCGTAGGCGACCCAGGTGATGAAGGACCAGGTCTCCTTGGGGTCCCACTCCCAGTAGCGGCCCCACGCCTTCTCGGCCCAGATGGCGCCCGCGATGATGGTGAACGTCCACAGCGGGAAGATCACCGCGTTGATGCGGTACGCCAGCTTGTCGAGGGTGCCCGCCGCCGGCAGCCGCCGCCACACGGACGGCGCGACGCCCAGCGGGCCGCCGTCCTTCCCGGCCGCGGCCCGCTTCTCGTAGGCGTCCTTGAGCAGGTACAGCGCGGTGGCCACGAAGGCCGCGTAGAACGCGCCGCCGCAGACGATCGCCGCCGAGACGTGGATGGCCAGCCAGTAGGAGTGCAGCGCCGGGACGAGCTGCTCGGAGTCCGTGTACAGGACCGTGACGGCCAGGCCCAGCGTCAGCAGCGCGGAGAGCACCACCGGCAGGCCGAGCCAGCGCACCTTCCTCCCGGCCGCCAGCAGCCCCAGGTAGGCCAGGACGGCGGTCAGGGCCAGGGCGCAGGAGAACTCGTACATGTTCCCCCACGGCCAGCGCGTCACCGACAGGCCGCGGGTGAGCACGCCGCCGAAGTGGACCAGCGCGCCGAGCACGGTGAGGGAGACCGCCATCCGGCCCAGCAGGTCCGCCTGCTCGTCGGTGCCGGCCGCGCCCGGCCCGTCGGCCTCGTCGCCGCCGCGGCCGCTGGTGACCACGGCGGCGCCCTCGCCGGCCAGGGCCGTGCGGGTGAGCGTGGTGGTGCCGCCGCCCGCGGAGGCGACGGTGACGGTGACCTTCCGGGCCCCGGCGGGGCGCGCGGCGGCCGCCGCGGCCTCGGCGAGCGAGCCGCCCTGCTCGGCGGAGCGGCGGGCGACGGCGCCGCGGCTGCCGAAGGTCCACTCGAAGCAGTGGGCGAGCATCGCCAGCAGGTACACGGCCATCGCCGAGTAGATCAGGTAGTTGGAGATGTTGGCCAGGTGTTCGTTGACCGCCGTGGCAAGGACCACTGTCAACCCCTCTCCTCGGTCGTCCCGGATCCGTGGGGCCGCGCCTCCGCGTGCTCACGGGTCCCTGCGTCGTTCCGGTCTTCTGCGCCGTCCCGGTCCCCGGGGCCGTTCCGGTCCTGCGGGCCGCCGGGGTCCTGCGGACCGTCCTCGGCGGCGGGTGCGTCGTCCTGGAGGGCGACGGCGAGCTCGGCCAGCTCCTCGGCGATCCTCGCGGACTCGCTGCGGGCCAGGCCCGCCGTCTCCACGACGGTGGCGCCCCCGGCGGCCGAGGCGCGGACCCACACCCTGCGGCGCTGGATCAGCAGGGAGCCGATCAGGCCGAGCACGGCGAGCACCGCGCTGCCCAGGGCCACGGCGTTGCCGGGGCGGTGGGCGATGGTGAAGCTGGCCCACTGCTGGTAGCCGTCGAAGGTGAGGGTGCCGTAGCCGTCGGGGAGCTTCCAGCCCTGGCCCGGCTTGAGCGCGGCCCTCGCGAGGTCGCCGTCCTGCCGGAGCTGCTTCATGTGGCTGGTGTCGAGCTGGTACACGTTCTGCGGGATGCCCGCGTCGGTGCCCAGGTCGCCCGCCCACGCGGTGAGGATCAGCTTGGGGTCGGCGGCGGCGGGGAAGAGCGAGTTCCAGCCGGTGAGCGGGTCCGCCTTGACGGGGGCGGTGGGCGAGAAGATGCCGGAGAAGCCCAGCTGCACCTTCCGCCCCGGCTTCCCGTCCCTGGTGCCGTAGTCGCCGACCTTGATCGCACCCGTGGAGGTCAGGTTGTTGTCCTGCGGCAGGAAGGGGGTGGGGCCGTGGAAGACGACGTCTCCCCTGCCGTTGCGCACGGTGACGACGGGCGAGTAGCCGTGGCCGATGAGGTAGACCTTGCTGCCCGCCACCTCCAGCGGCTCGTTCACCTTGATGGCGCCCTTGTGCAGCCGGCTGCTGTCGGTGCCGGTCCAGTACCGGATGCGGGCGGTGAAGTCCCGCGGGGTGCCGAGCTGGTCGCCCCGGGTCTGGTACGTGGCGCTGAAGCCGTCGAGCTTGAAGCCGAAGGGCTCCAGCTGGTCGGCGCCGTAGAAGGGCGCGCCCTGGAAGTCGTCGTACTGGGTCATGGTGTTGGAGAAGCCCTGCCCCTCCAGCACCAGCTTGCCGCCCTGACCGCCGCCCACGCTGCCCCACGCCATGGCGACGAGCAGGCCGAAGAGCGAGATGTGGAAGAGCAGGTTGCCGACCTCGCGCAGGTAGCCCTTCTCCGCGGCGACCGCGCCGCCGGAGGCGTGGACGCGGAAGCGGCGGCCGCGCAGCAGCCGCTCCGCGGCCGCGGTGACCTGCTGCGGGTCCGCCGCGGTGCGCCAGGTCGCGTACACCGGCATGCGGGAGAGGGTGCGGGGCGCCGCCGGGGGGCGGCTGCGCAGCACGCCGGCGAACTGCCACGTCCGCGGGACGATGCAGCCGGCCAGCGAGACGAAGAGCAGGATGTAGACGGCGGAGAACCACACCGAGCTGTACACGTCGAAGAGCTGCAGCCGCTCGTACAGCGGGGCGAGGCCGGGGTGGTCGGCCTTCCACTGGGCGACCCGCAGGGCGTTGGCGCTGGTCTGCGGGATCAGCGAGCCGGGGACGGCGGCCAGGGAGAGCAGGAAGAGCAGGATCAGCGCCACCCGCATGGAGGTCAGCTGCCGCCACGTCCAGCGCAGCCAGCCGAGGACCCCGAAGGCGGGCGCGGCGTCGTCGGGCCGCTCCTCGACGGGTGCGGTGGAGAGGCGCTCGGCGGCCGCCTCGTCGTCGAGCGGCCGGCGCGGGTCGGGGCTGCCGGTGTCCGTGGTGCTCCCGGTGTCCGTGTTGCTCACAGGCTGCTCACAGTCAGATTCCGATCGAGAAGTCCTGGGTGGCGGACTGCAGCTGGGAGACCAGGGAGTCCCAGGCCCCGGTCACGAGCAGCAGCCCGACGGCGACGAGCATGCCGCCGCCGATGCGCAGCACCCACTGGTAGTGGCGCTTGATCCAGCCGAACGCGCCGAGCGCACGGCGGAAGGCGAGCGCCGCCACGACGAACGGTACGCCCAGTCCGAGGCAGTAGACCGCCATCAGGAGGGCCGCCCGCCCGGCACTGGCCTGGTACATGGACAGGGTGTTCAGCGAGGCGAGGGTCGGGCCGATGCAGGGGGTCCAGCCGACGCCGAAGACGACGCCGAGCAGCGGGGCCCCGGCCAGGCCGACCGCGGGGCGGCGGTGCGAGCGGACCTCGCGCAGGGTGAAGCCCGGGAGCAGGCCCATGAAGGCCAGGCCCATGAGGATCGTCACGACGCCCATCACCACCGAGATGGTGCGGCGGTACGTGAGGAGGGTCTGGCCGAAGAAGCCGAAGAGCGCGCCGGTGGAGACGAAGACGGCGGTGAAGCCGAGGACGAAGAGCAGCGAGCCGAGCAGCATCCGGCCGCGGCGGCGCCCCTCGGCGTCGGCGAGGTCGGCGGCGGAGAAGCCGGTGACGTAGGAGAGGTAGCCGGGGACCAGCGGCAGCACGCAGGGGGAGAAGAACGACACCAGGCCCGCCAGCAGGGCGACCGGGACGGCGAGCAGCAGGGCGCCCCGCAGCACGGTCTCGTTGGTGCCGTCCGCCGCGGCGAGGAGGGTGCCGGCGGGGAGGGCCCCGGCGGCGAGGGGGCCGGTCACGGCTTCTCCGCGACGACCGGCTTCAGCATGGCCTCGACGTCCTCCCGGGCGAGCGGCTTGAGGGCGCGGGCGGCGATCCGCCCGTCGCGGTCGACCACGAGGGTGGAGGGGATGGCCTGGGGGTTCAGGGTGCCCTTGGGGAAGCGCAGGACCTGGGTGCCGTCCGGGTCGTAGAGGCTGGGGTAGGTGACGCCGAAGTTCCTCTCGAAGACCCGGGCGTTGTCGGCACTGGTGTCCCGGGTGTTGATCCCGAGGAACTGCACGCCCTTGTCCTTGTACGCGGCCCAGGTCTGCTGCAGGCCCGCTGCCTCGGCCCGGCAGGGCGAGCACCACGAGCCCCAGACGTTGACGACGACGACCTTGCCCCGGTAGTCGGAGAGGGCGGCGTGCCCGCCGTCCACGGTCTCGCCCGAGATGTCCGGTGCGGCCTTGCGGTGGCCCGCGGCGACGGTGTCGATGCCGCCCTTGCCGCTGACGAAGCCGGCGCCGGCCGTGTCTCCGGCCCCGGAGCCCGAGGCGGAGCATCCGGCGGCGGCGAGCACGGCGGCGCCGGCGAGGGCCGCCAGTCGTGCGCGGGTGCGGCGGGAGGCGGGTCGGACAGGACTCATGTGAAAAGTTTCGCATGGCTCCCGGAGGACCTTCACCGGGGTCGGGTGTCCCGCGTCACACCGGCGGCGGGGGCGGCGGGGCCCCGGTTCAGCCCTGCTTGGGCCCCTCGGCGAACTCGGCGACCAGCGTCTCCTCGAAGGCCTTGAGGTCGCCCGGCTTGCGGCTGGTGACGAGGACGTTCGGGCCGCTCCGGCAGACCTTGACCTCCTCGTCGACCCAGTGGCCGCCCGCGTTGGCGATGTCGGTGTGCAGGCTGGGCCAGGAGGTGAGCGTGCGGCCGCCGAGCACCCCGGCCTCGATGAGCGTCCAGGGGGCGTGGCAGATGGCGGCGACGGGCTTGCCCGCGTCGAAGAACGCCCTGGCGAAGGCGACCGCGTCCCGGTCCAGGCGCAGCGCGTCGGGGTTGGCGACGCCGCCGGGCAGCACCAGGGCGTCGTAGTGGCCCGCGGAGACCTCGCCGGCCACGTCGTGGACCTCGAAGGTGTCGGCCTTGTCCAGGTGGTTGAAGGCCTGGACCCGTCCCGGCCTGGTCGAGACCAGCCGGGGCCGGCCGCCGGCCGCCTCCACCGCCTGCCACGGGCCGGTCAGCTCGACCTGCTCGATGCCCTCGGTGGCGACGAGGAATGCGACGGTCCTGCCCTCCAGGGTGGTGGACACAGCGGACCACCCTCCTTCCGTTCGGGTGCGCGTGCGGGGCCTGCGCCCCTGGGGGGTTCTGTCCCCCTTCGCGCCCCTTCCCGGGGCCTCCGGACGGAAACCAGGGGCCCCCGCCCGCCGGTCGCGGCGGGCGGGGGCCCCTGGGGGCCGGCCCGGGCCGGCCGGGCCGCTCAGGCCCCGAAGCTGCGGCCCACCGGCCGGCTGCCGCCGCCCTTGCCGGTGAGGTGCGCGGGCAGCAGGTCGCGGGCGGGCTCGCTGTACCCGACGGAGACGATCCGGTCGCCCTCGTACGTGAAGCTGGTCAGCGAGGCCAGCGAGCACTGCCGCCGCCGCGGGTCGTGCCACAGCCGCCGGTGCTCGGCGAAGCAGCGGGTGACCCAGATCGGCAGCTGGTGGCTGACGCAGACCGCCTCCCGGCCGCGGGCGGCGTCCCGGGCGGCGCCCAGCGCGCCCATCATCCGCACGACCTGCTCGATGTACGGCTCGCCCCACGACGGGCGGAAGGGGTTGGTGAGGTGCCTCCAGTGCGAGGGCTTGCGGAGCGAGCCGTCTCCGACGCCGAAGGTCTTGCCCTGGAAGACGTTCTCCGCCTCGATGAGCCGCTCGTCCACCGCGGTCGCCAGGCCGTGCGCGGCCGCGATGGGCGCGGCGGTCTCCTGGGCCCGCTCCAGCGGGGAGGCCACCACGTGGGCGATGTCACGGCCCGCGAGGTGGTCGGCGACCCGCTCGGCCATCTCCTTGCCGAGCCCGGACAGGTGGTAGTCGGGCAGCCGGCCGTACAGCACGCCCTCCGGGTTGTGCACCTCGCCGTGGCGCATGAGGTGGACGACTGTGACGTCTTTGCTGCTCACCTGAACTGCTCCTTCAGGGGGTACGGGTCGGCGGACCGAGACTACGCGGGCCGGGCCTCGGCCGCGGCGCGGGCCGCCGCCGGGAGCGCGTCGGCGATCCGCGCGACGGCGCGGTCGTCGTGCGAGGCGGAGAGGAACCAGGACTCGAAGGCGGACGGCGGCAGGTACACGCCCTGGGAGAGCATGCTGTGGAAGAAGGCGGTGAAGCGGAAGGCCTCCTGCTCCTTCGCCCGCTCGTAGTCGGTCACCTCGCGGTCGGTGAAGAAGACCGAGAACATGCTGCCCGCGTGCTGCACCCGGTGGGCGACGCCCTCCTTGGCCAGCGCCTCGGAGACCAGGCCGGAGACCTCGGCGGCGACGCGGTCGACCGTGGCGTACACCTCGTCGGTGCAGTGGCGCAGCTGGGCGAGGCCCGCGGCGGTGGCCACCGGGTTCCCGGAGAGGGTGCCCGCCTGGTAGACGGGGCCGGCCGGGGCCAGGTGGGCCATGACGTCGGCGCGGCCGCCGAAGGCCGCGGCGGGGAAGCCGCCGCCCATGACCTTGCCGAAGGTGAGCAGGTCCGGCGCCCAGCCCTCGTGGGCGGCCTCCAGGCCGTACCAGCCGGCGCGGGAGACGCGGAAGCCGGTCATGACCTCGTCGGAGACCAGCAGGGCGCCGTTCTCGCGGCAGACCTCGGACAGGCCGCGGTTGAAGCCGGGCAGCGGCGGGACCACGCCCATGTTGCCGGGGGACGCCTCGGTGATCACGCAGGCGATCTCGCCGGGGTGGGCGGCGAAGGCGGCGCGCACCGCGTCGAGGTCGTTGTAGGGCAGCACGATGGTGTCGCCGGCCTGCGCGCCGGTCACGCCGGGGCTGTCCGGAAGACCGAAAGTCGCCACACCTGAACCGGCGGCGGCCAGCAGCGCGTCCACATGACCGTGGTAGCAGCCCGCGAACTTGACGACCTTGGACCGCCTGGTGAAACCGCGCGCGAGGCGGATCGCCGACATGGTCGCCTCGGTGCCGGAGGACACCAGGCGCACCTGCTCGACCGGCGCGATCCGGTCGACGATCTCCTCGGCGAGCTCGACCTCGCCCTGGCCGGGGGTGCCGAAGGAGGTGCCCCGGGCGACGGCGGCCCGGACGGCCTCCAGGACGGCGGGGTGGGAATGGCCGAGAATCATCGGTCCCCACGAGCACACCAGGTCGACGTACTCGCGGCCGTCGGCGTCGGTGAGGTACGGACCGGTACCGGACACCATGAACCGGGGCGTACCGCCCACGGCTCGGAAGGCGCGCACGGGCGAGTTGACCCCGCCGGGGGTCACGACCGACGCGCGCTCGAACAACGTCTGGGACACTGGGGCTTCGTACGGATAGCTCACACAGGACATGGTCTCAAATCGTGTCCGTCCCATCGGCATGTCCCGCCCGATCATCTGGAACGATGATCGGGGTGCATCATGCAGTACCGCTCAGCGGGCGGGCGGCAGCGCCAGGTCTGTCGGTTTCGGCGAACTCCGGTGAGGATGGTCCGAGTGTCCGAGCGTGACGACTCCGAGAGGACGGCCGGGCCCTCCCGGAGGGCTGCGGATTCAGCGGGGAGAGAGAGGGGAGGCGGTGGCCGGGTGGGGGTGACCTACAAGTACTTCGGGGCGCCGGACCGCGCCACCGCAGCCCGCGTGCCCACCGCCCTCGGCCGCGACGGACTCGGCCTCGACGCCGGCGAGCTCGGCACCCTGGGTCGCCTCGGCGACCTCATCGGCGCGGAGGAGCGCATCGAGGCGGAGGAGCGCGCCTTCGAGCGCGAGGACGCCGTGGGGCGCCACCTCTCCACCAAGATCAAGCCGGAGACGATGAGCGCGATGGTGCTCACCGGCATCAAGGGCGTGCCGCTCCAGCAGGTGCCGCCCCTGGAGCTGGTCGTCCTGCACCCCGACTACGCCGTCGTCCAGCTGCCCTCCAGCGTCGTCGAGCCCCTGCGCAAGGCGGACGAGACCGAGCTGGGCGCCGCCGCCTTCATCTGGTCCACCGTCCCCGACCGCCGCGGGCCGCGCGACGCCTTCGTGATCTACAAGATGCTCCACGAGTGGCAGGACTTCGCCAACCGCCTCCACGACGCCGGCCACCAGCTCTTCTGCCTCGTCTGGCCCTGACCGGGGAGGACCCGCCGGGGAGCACCCGCCGGGGCGGTCGCGGTGTGCGGCGAAGACGCACGACCACCCCGCGACGGGTATCCCGCTGTACCTCCTCGTGGACCCCCGGAAGGGCACGGTGGCCGTGCTGTCCGACCCCGGCACGGGACCGGAGGGCGCCCGTCACCGCGGACGTCACGACTGCGTGTTCGGGGACATCGTCCAGGTGGGGCGACGGACGGCCGGCACCCGGGAACTGCCGCCGTACGCCTGATCAGGGCGGCCGTCACCCCTTGGGGCGAGCACCGGTCGCGGGGCCGGCGGGGCGGGGGACATGCTGGCGGTCGGGCCCGCGGCGGAACGCCCGGGCGACCCCACGCCCCGCAGGAGCAGCCCGATGAGCACGACCGGAGAGCGCGGCACCGAGGAGCGCGGCACGCGGGAGCCCGGTGCCGGCGGGCGGGACGCCGCCCGGCACGGCGCCGGGAGCGGGGGGCGTGCGGCGACGGAGCGCACCACGGCCCGGACCGAGGGCATCGCGCGGCGGCGGCTGGCGGGCGGCGCGGCGGTCCTCGCCGCCGCCGGTGCGGTCGCCGCGGCGGCGACCGCGTGCAGCAGCTCGGACGGGAGCGGCGGGAGCACGGCGTCGGCCGCGGCCCAGGTGTCCCGGCTCGCGGCGTCGGCCGCCGCCGAGGTGTCGCAGGGCGCGGCGTCCGCCGCGGCCCGCGCCTCCGAGGCGGCCGGGGCCATCGCCTCCGAGGCGCAGGGGCAGGCGTCGGCCGTCCAGTCGGCCGCGGCGTCGTTCGCCTCCGCGCACCCCTCGGTCCTGGAGTCGGCGTCGGCGGCGGCCGCCTCGATCCGGGCGCGGGCGTCGGCCTTCGAGGCGTCGGTGGCCGCCCAGGTCCAGGCGGGGAAGGCCTCGGCGTCGGCCGCGCTGGGCAAGGTGGGCGGCAGCGGCAACGCGGTCGGCGACGTGCGGGTCACCGGGGTGCCGCTCGGCACCTCCGGGGGCCGCCCCGGGGCGAAGGTCACCATCACCAACAGCAGCGGGGCCACCGCCTCCTACGCCGTGCAGGTCGACTTCGTCGACGCCTCCGGGAAGACCGTCGAGTCCGCGGTGGTGGGGGCGAAGGACCTGGCGGCGGGGGCCGTCGCCACCAAGCTGGCCTTCGCGGCGGAGGCCGCAGGCGGGCCGGTGAGACCGAAGGTGGCCAAGGCCCAGCGGTACTGACACCCGGGGGCGCCGCGGTTCGGCGCCGCGTCCCGTGCCGCCGGGCCCGGCGGCACGGGACGCGGCCGCGCCGGGCCCGGCCGGCACGGCCCGGGGCCCCGGGGCGCCCCGGTAGGGTCCCGGCCATGACCGTCGCGCGCTCCGTCCTGCTCTTCCTGCTGGCCGCCGTCCTGGAGATCGGGGGCGCGTGGCTGGTGTGGCAGGGCATCCGCGAGCACCGCGGGTGGGCGTGGGCCGGCGCGGGCGTCGTCGCGCTGGGCGCGTACGGGTTCGTCGCCACCCTCCAGCCGGACGCCCACTTCGGACGGATCCTGGCCGCGTACGGCGGGGTGTTCGTCGCCGGGTCGCTGGCCTGGGGGGCGGCCGTGGACGGCTACCGGCCCGACCGGTGGGACGTGGCGGGCGCCCTCGTCTGCCTGGCCGGCGTCGGGCTGATCATGTACGCACCGCGCGGGCGCTGACCGGCGGGCCGGGCGGGCCGGGCGGACGCCGCCCGCGGGCGCCCGGGAGAACTCTGGGATTTCTCTGGGAACGGCCCACCGGCGCCGCGGGCCGCGCCGCCCCGGGTTAGGGTGCGGCCGGATCCACGGGCGGCGGAGGGCGGTGGGCGGCAGGTGGCGGACGCGACGGCGGCGGCACGGGTGCTGGTGGTGGACGACGACGCGGCGATCCGGCGGTCGCTGGAGCGCGGGCTGCGGCTGAACGGCTTCGCGGTGGCGCTCGCGCCCGGCGGCGTGGCGGCCCTGGCCGAACTGGCGCGCGGCGGCCAGGACGCGGTGGTGCTCGACGTCTCGATGCCCGACCTCGCCGGCACCGAGGTCTGCCGGCGGCTGCGGGCGGCGGGGAGCGAGCTCCCGGTGCTGATGCTCTCGGCGCTGGACGAGGTGGACGACCGGGTGGCCGGCCTGGAGGCGGGCGCGGACGACTACCTGGTGAAGCCGTTCGCCCTGCAGGAGCTGGTGCTGCGCCTGCGGGCACTGCTGCGGCGCCGCGGGCAGGCCCCCTCGGGGGTGCTGCGGGTGGGCGGCCTGGCCCTGGACCCGGCCACCCGGGAGGTGAGCTGCGACGGCGTGCCCGTCGCCCTGACCCGGCGGGAGTTCGAGCTGCTGGAGGTGCTGGCCCGCAACGCCGGGCTGGTCCTCAGCCGCGACACGCTGCTGGACCGGGTGTGGGGGTACGACTTCCAGGTCACCACGAACACGGTCGACACCTTCGTCAGCTACCTCCGGCGCAAACTGGAGGCCGGCGGGCGGCCGCGGCTGGTCCACACCGTGCGCGGGGTCGGCTTCGTCCTGCGCCCCGACGGGCCGGACGCGGGCGGGCCGGACGCGGACCGGGCGGGGGCGGACCGGTGAGGCTCTCACTCGCCGCCCGGGTCGCCGTCGCGGTCGGCGTCACGGTGCCCCTGCTGGTCCTGGCCTCCGGCGGCCTGCTGCTCCGCCTGGTCGACCGGGACCTGGACCGGCAGCGGGACGGCGACCTGCGCGCCCGGGCCGCGGCCGCCGCCCCGCTGGCCAGGGGCCTGCTCGCCGCGCAGCTCGGCGGACGGCCGCGGGCGGAGCGCACCCGGCAGCGCCTGCTGTTCTCCGCCGCCCTGGACGTCGGCGTCGAGGTCGCCGACCGCTCGGGGGCGGTGGTCGCCGAGGGCGGCCCGACCCCGCCGGCCGGGACGCCGCTGCCCGGGGTGGCCGGGACCCCGGCCACGGTGCGCGCGGACGGGGAGAGCTGGCGGGCGCTGGCCCTGCCGGTGGGCGGTGCCGCCGGGGGCACGCTGCGGCTCTTCTCCCCGGACTCCGCCCGGCAGGCACGGATCCGCGCGGTCCGGTCCCGTGTCGTCCTGGCGGCCCTGGTCGCCGCGCCCCTCGCCGCCGGGGCGGGGCTGCTCGTCGCCCGGCGGGCGGTGCGGCCGCTGCGGCTGCTGCAGCAGCGCACCAGCGGACTGGACCCGCGGACCAGCACCGCCCGCCCGCCGCACGCGCCGACCCGGGTGGCGGAGGTCGACGACCTCGCCCGCACCCTGCACACCGTGCTGGCCCGGTACGACGAGCAGGCCGGGCGGACAGCCGAGGCGCTGGCCACCGCCCGCTCCTTCTCCGCGGCGGCCTCCCACGAGCTGCGCACCCCGCTGATGAGCATGCAGACCAACCTGGAGGTCCTCAGCGCCCACCCGCACCTGGACCCCGCCGACCGGGAGGAGATCCTCGGCGACCTGCGCACGGAGCACGCCCGGCTGCTGGGGCTGCTGCTCACCCTGCGCGGACTGGCCCAGGGCGACCTGGTCGAGGCCGACGCCTTCGGGCCGGTGGACCTGGCCCTGCTGGTCCGCAGCTGCGTCCGGGACACCGCGCGCCGCCGCCCGGAGGCGGACCTGGCCGTGGAGGCGGCCGAGGACCTGCGGGCCTGGGGCTGGGAGCCGGGCCTGCGGATGGCCGTGGACAACCTGCTCACCAACGCCCTGGTCCACGGCCGCGGGCCGGACGCGGCGGGGCGGGTGGAGGTCCGGCTGCGGCGGAGCGGGCAGGCGGGCCCGCCGTCGGCCGTCCTCACGGTGGACGACCGCGGGCCGGGCGTCCCGCCGGCCGAGCGGGAGCGGGTCTTCGAACGGTTCCACCGCCGCCCCGGCAGCCCCGGTTCGGGCCTCGGCCTGACACTGATCGCCCAGCAGGTCCACCTGCACCGCGGCACGGTGCGGGTGCTGGACGCGCCGGGAGGCGGGAGCAGGTTCGAGGTGCGGCTGCCGCTGCTGCCCTCCCCCGACGACACCCGCACCCTGGAGCTCCCGCTGCGCCGCGACTGGCTGGCCGGCACCACGGCGGGCCTCCCGGCCTGAGCCCGCTCCGCCGTCCCGGTCCGGCAGGGTCCGGCGGGTCCGGGGCTCCCAGAGAATCCCCAGGGAGCCTCCCTACGCTCGGCGGCACGCCGTCCGGCCCCGGCAGGGGCACCGGACGGGAACCGTGTCGTACCAGCGGAAAGGACGTCCCATGAACCGCAGGACCGCACTCACCGGAGGACTGGCCGGGCTCGCGCTCGCCGGGTCCCTGCTGACCACGGCCGCCGTCCCGGCCTCCGCGGCCACCGGCTCCGCCTCCCCCGCACCCGCCGCGTCCGCCGGCGCGAAGGCCGTGAAGGGCGACGGCGCGAGGATGCTCTGCGCCCGCGCGCACAGGATCGAGCGCCGCATCGACCGGGCCCTGACCCGCCTGCAGGCCGGTCCAGGGGTCCGCGGCTCGATCGCCCGCCTCCAGCAGCGGGTCGACAACGCCCAGGCCGCCGGGCACACGGCGGTCCACGACTACCTCAGCCACCGTCTCGACCACCGGAAGTCCATGGTGGGCACCCTCACCCAGCGGCGCGCCGACCTGCAGAAGGTCGAGGCCTGGTGCCGGACCCGCGGTGACGCGGACGGCACGTCGTGACCGGGGCGCCGCGCCGCGCCGCGCTGCTGCTGGCCGCGGCCCTCGCCCTGGCGGCGCCCGCCGTCACCGGATGCACCGACCGGTCGGCCGCGTCCGCGCCGGCCGCGCCCGCGCCGGCAGCGCCGTCGGCGGCGGCCGGGTCCGGGGCCGGGGCGGGCGACGCGGCCGACGCCGACCTGCAGCGGATGCAGGGGCTGGTCTCCGGCGCCGAGCAGGCGGCCGACGCCGCCGACGCCGACGCGACCGCCGACGGGTAGGGCGTCCGCCGCGCCGCGCGGCCGGGGAGCCGCACACCGCAGAGAGCCGGACGGCACGGAGCCGCCGGCACCCGCCCTAGGAGGGAGACGGGTGCCGGCGGCTCCGGCGCGCAGCGGGTCAGCCGGCGTTGACGCAGGTGTTGCCGAAGGCCGGGTTGACGGCGGCGATGAGCAGGTTGACGGTGTTGCCGCACAGGTTCACCGGCACGCTGACCGGCACCTGGATGGCGTTGCCGGAGATGACGCCGGGCGAGCCGATCGCGGCACCCTCGGCCCCGGAGCTCGCCATGGCGGAACCCGCACCCGCGGCGATCAGGCCGGCGGCGGCGAGGGAAACGGCGGCCACCTTCTTGGGCGCGTTCATTGATGTCTCCTTTGTGTACATACCTGTCGAACCGTGAGCACTGAGCGTGCCTCCTGATCAACGACGCTCCGGGCCGCAGGGCATGAGCGATGTCGCATATTCACCCGCATGCAGCAAAGTCCCGGCCCGCACCCCCCATCCGGGTGATCGCCGCACCCGAGGCCGTTCCCGGGCGGCAGGTCGGTCGTTCTCCAGCACGAGGTCCTCGATCCAGCCCCTCGGGAGAGAAGAAACCATGCGCCACATCGTCGGGACGGCACCCGGAAACGCCGTCAGCACGCCGGCAGCAGCGCTGGAACCGGCCCTCCGGGACGTCCGGCGCACTGCCTGACGCAGCCTCGGGCCGCTCCCGGGAGCGGGTCTCCATCCCAGCGGACCGCCTCGACATGCGGGGCATCACGGCGTGTGCCAAAACTTCTCGGGGAACTGTGTGTAATCGTCTGAACACTCCGGCTTGCACCGTGGCGGAAATGCCCGGGGTGGGCCGCCCGAGTGATCGCCGCACATTGCGCGCATCCCTGGGGCCAGCATTGTCGTTTCGCACATCGCCCGCCGGTTCCACGGCCGGGCGGAAACACGGAGGAATTCCCACCATGCGCTCTTTCAAGAAGGCTGCCGTCATCACCGTCGCGGCGTCCGGCCTGCTCGCCGCCGGTGCCGGTGCGGCCTCGGCCAGCAGCGGCGCGGAGGGTGCCGCGGTCGGCTCCCCCGGCGTCGTCTCCGGCAACGTCATCCAGGTCCCGGTCAGCGTCCCGGTCAACCTGTGCGGCAACACCATCACGGTCATCGGCCTGCTGAACCCCGCGTTCGGCAACACCTGCGTCAACGCCGGCTGACCCAGTTCCACACCGCCGTCCGCGGCCACCGCAGGCGGCACCCATCCGAATCCAGGAGATTCACCATGCGCAACATCAAGAAGGCCACCCTCGTCTCTGCCGCCTCCCTCGGCATGATCGTCGCCGGTGCCGCCTCCGCCTCCGCCCTGGGCGCCGGCGCCCAGGGTGCGGCGGTCGGCTCCCCCGGTGTGGCCTCCGGCAACGTCGTGCAGCTGCCGATCCACATCCCGGTCAACGTCTGCGGCAACTCGATCAACGTCGTGGGCATCCTGAACCCGGCCTTCGGCAACACCTGCATCAACGCCTCGGGCGGCTTCGGCCACGAGCGCGGCCACGAGTACGGCGGCGAGCGCGGCCACGGGTACGGCGGCGAGCGCGGCCACGAGCACGGCGGCTGGGACAAGGGCCACGGCGAGCACAAGGGCGAGCACGGCAAGGGCCACGGCAAGGACTGCTGATCCGCGTCGCACCGTACGGCGCTGCCCCTCGGAGCCCGAGAGCCCGAGGGGCAGCGCCGCGCCGCAGACCGGCCCCAGGAGAGCCCGCCCCCAGGAGAGGACGACAGCCATGAAGACCCCGTCCCGCGCGGCAGGCCGCGCACTCGCCGCCGTCGGAGCGGCCGTGCTCGGCACCCTCGCCGCGCACACGCCCGCCATGGCCGCCGAGGCCCGTGCCCCGCAGCCGGCCCAGGCCCCCGACGCCACGCTGCAGCCGGTGGACACCAGGGCGGCGCTCGGCACGCTCGGCACCACCGCGGGCAGCGCCCTGCGCCCGGTGACGGAGCTGCGGCTGGACCCCTGGGCCAACTCCTCCGCCGACCCGCTGACCAACGCCGTCTCGGTGGAGCCGAAGACCCCCAACGGGCAGACCCGCCCCCTCAGCACCCTGCCGCTGACCGCGCCGCTCAGCGGCGGCGGCGGGCTCAAGGACCTGCCGGTCCTGGGCCAGGTCCTGGGCGGGGCGGTGCGGGGCTGAGGGCAGGCCCCCGCCCGTGACGCGCCGAGGGCGGCTCCCCGTGGGGGAGCCGCCCTCGGCGCGTGCGCGGCGTGCGCGCCGCGGTCAGAGCCGCTCCCGCAGGGTGCGGGCGGCCTCCACGGCCCAGTAGGTGAGGATCTGCTCGGCGCCGGCCCGGTGGATGGAGGTCAGCGTCTCCATGACCACCCGGTCGCGGTCGATCCAGCCGTTGGCGGCCGCGGCCTCGACCATCGCGTACTCGCCGGAGACCTGGTACGCGGCGACCGGCACCGGGGAGGCGTCGGCGACCTGCCGCAGCACGTCCAGGTACGCCATGGCGGGCTTGACCATGACGAGGTCGGCGCCCTCGGCGAGGTCGAGCTCCAGCTCGCGCAGCGCCTCGCGGGCGTTGGCCGGGTCCTGCTGGTAGCCCTTGCGGTCGCCCCGGAGCGAGGAGCCGACGGCCTCCCGGAAAGGGCCGAAGAAGCCGGAGGCGTACTTGGCGGTGTAGGCGAGGACGGCGACGTCCTGGTGGCCCGCGCCGTCCAGGGCCTCGCGGACCACGCCGACCTGGCCGTCCATCATGCCGGAGGGGCCGACCATGTGGACGCCCGCCTCGGCCTGGACCACGGCCATCTCGGCGTAGCGCTCCAGGGTCGCGTCGTTGTCGACGGTGCCGTCGGCGGCGAGCACGCCGCAGTGCCCGTGGTCGGTGAACTCGTCCAGGCACAGGTCGGACATGACCACCAGCCGGTCGCCGACCTCGGCCACCACGTCGCGGATGGCCTGCTGGAGGATGCCGTCGGGGTTGGTCCCCTCCGAGCCGCAGGCGTCCTGCACCGCGGGCACCCCGAAGAGCATGATCCCGCCGAGGCCGGCCTCGGCCGCCTCCACCGCCGCCTTGCGCAGCGTGTCGCGGGTGTGCTGGACGACGCCGGGCATGGAGGTGATCGGCACCGGCTCGGCGATCCCCTCCCGCACGAAGGCCGGGAGGATCAGCTGGGCCGGGTGCAGCCGGGTCTCGGCGACCAGGCGGCGCACCGCCGGGGTGGTGCGCAGCCGCCGGGGGCGGTGGAGGGGGAAGCCGGTCATGACGGTGCGGTGCCTTTCAGCGTGGCTCCCGGCGGCGCCCCGCCGGCCGGGTGCTGCCGGCGGCGGGGTGTCCCGGACGGGACGGGTCGGGCGGTTCCGGGCGGGTCAGCGGGCCTTCCTGCGGGAGCCGGGACGGCGCTCGCTCGGCCGGTACACCTGCTCGCCGGCCTCCAGGGCGGCGTCGCGGCGGGCCGCGCCGAAGTCGGCGAGGGCCTCGGCGAGCGCGGCCGCGGAGGGCGCCGGGGAGAGCACGTCGACCCGCAGGCCGTGCTCCTCGGCGGTCTTGGCGGTGGCCGGGCCGATGCAGGCGATGACGGTGACGTTGTGCGGCTTGCCGGCGATGCCGACGAGGTTCCGCACGGTGGAGGACGAGGTGAAGAGCACGGCGTCGAAGCCGCCGCCCTTGATCGCCTCACGGGTCGCGGCCGGCGGCGGCGAGGCGCGCACGGTGCGGTAGGCCGTGACGTCGTCCACCTCCCAGCCGAGGTCGATGAGCCCGGCCACCAGGGTCTCGGTGGCGATGTCGGCGCGGGGCAGCAGCACCCGGTCGATCGGGTCGAAGACCGGGTCGTACGGCGGCCAGTCCTCCAGCAGCCCGGCCGCGGACTGCTCACCGGAGGGCATGAGGTCGGGCTTGACGCCGAAGTCGACCAGCGCCTGGCCGGTGGTCTCGCCCACGGCGGCGACCTTGATGCCGGCGAAGGCGCGGGCGTCGAGGCCGTACTCCTCGAACTTCTCGCGGACCGCGCGCACCGCGTTGACCGAGGTGAAGGCGATCCACTCGTAGCGGCCGGTGACCAGGCCCTTGATCGCCCGCTCCATCTGCTGCGGGGTGCGCGGCGGCTCCACGGCGATGGTGGGCACCTCGTGGGGCACCGCGCCGTAGGAGCGGAGCTGGTCGGAGAGGGAGGCGGCCTGCTCCTTGGTGCGGGGCACCAGGACGTTCCAGCCGAAGAGCGGCTTGGTCTCGAACCACGACAGGGAGTCGCGCATGCCGACCTGCTCGCCGACCACCGCTATGACGGGGGTCTGCGGGTCGACCGGTGCGGACACCGGGGAGGGCAGCACCTTGGCGCTCTTGAGCTCGGCCGCGATGGTGGCCAGCGTCGCGGTGAAGGTCCGCTGCCGGGTGGTGGTGCCGCCGAGGGTGGCCGAGAGGGGCGAGTCGGGCTTGCGGCCGTGGGCCGTCAGGGCGGCGGCGGTGGCGGGGAGCTGGCCCAGGGTGGTGCGGACGACCAGGGTGGCGTCGCAGGTGCAGAGGTCGGCCCAGCCCTGCGGCTCCAGGGTGGCGGCGTCGACGAACCGGACGTCGGCGCCGCGGCGGCCGCGCAGCGGCACGCCGGCGTAGGCGGGGACGCCCACGGACTGGGCGACGCCGGGCACGACCTCGAAGGGGATGCGGTCCTTGGCGCAGGCCAGCATCTCCTCGGCGGCACGGCCGTCCAGGCCGGGGTCGCCGTCGACGGTGCGCACGACGTGCCGGCCGGCCTTGACCGCGGTGGCGACCAGCTTGGCCAGGGCGGCGGCGCCCCAGTCGGCGGTCTCCGCGGCGTCGCCGGCGGTTCCGCCGGCGCCGTCGGCGCCGTCGGCGTCGCCGGGCGTGTGGACCTCGACGCCCTCGGGGCAGTGGGTGCGGACGGCCGCGGCGGTGAGCGGGTCGGCGACGAGCACGTCGGCCGACGCCAGCACCTCGACCGCGCGGAGCGTCAGCAGTCCGGGGTCGCCGGGTCCGGCGCCCAGGAAGGTCACCTGTCCGCCCTTGCGGTGGCCGTGTGCGTCGGTGGTGGCGGTGGGGCTCACAGGACTCGCTCCCCCATCAGACCGGCCGCGCCCCCGGCGAGCATCCGGGCGGCGAGGTCGCGGCCGAGGGCCTGCGCCTGCTGCTCGGAGGTCCCGTCGAGAACGATCGGACCGGTGGTGGACATCTGCAGCAGGGCGGCGCCGTCGGGGGTGCCGACCACGCCCTCCAGCCGCAGTTCGGTGGCGGGCCCCTCGGGCCCGAGCACGGTGGCCAGCGCGCCCACGGGGGCGGAGCAGCCGGCTTCGAGGGCGGCGAGCAGGGCTCGCTCGGCGGTGACGGCGGCCCGGGTGGGGCGGTGGTCGAGCACGGCGAGCGCTGCGGCGAGCGCGGTGTCGCCGGCGGCGCACTCGACGGCCAGCGCGCCCTGGCCGGGGGCCGGGAGCATGAGGTCGGTCCCGAGCAGCTGGGTCGCCTCGGCGAGGCGGCCGAGGCGGCTCAGCCCGGCGGCGGCCAGCACCACGGCGTCGAGCTCGCCCGCACGGACGTAGCCGATGCGGGTGTCGACGTTGCCGCGGATCGGCACGGTCTCGAGGTCCAGGCCGCGGGCGGCGGCGTACGCGTTGAGCTGGGCCATGCGGCGGGGCGAGCCGGTGCCGACGCGGGCCGGGCGGCCCTCGCCGCGGGCGCCGCACTTCTCGGCGAGCTCGTCGAGGGTGAGGGCGTCGCGGACCACCAGGGCGTCGCGGACGTCCTCCCGTTCGGGGACGGCGGCCAGCAGCAGCCCGTCGGGGGCGGCGGTGGGCAGGTCCTTGAGGGAGTGCACGGCCAGGTCGATGCGCCCGTCCAGCAGCGCGTCGCGCAGGGCGGAGACGAAGACGCCGGTACCGCCTATCTGCGCGAGGTGCTCGCGGGAGGTGTCGCCGTAGGTGGTGATCTCCACCAGTTCGACGGGGCGGCCGGTGGCCCGGGAGACCTGCTCCGCGACCATGCCCGACTGGGCCATGGCCAGGGCGCTGCGGCGGGTGCCGAGCCGCAGGGTCCGCTGCTTCAACTCGCCTGCGATGGCGCTGAGTTGACCATTCATGACATGATCGTCCCGGTCGCGCTGGTTGCCTGGGTGGTGGTTCATCGGGCGCCGCCCTTCGCGGCCGGGGCCGCCTCCTGCCGGGGCGCGCCGGACACGGCCTCGACGGCCGCCGGGTCGAGGTCGAACAGCTCCCGCAGGGCCTCCGCGTAGGAGGCGCCGCCGGGCTCCCCGGCCAGCTGCTTCACCCGCACGGTGGGCGCGTGCAGCAGCTTGTCGACGACCCGGCGCACGGTCTGGGCGATCTCGGCGCGGGCCTTGGGGTCGAGGCCGGGCAGCCGGCCGTCGAGCCGGTCCAGCTCGCTGAGGACGACGTCGGAGGCCATGGTGCGCAGGGCGACCACGGTGGGCGTGATCCGGGCGGCCCGCTGGGCCGCGCCGAACGCCTCGACCTCCTGGGCCACGATGCCGCGGACGGCGTCCACGTCGACCGCGCCCGGCTGGTCGGCGGCGGCGCCGGCGAGGCTCTCGATGTCGACGAGGCGGGCGCCCTCGACCGCGTGCACCGCGGCGTCGACGTCGCGGGGCATCGCCAGGTCGAGCAGGGCCAGCGGCGGCGCGCCGGCCTCGCGGTCGCGGACGGCGTCCCGCACCTGGTCGGCGTCGATGACCAGCCCGGCGGCGCCGGTGCAGGAGACGACGAGGTCGGCCTCCGCCATGGCGGCGGCGACCTTGTCGAAGGCGACCGTGCGGGCGCCCAGGCCGGCGGCGAGGCGCTCGGCCCGGTCGGCCGTGCGATTGGCGATGACGAGGTCGGCCACCCCGGCGCGGTCCAGGGTCGCGGCGGCCAGCGAGCTCATCGAGCCCGCGCCGACGACCAGCGCACGCTTGCCGGCGACGGGGCCGGACACGGCGGCGACCTGCTCCAGGCCGAAGGTGACCAGCGACTGCCCGGCCCGGTCGATGCCGGTCTCGCTGTGGGCGCGCTTGCCGACCCGCAGGGCCTGCTGGAAGAGCTCGTTGAGGCCGCGGGCGGCGGTGTGCTCCTCCTGGGCGAGGGAGAGCGCGTCGCGGATCTGGCCGAGGATCTGGCCCTCGCCGACCACCATGGAGTCCAGGCCGCAGGCCACCGAGAAGAGGTGGTGCACGGCGCGGTCCTCGTAGTGGACGTAGAGGTGCGCGGTCAGCTCGTCCAGGTCGACGCCGCTGTGCAGGGCCAGCAGGGTGGAGAGCTCGGCGACCCCGGCGTGGAACTTGTCCACGTCGGCGTAGAGCTCGACCCGGTTGCAGGTGGCCAGCAGGGCGGCCTCGGCGACGGTGGCGGAGGCGGCGGAGGCGTGCAGCAGCCGCTCGCGGGAGTCCCCGGTGAGCGCGGTGCGCTCCAGGACGCCGACGGGCGCGGTGCGGTGGCTGAGGCCGACGACGAGGAGGCTCATGCCGGCATCACGGCGGGGAGGTCCCCGTCGGTCCCGGACGCGGCGGCGCGGCGCAGCTTGGCGGCGGTCCTGGCCGGGCGGTCCGCCGCGGCGGGGACGACCGGCTCGGAGGACGGCCCGGAGGACGCGGCGGCCTTGGCGGCGGCGGGCGCGGCGAGGGCCTGCTCGGCCTCCTCGCCCGCCTTGCGCTGCTCGTGGAAGGCCAGGATCTGCAGCTCGATGGAGAGGTCGACCTTGCGCACGTCCACGCCGTCGGGCACGGAGAGCACGGTGGGCGCGAAGTTCAGGATGGAGGTCACCCCGGCCGCGACCAGCCGGTCGCAGACCTGCTGGGCGGCACCGGGCGGCGTGGTGATGACGCCGATCGACACCTGCTCGTCCTCCACGATGTCCTCGAGTTCGTCCATGTGCCGGACGGGCAGCCCGGCGGCGCTGGTTCCCACCACGGCGGGGTCGGCGTCCAGCAGCGCCGCCACGCGGAAGCCCCGGGAGGCGAAGCCGCCGTAGTTGGCCAGGGCGTGGCCGAGGTTGCCGATGCCGACGATCACCACGGGCCAGTCCTGGGTCAGGCCCAGCTCGCGGGAGATCTGGTAGACGAGGTACTCCACGTCGTAGCCGACGCCCCGGGTCCCGTAGGAGCCGAGGTAGGAGAAGTCCTTGCGGAGCTTCGCGGAGTTCACCCCGGCGGCGGAGGCGAGCTCCTCCGAGGAGACCGTGGGCACCGAGCGCTCGGAGAGGGCGGTCAGCGCGCGCAGGTACAGCGGCAGGCGCGCGACCGTGGCCTCCGGAATGCCCCGGCCACGGTTGGCCGGGCGGCCGCGGTCGGCGGTGTGGGTGGGTCGGCCAGTTGCCACGGTGCTCCTGAGGGTGAAGCTGGGCTTTGGCAGCCAGGCTATGCGTTTGTGAACGTGTGCACAAAGATTGTGTCCGATTTGTCCCCGAACAGTGACGCGCATCACGCGCCACCCCCGCGGGCGTCCGGAACCGGCGCGGCCGCCGGTGCGTTCGCCCGCGTCCGGGCGCACCGCGCCGGGGGGACGCGGGGCGCGGCCAGGCTGGGCCACGCCAGGGCGGCGGCCTCCCGCAGCGCCCGGGTCCACTCGGCGGGCCGCAGCGGGCGGGCCGGGTGCCGCGCCGCGCAGTGCCGCAGCAGGTCGGCGGTGGTCAGGGCGTCCCCCAGCGCGGTGTGCGCCGCGAACGGCGGCAGGCCCGCCGCCTCCGCGCAGGCCCGCAGGCCGAAGCCGCCCGCGGCGGGCAGGTGGTCGCGGGCCAGCCGCATGGTGCACAGGGAGGGGACGGGCGGCAGGTCGACGCCGATCCGGGCGAACTCGCGCTCCAGGAAGGCGCGGTCGCAGGCCACGTGGTGGCCGACCAGCAGGCGGCCGGAGAGCAGCTCCAGCAGCTGCGGGGCGACCTCCCGGAAGCGCGGCGCGCCCGCCACCTCGTCCTGGGTGATCCGGTGGACGTGGGTGGGGCCCACCGGGCCCTCCGGGTCGATCAGGGTGGTGTACTCGGCCACCGGGTGCAGGAAGCGGTCCAGGGCGACCACCGCGACCTCCACCACCCGGTGCCGCCACGGGCTGCGGCCGGTGGCCTCGACGTCCACCACCGCGTAGCCGCGGGCGTGGGCCGCCGCCGGACGGGGCACGGCGGGCGCCACCGGGAGTCGGCGGGGAAGCACGGGACGGTCCCTCTCTGTCCAACCCCCGTACGACTCAAAACCCCTCGATGGTAAGCCGACGAACTGTCCGTGCGACAAGTCGGCGGAGCCGGTGTGCACGGTCGGTCAACGGGTCAGCGCGCTGCGCAGCCGCTGCTCGTCGACGCGCCAGAAGTCGTGCTGCCTCCCGTCGACCAGCGTCACCGGGATCTGCTCCCAGTACAGGCGGTGGAGCTCCGCGTCGCGGGTGATGTCCTTCTCCTCGAACGAGGCGCCGAGGTCGCCGGTCACCCGGAGGATCACCTCCCGCGCCTCGTCGCAGAGGTGGCACCCCGGCTTCGCGATCAGGGTGACGGTGCGGGCGGACGGGTCGGGCCGCCCGGGGCGGCGGAGCAGAGGACTCATCCGGCCATTCTGCTCCCGGCACGGACCGCGGCGACAGCGGCCGGACACCCCCGGGACCCGCCCAGGGGGCGGAGGGGGCGGGGCGGGACGGGCGGAGGGGCCGCGGGACGGAGGGGGCGGCGCGGGCGGGCACGGCGGTGTGGCGTTCCCCACGGACGCGGGCCGCCGCGGCCCCGGCACCTCCTCCGTCACCGCACCGACGCGCGGCGTTGACGGGCGCCGGACCTCCGCGTCACCGGGTCGACCCGCCGCTCTGGCTATGCTCGCCTCATGGCTGTGCTGCGAAGGCTCACCCGGAGGAAGCGGTCCGTGACCGAGCGGACCGTGCTGGCCGGCGAGGCCGCCGCCCACGCCGCCCAGACCGACCCGGCGGCCCGGGCCGACCAGGCCGCCCGGAGCGGGAGCGCGGAGGCGGAGGCGGGCGTCCAGGCACGCCGCCGCGGACTGCACCTGCGCGACCGCGGCGGCCGGGCGGAGCGCCCCGCCGCGCGGACGCCGGGCGACGCGCCCCCCGCCACCGGCGACCCGCGCGCCGCCGCCTTCTTCGACTGCGACAACACCCTCCTGCAGGGCGCCGCCGTCTTCTACCTCGGCCTGGGCCTCTACAAGCGGCAGTTCTTCACCCACCGCGACGTGGCCCGGTTCGTCTGGCAGCAGGCGTGGTTCCGGCTGCACGGCACCGAGGACCCGGCCCACATGGCCGACGCGCAGGACACCGCGCTGGGCATCGTGGAGGGCAAGCGGGTCGAGGACCTCGAGGTGATCTGCGAGGAGATCTTCGAGGAGGTCATGGCCGACAAGGTGTGGCCCGGCACCCGCGCCCTCGTGCAGATGCACCTGGAGGCGGGCCAGCGGGCCTGGCTGGTGACGGCCGCCCCGGTCGAGGCGGCGCGGATCATCGCCCGCCGCCTCGGGATGACCGGCGCCCTGGGCACCGTCGCGGAGACGGTGGACGGCGTGTACACCGGGCGGCTCGTGGGCGAGCCGCTGCACGGGCCCGCGAAGGCCGCGGCGGTGCGGGCGCTCGCCCGCCGCGAGGGGCTCGAACTGGAGCGCTGCGCCGCGTACAGCGACTCCTCCAACGACATCCCGATGCTGTCGCTGGTCGGCTACCCCTACGTCATCAACCCGGACAACGCGCTGCGCCGGCACGCCCGCGCCGAGGGCTGGCGGGTCCGGGACTTCCGCACCGGGCGCAAGGCGGCCCGGGTGGGCATCCCGGCCGCGGCCGGCCTGGGCGCCGCCGCGGGCGGCACCGCCGCGGCGCTGGCGCTGTACCGCAGGCGCCGCTGACCCGTCGGCCCGCCGGGGGCGGCCGCCCGACCGGGCGGCAGACCCGTCGAGCGGCCGTCCCGCGGGGACGGCCCGGCCCCCGGCGTGTGCGGCGCCCTGCCACGCCCTCGCCCGCCGCGCCCTCGCCCTCCGCGCCCCTCCCCGGCGCACCGGTCCGCCCGGACGCCCCGGGCCTGTTCCGACACCTCCGGTCCGTTCCGGCACCTCCGGACAGCACGGCCCCGCCCGATCCCGGGCGGGGCCGTCCGCGTGCTGACCGGATCCGATCGCTCCGGGGCCCCCGGAAATGGGGGATTACGGCCCTGCGTCACGGGGAACGACGCGCCGCTGCGGAGAAATACGGTCACGGAAGGCCACGGAAGCGTCACCCACGGACAGTCACGGGCCGCCCCAGGCGGTCACTTTCAGCTCATCGCGGGTAACAGAAGAGGCTCAAGCGACCACTTTGGCGACACCGAGTAGCGACAGTTTCACGAAGCGTTATTCTCGTCTGACGCACGCCGGAACCCATGCGTCCCACGGTGGGTGGGCGGTCCCGCACTGCACGTATACAGTTCTGCCTCTGGGAGTCCCGTGTACCCACACGTCCGGAACGACGCGCCCGCTCCCTACGACACCTGCGGAGCCTCCGGCCTGGACCTGCTGCGCACCCTGGTCCGCGACCAGCTGCTCCCGGCCGCCCCCGTCCTCGCCCCGGCCGGCACCGCGCTCCGCAGCGGCACCGCCTCCGGCACCCGCTCCCGGACCGCCCCGGGACCGCGCACCACCGGCCACCGCGCCCGCCCCGGCACCACCGAGGACGGGCACAACCCGGTGATGGAACTGGTCGAGCGGGCCCAGGCCGGCGAGAGCGAGGCCTTCGGCCGCCTGTACGACCACTACGCGGACACGGTCTACCGCTACATCTACTACCGGGTCGGCGGCCGGGCCACCGCCGAGGACCTCACCAGCGAGACCTTCCTGCGGGCCCTGCGGCGGATCTCCACCTTCACCTGGCAGGGGCGCGACTTCGGCGCCTGGCTGGTGACCATCGCCCGCAACCTGGTGGCCGACCACTTCAAGTCCAGCCGCTTCCGGCTGGAGGTGACCACCGGGGAGATGCTCGACGCCAACGAGGTCGAGCGCAGCCCGGAGGAGTCCGTGCTGGAGTCCCTCTCCAACGCGGCCCTGCTGGACGCGGTCCGCAGACTCAACCCACAGCAGCGCGAGTGCGTGACGCTGCGCTTCCTCCAAGGGCTCTCGGTCGCCGAGACCGCCCGGATGATGGGGAAGAACGAGGGGGCCATCAAGACCCTCCAGTACCGGGCGGTGCGCACCCTCGCCCGGCTGCTGCCCAGCGACGCCAGGTGACCCACGCGAGGATGAATCAGAGATCACATGATCGGGCGTGCGTAACCGACGCCCGAGGCTGCTCGTTGCCCAGCCAGAGCAACAGTCCGGCCGTCCGGGGTGTCGACAACGACGAGAGGAGGTGCGACCCGTGACAGCGAACGTGCTCGAGAACCGGCGGGCCAAGGCCTTCGCCGAGGTGCTTGCGGCGCACCAGAGCACCGACCGCCGGAACGGGGCCGTCGAGGGCGGCCCCGCACGCGGCCACTCCACCGCCATGGCGGAACTGCTGGCGGCAGCCGACACGCTGACGGCCGCCGCGGTCCCGGCGCCCGTCCTCGACGCGGAGGTGCGCGCGGTCCAGCGGGCGGAGCTGGTGGCCGCCTTCGAGCGGGAGTTCGCCGCGGGCACCGGCTCCGGCGTTCCGGAGCAGCGCGGCCGCGGCGCCCACCGGGCGGCCGCCGCCGTCGGCGGCGCGGCGGCCCGGCTGCGGCCGCGGTCCCGCTGGGGCCGCCGCCTCGCGGCGGGCGGCCTGGCTGCCGGCATCGCGGTCGGCGGCCTCACCGGGGTGTCGATGGCCAGCACCGGCGCCCTGCCGGGCGACACCCTGTACGGGATGAAGCGCAGCCTGGAGGGCTGGCAGCTGGACTGGGCCGGCTCCGACGGCGAGCGCGGCGCGCTGCTGCTGGACCACGCCTCCACCCGGATGCGCGAGGCGCGGGAGCTGGTGGTCCGCTCCGGCGGCGACGGCTCCTCCGCCCCCCTCGCCCCCGCCACCGTCGAGCAGATCCGCACCGCGCTGGCCGACATGCACGCGGAGGGGGCGACCGGCCGCCGGCTGCTCTGGGCCGTCTACCGCAGCAACGGCTCGCTGGACCCGATGCGCCGCCTGGCGGGCTTCGCCCGCTCGCAGGACGACCAGTGGACGCAGCTGCGGCGGCAGCTGCCCGAGCAGCTCGCCCCGGTCGCCTCGCAGGTGACCCAGCTGCTGCACGACATGACGGCGGACGCCACGCAGCTGCACATCCTCCCGCCGCAGGACCACGGCGGCGGCGGGGGGACCGGCACGCCGGGCGCCGGTCCGCGCTCGGGCGGCCCGGGCACCACCACCGGACCGGACCGGACCGGGACGACCGGGCGGCCCCCGTCCGACGGCCCGTCCAGCCCGGCCGCCGAGCAGCGTGACGACACCTCCCCGTCGGCCACCGCGGGGGCCTCCGCGACGCCGGGCAGCACCCCGGCCGGGGGCCCGGTCGGCGGCCTGGTGGACGGCATCACCGGCGGCCTGACCGGCCGCGGCTCCGGGGCGGACGGCAGCACCGGCACGGCGGCCCCGGGCTCCACCCCGGCGGACGGGTCCACCGCGACCGGCGGCGCCAAGCCCGGGCTGACCGTTCCACCGCTGATCCCGGGCCTGCTGCCCGGGGTCGGCCTCGGGCTCGGCTGACGGCGCGGCACACGCGCGGCACGGGGCCGCCGCCCGCACGGTTGCGCGCGGCGGCCCCTCGGCGTGCCCGGCCCTGCGGCACACCCGGCCCTGCGGCGCGTCCGGCCCCACGGCGCGTCCGGCGCCGGACCGTGTCCGGCGTGTCCGGCCGGTTCCGGGGCGTGTCCGCCCCCGGGGCGCGCCTGTCCCCGCCGGGACCGGCCGGCCCCGGGGCGGGAACGCGGAAGGGGCCGGGGGGACGGCTCAGAAGAAGACCGAGCGGCGCTGCACCAGCAGGCGGTAGAGCGTGTGCTGGATGGTCTCCCGGACCTCGTCGGTGAGGTCGAAGACCAGCATCGGGTCGTCCGCCGCCTCCGGCGGGTGGACGTCGGTCGCGATCGGCTCGCCGAACTGGATGGTCCACTTGGTGGGCAGCGGCACGGCGCCGAGCGGCCCCAGCCAGGGGAAGGTCGGCGTGAGCGGCACGTACGGCAGGCCGAGGAGCCGGGCGAGGGTCCGGGCGTTGCCGATCATCGGGTAGGTCTCCTCGGCGCCCACGATCGAGCAGGGCACGATCGGCACCTGCGCCCGCAGCGCGGAGGCGACGAACCCGCCGCGGCCGAACCGCTGGAGCTTGTAGCGCTCGGAGAACGGCTTGCCGATGCCCTTGAAGCCCTCCGGCCAGACCCCGACCACCTCGCCGCGCTCCAGCAGCCGCTGGGCGTCCTCGTTGCAGGCCAGGGTGTGGCCGGCCTTGCGGGCCAGCTCGTTGACGCCGGGGAGGACGAAGACCAGGTCGGCGGCGAGCATCCGCAGGTGGCGGCGGGCCGGGTGGTGGTCGTGGACGGCCACGTGGGTCATCAGGGCGTCCAGCGGGACCACCCCGGAGTGGTTGGCGACGATCAGCACGCCGCCCTCGGCCGGGATGTTCTCGATCCCCCGCACCTCGACCCGGAAGTACTTCTCGGCCAGCGGGCGCAGCAGCGACAGGAACACCTCCTCGGTGAGCTCCCGGTCGAAGCCGAACTCGTCCACCTCGTAGTCGCCCGTGATGCGGCGGCGCAGGAAGGCCAGCCCGTTGGCCGCCCGGCGCTCCCAGCCGCGGCCCAGCAGCCGCTCGGCGGCCCCGCCGAGCGGCCCGGCGAGGGCGTGGCCGACCGCGTCGGCGATCCGCTCGGCGGCCGCTCCGGCCCGGTCGGCGGCCCCGCCGACCGCCTCCCCGACGGCCGCCGCGCCCGCGGCGGCCGGACCGGGCAGCGGGCCCTGGGGCAGGGCGGAGAGCGGCGGCAGCCGCCGGTGGGCGGCGCGCCGGTCGTCCTCGGGCCCGGCCGCGGGCGGGCGCACCGGCCCCCTGGCGCGCCGGGCGTCGCGGCCCTGCGCCGGCGGCCTGGTGCCCGGCCGGGTCCGGTCGGCCCCCTCCCGGCCCGGGGCGGACCGGTCGGCGGTGGACCGGTCGGCGGCGGTCCGGTCGGCGTCCGGCTGCGCGGCGGCCTCGCGGTCGCGGGAGGGGGGCTGCGCCGCACCGCCGGTCCGGGCGGACTCGATCGGGATGACCTTGGCATCGCCCATGGCGTACTCCCTCGCGGCGCTCATCGCAGGTCCAGCTCCCATGTGCCCGATTCCGCGGGGCCCGCTCCCGCGGGGCCCCCTTCCGTGGTGCGTCCCGCCGCCGCGGGGGTGCGGCCGGCGGGCGGCAGCATCCCCGCCAGCCGGTCGGTGGCGGCCGCCAGGCGCTCCGTGGGGAGCAGGCCGGCCGCCGCGGCCGCCGCGAAGTCCGCGAAGGCCTCGGCGGTGCTGCGTACGGGCGTGTACCCGAAGGTCTCGTGAAGGTGCCTCACATCGACGACCCGGCCGTGGGTCAGGAGCCGGATCTGCTCCGGGGAGAAGTCCGCGACCCGGGTCTGCCGGATCAGTCCGGCGACCCAGCTGATGGCGGGGAGCAGCAGCGGGACGGTGGGGCGGGCGAGGCGGCGGGCGCACTGGGAGAGCAGCAGCACGCCCTCGCCGGCGACGTTGAAGGTGCCGCTGTTGGTGGTGCCGCGGCGTGGTTCGAGGGCGGCGAGCCGGAGCACCTCGACCGCGTCGTCCTCGTGGACGAACTGCATCCGGGGGTCGTAGCCGAGCACGGTGGGGAGCACCGGCAGCGAGAAGTACTCGTTGAGCGGGGTGTCCGCGGCCGGGCCGACGATGTTGGCGAACCGCAGGACGCAGACGGCCACGTCGGGGCGGCGGCGGGAGAAGCCGCGGACGTACCCCTCGACCTCGCAGGCGTCCTTGGCGAAGCCGCCGGAGGGCAGCGCCCGGGGCTGCATCTGCTCGGTGAAGACGGCGGGGTCGCGCGGGGCGGAGCCGTACACGCTGGTGGTGGACTTGACCACGAGCCGCTGCACGGTGGGGGCCTTCTGGCAGGCGCCGAGCAGCTGCATGGTGCCGATGACGTTGGTCTCCTTGACCGTGCCGCGGCCGCCGGAGCCCAGCGGGGTCGCGGTCACGTTCAGGTGGACCACGGTGTCGACGGAGTGCTCGGCGATGATCCGGGCCACGGCGGGGCGGCGGATGTCGGCGCGGGCGAAGACGTAGTCGGCGACGCGGCCGCCGGACCCCTCGGGGGGCGCCTGCTCCAGGCCGTACGGGGACGGCTGGACGTCGACGCCGACGACCAGGTCGACGTCCGGCTCCCGCCGGATCTCCCGGACGAACCGGGCGCCGAGGTGGCGGGCCACCCCCGTGACGAGCACGACCTTTCCCACGGTGGAAGTCCTCCCGTCCGAAAACCCCTGCCCGCACAGCACCGTATCGCCTGGTTGTTTCAGGGGGACGACCCGGCGTCACCGGTGTGGCGGCGATCACCGGGGCCGTGCCGCCCGGCGGCACGCCGTCTCCGTGATCCTACGACAGCGGAGGGTGTCCGGGGCGGAGGGCGTCCGGGCCTCCCCGGCGGGCCGGACGTCCCGGGGACCGGACCCGGGGGGTCCGGCCCGGCAGCGGCCCCCGGCGCGGAGGGGGCCGCCGGTGCAGGGGCGGCGGCCGGCCCGGACACGCCGACGCCCGCCCCGGCGGTGGGCCGGGGCGGGCGTCGGGCTGATCGGGGCGCTGCTTACTTCTTGTTGCGCCGCTGCACACGCGTCCGCTTCAGCAGCTTGCGGTGCTTCTTCTTGGCCATACGCTTGCGGCGCTTCTTGATGACAGAGCCCACGGAACAACCCTCGCTCACTGGGACTCTCTCGCGACCGCGGCGCGGTGCTCTGGAGTCCGGATACGACTGACGGAAGCCATAGCCTACCTTCCGCACCCCGCGTGCCGTAATCGAGTCGCACACACGGGTGCGGCGGACTCCCGCCGGGCCCGTCCCGGCAGCGCCGCGCCCCGGGTCCGCTAGGCGGTCTCCCTCCCGACGTAGGACTCCCGGAGGTAGTCGTGGACCGCCTGCTCGGGGACCCGGAAGGAGCGTCCCACCCTGATGGCGGGCAGCTCCCCGCCGTGCACCAACCGGTACACGGTCATCTTGGACACCCGCATGACCGCGGCCACCTCCGCCACGGTCAGGAAGTTCACCTCGTTCAGAGGCCTCTCACCAGACGCCATGTCAGCACCGACCTTTCGCATGTGCTGAGCACCGGCTTCCCCTCCGGTGACTGAAGCCAGCACACCCGTATCCCCAGAGTAGTTGCGGGTGGTGCGGGTGGGAAGAGGGGTGAGGCCGCCTCCGTCACCGTGGCCGCACGATCCGTCGCAGCAGGTGAGCGCCGGGCGGGCGGGCGCGGACCGGTGGCCCGGCGTCGCCGGGGGCCTCCCGCGCCCCCGGTCCCGGCGTCGGCTCGCGGAAGCGCGCGGCCCGCGCGGGAGCGCGGAGGGCGCGCCCCGGCCGCCGTCCGCGCGCCGGTCGCACGCCCGGCGCGCGGACGGCGGTGGGAACAGCGGTGCGGACGGCGGTGGGAACAGCGGTGCGGGCGGACGGCGGTGCGGCCGGACGGGTCAGGGGAGCAGGCCGTGGTACGGGAAGACCTCGCGGCGGGCCGCGAGGATCGCCTGGTCGAGCCGGTCGGCGGGGTCGTAGCCGCCCTCCGCGAAGTCGGGCCAGACCACCGGGTGGCGGCCGTCGGTCATCCGCAGCGGCGCCTGCCGCCGGGTGCGGCGGTACACCTCGGCGCGCCACTCGGCGGGCGTGTCGGACTCCGGGTCCAGGGGGCGCCCGGCGGCGATGGCCGTGAGGTGCGTCCAGATGCGCGGCACGACGTCGACGACGGCGTACCCGCCGCCTCCGAGCGCGACCCAGCGGCCGTCCGCGTACCGGTGGGCGAGGTCGTGGAGGGCCTCGGCCATGGCCCGCTGGGCGTCCAGCGAGACGGCGAAGTGCGCGAGGGGGTCCTCGGCGTGGGTGTCGGCGCCGTGCTGGGTGACCAGCACCTGCGGCCGGAAGGCGGCCAGCAGCTCGGGGACGGTGGCGTGGAAGGCGCGCAGCCAGCCCGCGTCGCCGGTTCCGGCGGGCAGCGGGACGTTGACCGCGCTGCCGGGCGCGTCCGGGCCTCCGGTCTCGCCGGGCCAGCCGGTCTGCGGGAAGAGCGTGGCGGGGTGCTCGTGGACCGAGACGGTGAGCACCCGGGGGTCGTTCCAGAAGACGTGCTGCACGCCGTCGCCGTGGTGGACGTCCACGTCGACGTAGGCGACCCGCTCGACGCCGAGTTCCAGCAGGCGGGCGACGGCGAGCGCCGCGTCGTTGTAGACGCAGAAGCCGGAGGCCCGCTCGGGCATCGCGTGGTGCAGGCCGCCGGCGACGTTGACGGCGTGCAGGGGGCGCGGCCGGTCGCCGGGGGTGCCGGGCGCGGGCCACACGGCCTCGGCGGCGGCGACCGACTGGCCGGCGATCAGCGCGGAGGCGGTGTGCATGGCGGCGAAGGCCGGGTTGTCCTCGGTGCCGAGGCCGCGCCGCACGTCCTGCCCGGCCGGGTCGTCCCAGTGCGCGGCGGTGCGGCGGACGGCGTCGATGTAGGCCTGGTCGTGCACCAGCCGCAGCGTGGAGTCGCCGGCGGGGGCGGCCGCCCCGACGGTGACGCCCGGCGCGTCGGGGATGCCGAAGGCCTCCACGAGCCGCATGGTGAGGGCGAGCCGCACCGGGTCCATGGGGTGGCCGGGGCCGAAGTCGTAGGCGGTGACGGCCTCGTCCCACTGCAGGCGGAGGCCGCAGGGGACGGTTCGGGGCCGGGCGGCGGGGGCGGACATGGCCGCCACGGTAGCGGAGGGGCCCGCGCCGGGCCGGTCAGCCCGCCCCGGCGACCGCGCCGGTCCCCGCGTCCGGGTCGGGGCCGGCCGGGGCGGCGGTGGGGGCGGTGGGGGCGGTGGGGGCGGTGGGGGCGGTGCCGGGGTCGGCGGCCCGACGCGGTGCGGGGCCGAAGGCCCGGGAGACCGGCAGGACGGCGAGGACGAGGACGAGCGGGATCGCGAGCGCCGCCCGGTAGGAGGCGGCGTCGCCGACCGCGCCGACGAGGGGCGAACCGACCAGGAAGCCGGCGTAGTTGAAGAGGTTGAGGCGCGCCACCGCCGTCTCCCGCGCGTGCGGGAGGCGCCGGGCCCCCGCGGCGAAGACCTGCGGCACGACGGCGCACAGCCCCGCGCCCAGCAGGGCGAAGCCCAGGACGCCGGTCCAGGGGCCGGGCGCGGTCGCGGCGGCCGCGAAGCCGAGCGCGGAGAGCACGGCGCCCGTCCGCACCACCGCGGGGGCGCCCCAGCGCTGCACGGCCGCGTCGCCGAAGGTCCGGCCCGCCAGCATGGCCGCCGTGTAGGCGTTGTACGGGACGGTGGCCAGGGCCTCGGAGGCGTGCAGGGTGTCGTGGAGGTACTTGGCGCTCCAGTTGGAGACGGTGGCGTCGGCGATGTACGCGGCGGTCATGGCGAAGCAGAGCGGCAGCAGCGGCCGCCAGGGGACGGGTCGGCGCGGGGCGGCGGACCCGTCCCGCGCGGCCCGGTCCTCCTGCACGGCCCGGTCCTCCCGCGCGGCCGGGGCGCCACCGGCGTCCGGACCGGCCGGCCCCAGGTGCCGGGTGCCCGCCGCCAGGACCACCGGCAGCAGCACCGCGGCCGTGCCGCCGAACAGCACCGGCAGCGGGAGGTGCCCGTGCGCGCCGGCCCAGGCCAGGGTGGCCCCGGCGATGCCGCCCAGGCTGAAGGCGGCGTGGAAGCCGAGCATGACGGAGCGTCCGCAGCGGCGCTGGAGGTCGACGCCGAGCATGTTCATCGAGGCGTCCAGCGCGCCGACGGCCAGGCCGAAGGCCGCCAGGGCCAGGGCCAGCTGCCACAGGGCGGTGCCCGCCCCGGTGCAGGCGAGGGCGAGCAGGGTCAGGGGCTGCGCGGTCCGCAGCACCGCGCGGGCGGAGGTGCGCCGGGCGAGGTGCTCCGAGGCGGCGCTGCCCGCTCCGGCGAGGACGGGCACCGCGGCGAGGAGGGCCGGGAGGAGCGCGTCCCCGACGCCGTACCGGTCCTGGACGGCCGGGATGCGGGTGACGAGCAGGGCGAAGGCCGCCCCCTGGCAGAGGAAGCAGGCGAGCAGGGCGGTCCGGGCCCGCCGCAGGCGGCGGGCCGCCTCCGCGGGCGCCGTCTCCCGGGGCGCCCCTCCCGCCGGCGCTCCTCCCGCGGGAGCTCCCTCGGCGGGAGCTGCCCCTGCGGGAACTCCCCCCGCGGGGGCCGCGCCCGCGGCTCCCCGCCCCTCCGTGGCGGGCCTCCCCTCCATGGCCGGGCTCCCCTCCGTGCCGCCGCCCCTCGTGCCGCCGTCCGGCGGGCGGTTCCGGCGTGAGCGTAGGGGCGCGGGGCGGGCCGCGGAAGGGTCCGGACGCGGCGGTTCCGCTGGATTCCGCCATCCCTTGTGACTCCCTTCGGGTGAGTTGCCATGTTTTGCGCTCATCGGTGCTTACGGTGAGAGTGTGTGCCGTAGGTGACGGCCCCCCGGGAGAGATGAGGACACGTCGTGGGGATGGTGCGCGCTCTCGGTCCCCAGCTCCTGCACGTCCGCCGCCGCCAGGCCGTCGACCGGACCCTCCAGGACCTGCTCACCGCCGTCCTGACGGCGCCTCGGCTCCCGCGGTCCGTCTTCGCCCCGGAGCTGCTGGAGCGGGTCCCCGTCGACCGGCTGCAGCTGATGGTGGACCAGCTCCGCGAGCGGCACGGCGCCGTGCGGTCGGTCCAGCCCCACGAGGGCCTGTGGCGGGTGCACTGCGCCGACGGCGGCGAGCTGCTCTGGGCCGGCCTGGACGGCGACGGCCTGCTCACCTCGCTGGTCCTCGGACCGGCCGCGCTGACGGCCCGCCGCACCGCCGCCGAACCCCCCGGCCCCCGGCGGGCCGCCGAGCGCCGGGTCGCCGGCCCGTCCACCCGTCCGGTCGCCGGTCCTGCCGCCGCCGCACGGCCGGCCGCCCCCGCGCCGCCCGCAGCGCGCCCGGCCCCCGTCTCCACCGCCGCGCAGGCCCGGCAGGAGGCCGCCCGCCGGTACGCGCTGGCCGCCGCCGGGACCGCCGGCTGGGCGGTGCTCCAGCTCGCCCTGGCCCTGGCCGCGGTCTCGGCCACGCAGTGGCTGCTGCTCCTGCTCGCCGCGGCCGCCGCCGCCTGGTGCCTGCTGCACGTCGGCCCCTGGCACGCCCTGCCCCCGTACGCCCGGCTGCTGCCCGGCGCCGCCGTGGCCGGGACCGCCGCCGCCGGCCTGCGCGTGCCCGCCGCCGACCTGGCCTGGGACCTGCGGGCGCCGCTCGCGCTGCTGCCGCCGCTGGCCGTCCTGGCCGCCGCCGCCTGGACCGCCGCCCGCTGCCGTCCCCGGACCGACCCCGCGGACCCGCCGCTGGTGCTGGCCTCGCCGCTGCGCGGCGGCACCCTCTGCCTGCTCCAGGCCGGCGGCCCCGCCCTCAACCGGCACGCGGCGGACGCCTACGGCCGCGCCGCCCGCCTCGCCGTCGACCTCACCGTGCTCGGCAGCGGCCTGCGGTGGCGCCGCCGCCGCGCCCTGGGCCTGATGCCGGCGGAGAACGACGCCTACGCGGCGTACGGGCACCCGGTGCGCAGCCCCTGCGACGGCGTGGTGGCGGTGGCCGTCGACGGGCTGCCCGACAACGAGCCGGGTGCCGTCGACCCCGCGCATCCCCTGGGCAACCACGTCGCCGTGGACACCGGCCGGGCGCTGGTGGTGCTGGCGCACCTGCAGCCGGGCAGCGTCCGGGTGCGGGCGGGGGCGCGGGTCTCGGCGGGGACGATGCTCGGCGCGGTGGGCAACTCCGGCGACACCGGGGGCGAGCCGCTGCTCCACCTGCGGGCGGAGACCCGGACCTCGACCGCCTCCCCCGGGTCCGGAACGGCCCTGCCGCTGCTCCTCGGCGAGCTGCGCGGGGCGCCGCTGCGCGGCCGCCGCCTCACCGTCGAGGGCTGAGGGCCGCGGGGGCCGGGAGCCCGTGGCCCGGGGGCGGCCGGACCGGTCCGCCGCCCGGTCGGGTACCGGTCCGCCGCCGGGTCAGGCCCCGGCCAGGCCCAGCAGTCCCGGCAGCTCCGCCATGTCGGCGAACAGGCGCGTCGCCCCGGCCGCGGTGAGCCGGTCGGCCGGGGTGAGCGCGGCGTAGCCGAAGACGTCCATCCCGGCCGCGCGGGCGGCGAGCACGCCGTTGGGGCTGTCCTCGACGACGGCGCAGCGGTCCGGCGGCGTGCCCAGGGTGCGGGCGGCGTGCAGGAAGAGGTCGGGGGCGGGCTTGCCCCGGCCGACGTCCTGGGCGCTGAAGATCCGGTCCTCGGGGAGGTGGCCGCGCAGTCCGGCGAGGTCCAGGGCGGTGCGGATCCAGGTGTGGTGCGCGGAGGACGCCAGGCAGTAGGGCGTCCCGGACGCGGCCAGGGCCTTGAGCAGCCCCTCGGCCCCGGCGACCGCGGTGAGCTCCGCCTTGAAGGCGGCGAAGACCCGGGCGTGGAAGAGGTCGTCGAAGCCGTCGGGCAGCGCCCGCCCCGACCGCGCGCGGACCACGTCGTGGATGTGGTGCGCCGCCGTGCCGAGGAAGTCCCGCACCGAGTCGTCGAAGGTGGTGGGGTGGCCGAGCTCGGTGAGGTACTCGGCCAGCACCCGGTTGGAGAGGGGCTCGCTGTCGCAGAGCACCCCGTCGTTGTCGAGGATCACCAGGTCGTAGCGCACCCGGACACCCTATGCGGCGCCGGCACGGGCGGGGGCGGGCTCCGGCGGGGGCGGGGGCGGGCGCCCCCGCCCGGGGCGGCGCTACCGCCCGCCGGCGGCCAGCTCCCGGGAGCGGTCCCGGGCGGCCTCCAGGGCGGCGAGGAAGGCCGCGCGCACGCCGTGGTTCTCCAGCTCGCGGATGGCGGCGATGGTGGTGCCCGCCGGGGAGGTGACGGCCTCCCGCAGTTTGACCGGGTGCTCGCCCGAGTCGCGGAGCATCGTGGAGGCGCCGACAGCCGACTGCACGATCAGGTCGTGGGCGACCGCGCGGGGCAGGCCGAGGAGGATCCCGGCGTCGGTCATGGCCTCGACGAGGAGGTAGAAGTAGGCCGGCCCGGAGCCGGAGAGGGCGGTGGCGGCGTCCTGCTGGGCCTCGGGGACCCGCAGCGTCCTGCCGACGGGCCGGAAGATCTCCTCGGTGCGGCGCAGGTGCTCCTCGGCGGCGTGGGCGCCCGCCGAGATGACGCTCATCGCCTCGTCGACCAGCACCGGGGTGTTGGTCATCACCCGCACCACGGGGGTGCCGGGCGCGAGCCGCTCCTCGAACCAGGCGGTGGGCACGCCCGCCGCGCCGGAGACCACGAGGCGGTCGGCGGGGACGTGCGGGGCCAGCTCGTCCAGCAGGGCGGCCATGTCCTGCGGCTTGACGGTGAGGATCAGGGTGTCGGCGGCCTTGGCGGCGTGCTCGTTGGAGACGGCCTCGACGCCGTACCGCTCGCGGAGCTCGGCGGCGCGCTCGGCGCGGCGGGCGGTGACCAGGACGTCGGCCGGGGCCCTGCCGGCGCGCAGCAGGCCGGAGACCAGCGCCTCGCCGATCTTGCCGGCGCCGAGGACGGCGACTGTCTGGGTCATGGGCGGCTCACCTCGTCGTGTTCCGGGGGGCGTGCGCCCCCGGTCGTCTTCCGGACGGTGTCGGGCCCATCCTCGCACCGGGGAGGCGGGGGCGGCGGGGGCGTCCGCCTGCCGGTCGGGGCCGCCGGCGCGGCCCCGGGCCCCCGGGGCCGCGCCGGGGCGTGCGGCCGCTCAGGGCGTCCGGCGGCGCAGGGTGGCGGCGCCCAGGGCGAGCGCGGCGGCGATGCAGCCCGCGGTGACGGACGTGTCGCGGACGAACGCCCCGCCGAGGTCCGCGTGCACGGTGACCTCGGTCATGGCGTCCACCGCGTAGGAGAGCGGCAGCACGTCGGAGACGGCGCCGAGGACGGGCTGCATCTGCCCGCGCGGCACGAAGAGCCCGCAGAGCAGGAACTGCGGCAGCACCACCGCGGGCAGGAACTGCACCGCCTGGAACTCGGTGCGGGCGAAGGCGCTGGTGAAGAGGCCGACGGAGGTGCCGAGCACCGCGTTGAGGACGGCCACCAGCAGCAGCGCCCAGAGCGGCCCGGCGACGTCGAGGCCGAGCAGTCCGACGGCGAGGGCCGTGGCGAGCCCGGCCTGGAGCACGGCGAGGCCGCCGAAGGCCAGGGCGTACCCCAGCAGCAGGTCGAGACGCCCCAGCGGCATGGAGAGCAGCCGCTCCAGGGTGCCGGAGGAGCGCTCGCGGAGGGTGGCGACCGAGGTGACCAGGAACATCACGGTGAACGGGAAGACGCCGAGCAGCGGCGCGCCGATCCGGTCGAAGACCTGCGGGGAGCCGTCGTAGATCCAGGAGAGCAGGGCGAGCAGCAGGCAGGGGACGACCAGCAGCAGGGCGACGGTGCGCGGGTCGTGGCGGAGCTGGAGCAGCACGCGGCGGGCGGTGGCGCCGGCGCGGGCGGCACCGGCGGCGAGGGGGCGCGGGGCGGCGGTCACGGCCGGACCTCCCGGGGGCGGCGGGCGGAGGGGGTCCCGGCGCCGCCGGGAGCAGCGGGACCGCCGGGAGCCGCGGGACCAGCAGGGCCCTCGGGGCCCGCCGGGGCCTCGACGAGGCGGAGGAAGGCGTCCTCGACGGTGGCGGCGCCGGTGCGGGCGCGCAGCGCGTCGGGGGTGTCCTCGGCGAGCAGCCGGCCCTCGCGCAGGAGCAGCAGGCGGTCGCAGCGCTCCGCCTCGTCCATGACGTGGCTGGAGACCAGGACGGCGGCGCCGTCGGCGGCGAGCCGGTGGAAGAGCGCCCACAGGTCGCGGCGGAGCACGGGGTCGAGGCCGACGGTGGGCTCGTCGAGGACGAGCAGCTCGGGGCGGTCGCCGGTGCCGGCGCCGAGCAGGGCGACGGCGAGCGAGACGCGGCTGCGCTGGCCGCCGGAGAGGCGGGAGGCGAGCGTGCCCGCGTACCCGGCGAGGTCGACCTCGGCCAGTACCCGGTCCACGGCCTCGGCGCGGGCCGCGCGGCGGGCGCGGCCGGGCGCGAGGACGGCGGCGTAGTAGGCGAGGTTCTCCCGCACCGAGAGGTCGGCGTAGACGGAGGGCGCCTGGGTGACGTACCCGACACGGCGGCGCAGGCCGGGGTCGCCGGCGGGCAGGCCGAGGACCTCGGCGGTGCCGGTGGCGTTGGCCTGGACGCCGGCCAGGACGCGCATCAGGGTGGTCTTGCCGCACCCGGAGGGCCCGAGGAGTCCGGTGACGGTGGACCGGGGGACCGTGAAGCCGAGGCCGTCGAGCACGGTGCGGCCGCCGCGGACGACGGTGAGGGCCTCGGCCCGCACCGCCACGGTGTTCGTCATGCGGAGAACATCCCCTCCGGGGAGGGCCGGGTCAAGGGAGGCGTGCGGGACAAATCAGGGTTGTCCCCTATGGTGCGGACCCCGCCGCAGGCGCACCGTGAAGGCATGACAGCACACGGAGACATGACCCCGGGTGAGAACCGCCAGCTCGCCGTCGCCTCGGCGACGCTCGGCCCCTGGCGGACCGCGGCGGCCGTCGGCACGCTGGGCGGCGCCGCCGCCCTGGGCGTCGACGTGCTCACCGGCGACTGGTCGCTCGGCATCCTCGCCGGGCCGGTCAGCCTCGCCCTCTTCCTCTTCTTCCTGGTCGGCGGCGTGGGCTCGGTCACCGGCCGCGCCGGCGGCGACCGGCGGCTGCGCCGCTGGGCCGCCGAGCACCCCTGGCGGGTGGCGGCCGTCCCGGCCGTCCTGCTGCTGGTGCTGGACACGGCGGCGCGCAGCCTGCTCTCCTCCGCGAGCCTCGCCGCCGCGCTCTGGGACGGCGTCTGGCACGCGGTCCTGCTGGCAGCGGTGGTCGGGGTCGTCGGCTCGGTCGCGGGGGCGCGCGCCCGCCGGTAGGCGGGGGCCGGGCCGCGGCTCAGCGGCGGGGCCGGCGCCCTCCCGGCGCGCGGCGGGCGCCGGGGCGGCCGCCGCGGGGGGTGCGGCGGCGCGCGTGGGCGGCGAGGGCCGCCTCGTGGCGGGCGCGGGCGACGCCCTCGCCGGGCGCCTCGACGAGGCTGCGGACGACGTACGCGGCCAGGGTGCCCGCGAAGCCGACGACCATGATCGGGGCGAGCGCACGGTCGTCGGCCATCCAGCCGTCCAGTGCGTCCCGGCCCCGGGACAGGGTCCGCCAGGTGCGCAGCCCCGCCATCAGCGAGCAGCCGCCGACGGCGGCCGCGAGCAGCACGTCGAGGAGGGGGCCGCCGGTGAAGGCGGAGAAGGCGAGCGACAGCGCCAGGAGGCCCGCCGCGAGCGCGGCCAGCGACCCGGCGGCGACGGCGGCGCGCCGCAGCGCGTAGCCGGGGCCGCGGTCCGCCCAGGAGGTGCCGAAGAAGCGGACGGGCTCCGGCCGGGGGGCGTCGGTCGGGGCGGCGGGGGCGCGGTCGTCGGTCACGGGGCCGATTGTCCCCGACGCGGGGGCGGGGCCGGGAGGACGGTCGTCCTCCCGGCCCCGCCGGTGCTCCGTGCCGTGCCGTCCCGGGCCCGGGACGGCACGGGCCTCAGCCCTCCAGCCGGGACAGGTCGCGGACCGCGCCGCGGTCCGCCGAGGTGGCCATGGCCGCGTAGGCGCGCAGCGCCGCCGAGACCTGCCGCTGCCGGTCCTTCGGCCGGTAGCCGCCGGACGCCTCCAGCCGGGCGCGGCGCGCGGCCAGCTCCTCGTCGGGGACCTCGAGCCGGATGGAGCGGTTCGGGATGTCGATGGAGATCGTGTCGCCGTCCTCGACCAGGGCGATGGTGCCGCCGGACGCCGCCTCCGGGGAGGCGTGGCCGATGGACAGGCCCGAGGTGCCGCCGGAGAAGCGCCCGTCGGTGACCAGCGCGCAGGACTTGCCGAGGCCCCGTCCCTTGAGGAAGGAGGTCGGGTAGAGCATCTCCTGCATGCCGGGGCCGCCCCGGGGGCCCTCGTAGCGGATGACGACGACGTCGCCGGCCTTGATCTGCTTGGCCAGGATCTTGTCGACGGCCTCCTCCTGGGACTCGCAGACCACGGCCGGCCCGGAGAAGGTCCAGATGGACTCGTCGACGCCCGCGGTCTTCACCACGCAGCCGTCCTCGGCGAGGTTGCCCCGGAGCACGGCGAGGCCGCCGTCCTTCGAGTAGGCGTGCGCGGCGTCGCGGATGCAGCCGTTCGCGGCGTCGGTGTCCAGCGAGTCCCAGCGCTCGGACTGGGAGAAGGCGGTCGCGGAGCGGACGCAGCCGGGGGCGGCGTGCCACAGCTCGACGGCCTCGGCGGAGGGCGAGCCGCCGCGCACGTCCCAGGTCTTCAGCCAGTCGGCGAGCGAGGGGCTGTGGACCGTGTGGACGTCCTCGTCGAGCAGCCCGGCGCGGTACAGCTCGCCGAGGATCGCGGGGATGCCGCCGGCCCGGTGGACGTCCTCCATGTAGTAGGTGCCGCCGGGGGCGACGTTCGGGGCGACCTTGGCCAGGCAGGGGACGCGGCGGGAGACGGCGTCGATGTCGGCGAGCCCGTAGTCCAGCTCGGCCTCCTGGGCGGCGGCGAGCAGGTGGAGGATGGTGTTGGTGGAGCCGCCCATGGCGATGTCGAGGGCCATGGCGTTGTCGAAGGCGGCGCGGGTGGCGATCGAGCGGGGCAGCACGGTGGTGTCGTCCTGCTCGTAGTGGCGCCGCGTGATGTCGACGACGGTGCGGCCGGCCCGCTCGTACAGGTCCCGGCGGGCGGTGTGGGTGGCGAGCACCGAGCCGTTGCCGGGCAGCGAGAGGCCCATGGCCTCGGTGAGGCAGTTCATCGAGTTGGCGGTGAACATGCCCGAGCAGGAGCCGCAGGTGGGGCAGGCGTTCTCCTCGATGCGGAGGATGTCCTCGTCGGAGACGTCCTCGTTGACCGCGTCGGAGATGGCGTTGATCAGGTCGAGCTTGCGGACGGTGCCGTCGACCAGGGTCGCCCGGCCGGCCTCCATGGGGCCGCCGGAGACGAAGACGGTCGGGATGTTCAGGCGCAGCGCGGCCATGAGCATGCCCGGGGTGATCTTGTCGCAGTTGGAGATGCAGATCAGGGCGTCCGCGCAGTGCGCGTTGACCATGTACTCGACCGAGTCGGCGATCAGGTCGCGGGACGGCAGCGAGTAGAGCATGCCGCCGTGGCCCATGGCGATGCCGTCGTCGACCGCGATGGTGTTGAACTCGCGGGGGACGGCCCCGGCCGCCTTGACCGCCTCGGAGACGATCCGGCCGACCGGCTGGAGGTGCGTGTGGCCGGGCACGAACTCGGTGAAGCTGTTGGCCACCGCGACGATCGGCTTGCCGATGTCCCGGCTGTCCACGCCGGAGGCCCGCATGAGGGCCCGGGCGCCCGCCATGTTGCGGCCGTGGGTGACGGTACGCGACCTCAGCTCGGGCACGGTGCTCCACTCCCTTCGCGCCGCGGCGGCGGTGTGTGCGACGCGGGCGGTCCTGCTCTGCGGCTTCTGCGGACCGGTGGGGCGCACCGGGTCCGTGACGGTCGAGCGTACGCCTCCGGCGCCGCCATCCGGACATGGCGTCCGGATGGCGGGACCGCGTCGCGGCGCGGGAGGGCGCGGGCCGGGCCGCGGGGGCGCGGGGTGCGCGGCGGGGGCGCGGGCGGGGGTCAGCGCTCCGTGAGGTAGCGCTGCAGCACCGGCGCGACCAGCCGGACCAGCTCCTCCGGGTCGGCCGAGGCCAGCGGCTCCACCCGGATCACGTACCGGGCGAGCGCGAGGCCGACCATGTGGGAGGCGGCCAGCTCGGCCCGCAGCTGCGGCTCGGGGACGTCCAGTCCGGCCGCGATCCGCTCCATCAGCTCGCGGGAGACGAACTCCCTGAGCATGACCGTGGCCTGGTCCTCCGTCAGGGCCGAGCGGATGACGGCGATCAGCCGCTCCCGGACCTCCGGCTGCTCCCAGAGCGACAGGAAGGAGCGGGCCAGCCGCTCCCCCACCCCCTCGGGGCCGCCCGCCACCGCGTCGTGGACCATCAGCGCCGGGGCGAAGGTGATCTCCAGTGCGGCGGCGAAGAGCTGATCCTTGCTGCCGAAGTGGTGGTGGACCAGCGCCGGGTCCACCCCCGCCGCCCGGGCGATGCCGCGGATCGACGCCTTGGCGTAGCCGCGGGCGGCGAACTCCGACCGGGCGGCGGCCAGGATCGCCTCCCGGGTCCGCGGCGCCCCGGCCCGCGAGCCCGCCGGGCGGCCGCGGCGGCGGGCCGGCGCCTCCTCCGCGCTCACCGGCGCGCACCCCCGTCCGCGTTCGCACTCCCGTCGGCGCTCCCGTCCACGGCACCGGCACCGGCACCAGCGACGACGCCGACCACGAGCTCCACCACGTACGGCTCCACGACCACGCCGTCGGGGAACGCGGCCAGCAGCGCCTCCCGCTCGGCGGCCAGCAGCCGCTCCCGGTCCGCGGGGGCGAGCACCGCCACGTACGAGCGCGACGCCTGGTCCAGCAGGGCGGTCCCGAGCGGCACCCGGCGCTCCCAGCGGACCGCGGCGGTGGAGACCCGCAGGCCGGAGCGGGACAGGTCCTCCGGGGGCCCGCCGTACGGCCGGTGCCCGTGGTACCGCGGGCAGGCCGCGCGCATCCGGGCGGACTGCTCCCGCACCCACGGGACCCCGCGGTCCTTGAGGTTCCACCACAGCGCCAGCGCGCCGCCGGGCCGCAGCACCCGGACCGCCTCGGGCACCGAGCGCGCCGGGTCGGTCCAGTGGAAGGCCTGGGCGTAGGTGACCAGGTCCGCGGAGGAGTCCCGGAACGGCAGGGCGTTGCCGTCGGCGCGCACCAGCGGCAGCCCCGGGCTGACCGCGCGCAGCCGCCCGGCCATGCCCGCGGTGGGCTCGACGGCGGTGACGCGGGCGCCGCGGGCGAGCAGGGCGCGGGCGGAGATGCCGGTGCCCGCCCCCACGTCCAGCACGTCGGCGCCGGCCAGCGGGCGGCCCGCCAGCTCCTCGACGGCGTCGAGGAGCGCAGCGGGGTAGGAGGGCCGGGCGGCGTCGTACTCGGCCGCGACCGCCCCGAAGGAGGAGGCGAGGTCAGCCCCTCCGTTGGCTCCCATCCGCCCGTCCCCTTCCCCTGCGGCGTCCGCCGCGGTGCTCCCCGCGGTCGTGCCTCAGCCTACGTGCGCCGAGGGGGCGAGGTGCTTGCGCGTGAAGGCCAGCGCCTCCGCCAGGTCGGCCTCGCGCTCGTCGGGGGTCGCGGCGCGGCGGGTGTTGACCTCCAGGACGACGTGGCCGTCGAAGCCGCCGGCGGACAGGCGGTCCAGCAGCTCGGCGCAGGGCTGGGTGCCGCGGCCGGGGATGAGGTGCTCGTCCTTGGCCGAGCCGCTGCCGTCGGCGAGGTGGACGTGCGCCAGCCGGTCGCCCATGCGGTCCACCATGGCCAGGGCGTCGACCCGGGAGGTGGCGGCGTGGGAGAGGTCGACGGTGAAGTGCCGGTAGTCCTCGTCCGTGGGGTCCCAGCCCGGCGCGTACGCGAGGACCTCGCGGTCGCGGTAGCGCCACGGGTACATGTTCTCCACCGCGAACCGGACGTCGGTCTCGTCCGCCATCCGCCACACGCCCTCGACGAACTCGCGGGCGTACTGCCGCTGCCAGCGGAACGGCGGGTGGACCACCACGGTCCCCGCGCCCAGCTTCTCGGCGGCGGCGCGGGCGCGCTCCAGCTTGGTCCACGGGTCGGTGCTCCACACCCGCTGCGTGATGAGCAGGCAGGGGGCGTGCACGGCCAGGATCGGGACGCCGTGGTCGTCGGAGAGGCGGCGCAGCGCCTCGATGTCCTGGCTGACCGGGTCGGTCCACACCATGACCTCGACGCCGTCGTAGCCGAGGCGGGCGGCGGCCTCGAAGGCGGCGGCGGTGTTCTCCGGGTAGACCGAGGCGGTGGAGAGGGCGACCCTGGCGCCCGGCCCGCGGCCGCCGGCCGGGGCGGGGGCGGCGGGGAGGCGGGGGGCGGCGGTCGCGGCGGGGCGGCCGGCCGGGGCCGGTGCGGGTGCCGGTTCCGGTGCCGGTCCGAGGACGCCCGGCGGCTGCGGCAGGGACCGCCCGTCGGGGCCGCGCAGGGTGCCGGGCGCGACGGCCGTGCCGGCGGGGCGGTCGGAGGCGGTGGCGGCGGGGGTGCCGGCGTCCGGGGGCGGCGTGGGCGCGGGCGCCGGGGCGGCGGGTGCCGGGGTCGCCGCGGACCCGGCGGCGCCGGGGAGCGCGACCGCCCGCGCCGCGCGCGCGGCGTCGGCGGCCTTCGCGGCGGCCCGCTTCACGGCGGCGGTCTGCTTCACCGCGGCCTGCCGGGCGGCGGCGGCCTGCTTCACCGGGACCCGTCCGGCGCCGCCGGTACCACCGGTGCCGCCGGCGCCCCCCGGGCCGTGCGGCCGGCCGCCGGCGTCGGCGGCCGCGTCGTCCGCGGACTCCGTGCCGCGCCGGGCGGCGGCCCGGCGGGCGCGGGCGGCCTCCAGGGCAGCGCCCGCGACCTCCCGGGTCGCGGCGGCGCGCTTGGCCACCACGCGCCGGGCGGCGCGGGCCGCGCGCCGCGCCTCGGTGTCGGGGCCGTCCGTGCCGGGGCCGCCGCTGCCGGGGCCGTCCGGGACCGGGCCGTCGCCGGCCGGGCCCCGCCGGTCCGGGGCGTCGCGGTCCGGCCCCGCCGTGTCCTGGTCCGCTGGGTCCGCCACGGAAGACAGACTATGCGGCTCCCGTGCGCCGCGGGACCCCGCCCGGCCGCCGGTCGGGGGTGCTGCGGCCCCGTCCGGGGCCTCGGATGGTCCGGTCATGCGCATGCCGCCGAGTCGTCGAGGGTCTCTCCTGCCGCCGGGTCCGGGCTCGCACCGGCCCCGTGCTCCTGCCCCCGGCGCCCGCCGGTGACCCGTGGCACGGACCTCAGGGGGTCGTCCCTTCACACGCCGCCCGACCCGGTGCCCGTCTCCGTCATCATGTCCAGGCGCCGCAGGATGACGCCCTCGCGCAGCGCCCAGGGGCAGATGTCGACCTCCTCCAGCCCGAAGAGGTCCATCGCGGCGTCGGCGACCAGCGCCCCCGCGAGGAGCTGCCGGGCCCGGCCCTCGGAGACCCCCGGTATGCGGGCGCGCTCGGCCTCCGTCATCGTGGCGATCCTCGGCAGCCACTCGCCGAGGCCGGCCTTGGTGAGCCGCCGCGGCACGTAGGGGCCGGCCTCGGAGCGGGGCGCGCCGGTCATCCGGGCGAGCTGCTTGAACGTCTTGGAGGTGGCGACCGTGTGCCCGGGCGGCCCGAGCCGGGAGACGCCGCCCACGACCCGGGCGATCTCGGCGCGGACCTGGCGCCGCACCTCCCGCACGTCCTCCGGGCTCGGCGGGTCGCCGGGCAGCCGCCCGGAGGTGAGCCGGCCCGCCCCCAGCGGCAGCGACACGGCGACGTCGGGGGACTCGTCCACGCCGCAGGCGATCTCCAGGGAGCCGCCGCCGATGTCCAGGACCAGCAGCCGGCCCGAGGACCAGCCGAACCAGCGGCGGGCGGCGAGGAAGGTCAGCCGCGCCTCGTCCCCGCCGGAGAGCACCCGCAGCGCGACGCCGGTCTCCTGCTCGACCCGGGCCAGCACCTCCTCGCCGTTGGCCGCCTCGCGGACGGCGGAGGTGGCGAACGGGAGCACGTCCTCGACGCCCTTGTCCTCGGCGACCCGCATCGCGGAGGCGACGGCCGCGACCAGGCGGTGCACGCCGTCCGCGGTGATGGCGCCGTCCGCGTCCAGCAGTTCGGCGAGGCGCAGCTCCTCCTTGGAGGAGAAGGCGGGCATCGGGCACGCACCCCGGTGCGCGTCCACCACGAGGAAGTGGACGGTGTTGGAACCCACGTCGAGTACGCCCAGTCGCATAGCGCTCCACGCTACCGGCACGGCGGCGCAGGTCGGAGGGGTTCCCGGACCCCGGGAGGGCGTCCGCGGGCGGGACGGGCGCCGCACGCGCCCCGGCGGCTGCGGCGGGGCCCCGGCCGGGAGGTCCCGCGGAAGCCCGGCAAACACTCCGCTAACGGGACGATCCGCTCCCCCGGGCAGGGCATAGGCTGGCCCCGTGGCAGCAGCAGAGAAGGACCGGGGACACGGCACCGCGCGCGGCACGGGAGCGGCGCGCCGCCGCGAGGTGCCGCTGGACTTCCCCCGGGCGTGGGTGGAGTTCCCCGACCCGGCCGACGAGGACCAGGTCTTCCGCTGCGACCTGACGTGGCTGACCTCCCGCTGGGCCTGCATCTTCGGCCGCGGCTGCCACGGCATCCGCCCCGGCCGCGGCGAGTCCGACGGGTGCTGCACCCTGGGCGCCCACTGGTCCGACGAGGACGACGAGCAGCGCGTGGCGGAGCACGCCGCCCGGCTGACCCCCGAGACGTGGCAGTACCACCACCTGGGCACCGGCCCGGACGGCTCGGTGCTGCTCGACGGCGGCATCACCCAGCTCGACGAGGACGGCGACCGGCAGACCCGCCGGGCCGACGGCGCCTGCGTCTTCCTCAACCGGCCGGGCTTCCCCGGGGGCGCCGGCTGCGCCCTGCACACGCTCGCCCTCAAGGAGGGCCGCGAGCCGCTGGAGACCAAGCCCGACGTCTGCTGGCAGCTGCCGATCCGGCGCACCTACGAGTGGGTGGACCGGCCCGACGACACCCGGGTGCTGGTGGTCTCCATCGGCGAGTACGACCGCCGCAGCTGGGGGCCGGGCGGGCACGACCTGCACTGGTGGTGCACCGGCAGCCCGGAGGCGCACGGCGGCTCCGAGCCGGTGTACGTCGGCTACCGGCCGGAGCTCACCGAGCTGATGGGCCCCGAGGGGTACGCGGTGCTGGCCGGGCTGTGCGAGGAGCGGATCGCCGCCCGCGCCGACCGGACCCTGGCGCCCCACCCGGCGGACCCGGAGCGGTAGGCGGGCGCCGCCGGGCCGGAAAACCGGTGGCGGCCCGGCCGCCGCGCCGCGCAGGCTCGTGGGGACGCACCCGGCGCAGAAGGCGAGGAGAGCGACCGTGACCGACGAGACCACCGCCCCCGACGAGGCCACCGCCCGCGGCGGGACCGGCGGGCACGGAGAACCCGGCGCGGAGGCGGCCGGGAGGCTGGCGCCCGGCAGCGAGGTGACGGTCCTGCTGGTGAAGCACCCCCGGCCGGACGTCCGCTACCCGGCCCTGGTGGACGGGGACGACGGGACGCGGATCACCGTCCGGGCCCCCTGGGCGGGGCCGCCGAGCCGCGACTTCGGCTTCGTCCGGTTCGAGCGGGGCGACGTGTTCACCGAGCACTACTGGCGGGACCGCTGGTACTCCGTCAAGGAGGTGCGCGACGGGCGCGGGGCGCTGAAGGGCTGGTACTGCGACGTCACCCGGCCCGCGGCGGTCCGGGACGGCGCCGTGGTGGTCCACGACCTCGACCTGGACCTGTGGCTGCCGGCCGACCGGTCCGCGGCGCTGCGGCTGGACGAGGACGAGTTCCTCGCGAGCGGCCTTGCGGAGCGCGACCCCGCCGCCGCGGCCCGCGCCCGCGAGGCCCTGGACGAGCTGGAGCTGCTCTCCCGGGACGGCTTCGCCGCCCTGCTGGGCGGCTGAGCGGTCCGCCCGGTGCCGGGCGCGGGGCGGACCGGCCGCCGCCCCGGTGCCGGGCGCGGGGGCGTCAGCCCGTGCCGGGCGCCGTCCCGGAGCCGGACGGCGTCGGGGACGCGGTCCCCGACGGCTGCCCGGACGGCCCGGACGTCCCCGGCGGGGAGGAGGGCGCCGGGGAGGAGGGCGCCGGGCCCGACGGCTGCGGGGACGGCGGCGCCGGGGAGGACGGCGGGCCGTCCGAGGGGGAGGGCCGCCCGGTCGGGCCGCCCGAGGGCGCGGGGGTGGACGGCGGGGAGGACGGCGTCGGGGGCCGGTGCGTGCCCGAGGGGGACGGCCGCGGGCCGCCGCTGCCCTCCAGGGTGACGACGGACTCGGAGGGCTGCAGGGCCACGTGGGCGGTCCAGCGGCCGCGGGGCACCCGGTCGGGGTCGACCGTGACGATGAGGGTGATCCGCTGCCCGGGCTCCAGCACCCCGGAGTCCCGGCTGAGACGGAGCCAGGAGGCGTCGGTGACGGCCCGCCAGAAAAGGCTGTGGGCGCCGGTGTTGGTGAGGGTGACGACGGTGCGGCTGCCGTACTCGCTCGCCGCGACCGACAGCCGGCCGGCCGCGGCCCCCGCGGCGGCGGGCCCAGCGGCGGCGGGCCCGGCGGCGGGCGGCCCGGCGGGGATCCGCAGGGCCACCGGCACGGCCGCCCGGCCCGGGGCCTGCGCGGTGGCCTGCGGCAGCGGCGCCGGCGCGCCCGCCGCCTGCGGGACCGGCCCGCTCCGCGACGCCAGCGGGCCGAACCTCCGGGCGGTCTCCCGGTCCACCGGTCCCGCCCCGGCCGCGGGGCTCGGACCGGCCGTGGCCGGGCCGCCGGCCGGCGTGGCGCCGACCGTGTCCACCCGCACGGAGGAGACGGCGGCCGGGCCGCCCGCGCCGTCGCCGCCCCGGTGCGCCACCCAGAGCGCGGCCACCGGGGCGGCGAGCACCGCCGCGAGGACCGTCGTGGTCACGGCCCGGTTGCGCAGGGCCGCCGCCAGGTCCGGGGAGTCCGCCCGGTGCCGGGGGAAGCCCTGCCGGTCGAAGCGCGGGTCGGCCGCCGGGGCGGGGGCGCGGTGCACCCGGCCGCGGGCGGGGCCGGGGGCCGGGGCCGGCCCGCGCCCGCGCCGCGCGGCGCGGGCCCGGCGGCCCGCCGAGGCTCCCGCGAGGAAGGCGGCGCCGGCGGTCCCGGCCAGCGCCGCGACGGGCGCGTCCACCAGGGGCAGGGAGACCCCCGCCCCGGTGCCGCCGTGCAGCAGGCCGGTGCCCGGCCAGGCGTCCCCGGGCGCCTGCCGCCCGGCCGTGCCGCGGCAGGTGGGGCAGTCGTCCACGTGCCGCACCAGCTCGCGCCGGAGCGCCGGGACGAGGAGCATCCCGCCGTGGCCGCCGGCCGTGCGGCCGCCGCCGAGCAGGTCCAGCTCGGGGCACTCCGCGGCGGCGAGGACCCGCAGGGCCGTCCGGGTGCGGGCCACCTCGGCGCCGGCCCGGACGAGCAGCGCGGACGCCTCCTCCGGGAGGAGGCCGAGGACCGCGGCGACCTCGGCGGGGGCGAGCCCGTGGCGCATGGCCAGCTCCAGGGCCTCGCGCTGCTGCGGGGTGGTGCCCGCCGCCTCCGGCCAGGCCAGCAGCGCGAGGCGGCGGCGCCGCTCTTCCTGCTGCCCGGGCGGCGGCGGGGGCGGGGCGGCGTCCGCGCCCGGCTCCGGGTCCGGCCGGCCGGGGGCGGCGGCGTCCTCCAGGCGGAGCAGGCAGGCGTACCGGGCGAGCGAGTAGAGCCAGGCGCGCTGCAGGGAGGGGTCGCGCAGCCGTCCGTGGTGCCGGACCGCGAGGTCCCGCACCGACCGCACGGCGGCCAGCGCCGCGTCGTGGTCGCACAGCACGGACAGGCAGTAGGTGAAGAGGCCGTCCACGTGCCGCGCGCACGCCTCGTCGGGGCGCTGCCCGCCGCGCGGCGCGCTCCCGGTGGCCGGGGGGATCCGGATGTCGGCACTGGTCGTCACCCTGCCGACGTTAGGGGCGGTGCCCCGCCCGCCCGGTCCGGTTGCGCCGGTCATACTTCTTTCGGGTCACACCTCCACCGCTGAGGGTGACGGAACGGCGGCGGGCGCGTTGTCGGACCCGCCTTGTACGGTTCGGGGCATGGCAGCCCGTACCTCCTCCGGCAAGTCCTCCGCCAAGGCGCGCCCCTCCTACCGCTGCACCGAGTGCGGCAACCAGCTCCCCAAGTGGGTGGGCCGCTGCCCCGAGTGCAACGCCTGGGGCACGGTGGAGGAGTACGGCGCCGTGCCCGTGCGCACCACCGCGGCCGGCCCGGTCAGCGCCCCGGCGCGGCCGATCGCCCAGGTGGACGGGCAGGTCGCCACCGCCCGCCCCACCGGCGTCGACGAGCTGGACCGCGTGCTCGGCGGCGGCCTGGTGCCCGGCGCCGTGGTGCTGCTGGCGGGCGAGCCGGGCGTCGGCAAGTCCACCCTGCTGCTGGACGTCGCCGCGAAGGCCGCGACCGACCGGAACCGCACGCTGTACGTGACCGGCGAGGAGTCGGCGGGCCAGGTGCGGCTGCGCGCCGACCGCATCGGCGCCCTCTCCGACCACCTCTACCTGGCGGCCGAGACCGACCTCGGCGCCGTCCTCGGCCACATCGACCAGGTCGGCCCCTCGCTGCTGGTGCTGGACTCGGTGCAGACCATCGCCTCGGCCGAGCTGGACGGCGCGCCCGGCGGCATGGCCCAGGTCCGCGAGGTCGCCGGGGCGCTGATCCGCGCCTCCAAGGAGCGCGGCATGGCCACCCTGCTGGTCGGCCACGTCACCAAGGACGGCTCCATCGCCGGCCCCCGGCTGCTGGAGCACCTGGTGGACGTGGTGCTGAGCTTCGAGGGCGACCGGCACGCCCGGCTGCGGCTGATCCGCGGCGTCAAGAACCGCTACGGCGCGACCGACGAGGTCGGCTGCTTCGAGCTGCACGACGAGGGCATCGCGGGCCTGCCGGACCCGTCCGGCCTCTTCCTGACGCGCCGCGCGCAGCCCGTGCCGGGCACCTGCCTGACGGTCACCCTGGAGGGCCGCCGGCCGCTGGTGGCCGAGGTCCAGGCGCTGATGGTGGACTCCCAGATCCCCTCTCCGCGGCGCACCACCTCGGGCCTGGACTCCCCCCGGATCGCCATGGTGCTCGCCGTGGTGGAGCGCCACGGCGGGGTGCGGCTGGGCAAGCAGGACATCTACACCGCGACCGTCGGCGGGGTCCGGCTGACCGAGCCCGCCGCCGACCTGGCCATCGCCCTGTCGGTGGCCAGCTCCGCCGCCAACACCCCGCTGCCGAGCAACCTGGTCGCGATCGGCGAGGTGGGCCTGGCCGGCGAGGTGCGCCGGGTCACCGGCGTGCAGCGGCGCCTCGCGGAGGCCCACCGGCTGGGCTTCACCCACGCCCTGGTGCCGCAGGACCCGGGGAAGGTCCCGCCGGGGATGCGGGTGGTGGAGGTCGCCGACATCGGCGAGGCGATGGCGGCGATCCCGGGCCGCCACCCCTCCGCGGGGTCGGGAGGATCCGGCCCCGCGGCGGAGGACCGCACCGCCGGGGGCGGGCGCCCCGCGCGCCGTCCGCGCTCCCGCGCGTCCGCGGGCGCCGGTCCGGACGCCGGTCCCGCCGCCGGTGCCGGACCCGCGGACGGGGCCTGGGAGCTGGTCGAACCCGAGGGGGCGCCGGAGCCCTTCTGACGCGCGCCGCACGCCGCTCCGCCGCGGTCTCCAGCGGTCCCCCGCGCCTTCTTGACCCGCCCTGCCCCGACCCGCCACCCTCGCGGGCCGCCCGACGGTAAACTTTGCCCTGATCGCAACAAGGCAGGAACGGCAGAACGTCGGCAGACCGCACCGCCGGCCGACCGAGGGAGTCCAGTGGCAGCCAACGACCGGGCGGAGAAGTCCCCCCGCGAGGAGGCCCTGCTGCGTGCCTCCCTGAGCGCCGTCGCCCCCGGCACCGCCCTCCGCGACGGCCTGGAACGGGTGCTGCGCGGCAACACCGGCGGCCTGATCGTGCTCGGCTTCGACAAGGCCGTGGAGCCCATCTGCACCGGCGGCTTCGTGCTGGACGTCGAGTTCTCGGCCACCCGGCTGCGGGAGCTGTGCAAGCTCGACGGCGCGGTGGTGCTGGACAAGGACATCACCAAGATCGTGCGCGCGGGCGTGCACCTGGTGCCCGACTCCTCCATCCCCACCGACGAGACCGGCACCCGGCACCGCACCGCCGAGCGCGTCAACAAGCAGACCGGCTACCCGGTCGTCTCGGTCAGCCACTCCATGCGGCTGATCGCCCTCTACGTCAACGGCCAGCGCCGGGTGCTGGAGGACTCCGCCGCGATCCTCTCCCGCGCCAACCAGGCGCTCGCCACCCTGGAGCGCTACAAGCTGCGCCTGGACGAGGTGGCCGGCACCCTCTCCGCCCTGGAGATCGAGGACCTGGTCACCGTCCGGGACGTCACCGCGGTCGCCCAGCGGCTGGAGATGGTCCGCCGGATCGCCGCCGAGATCGCCGGGTACGTGGTGGAGCTCGGCACCGACGGCCGCCTGCTCTCCCTCCAGCTGGACGAGCTGATCGCGGGCGTCGAGCCGGAGCGCGAGCTGGTCGCCCGCGACTACTTCCCGGAGCGCGCCGCCAAGCGGGGCCGCACCGTCGGCGACGTCCTCGCCGACCTGGACGCGCTGAGCCAGACCGAGCTGCTCGACGTGCAGGCCGTCGCCAAGGCGCTCGGCCACCCGGGCACGCCCGAGGCGCTGGACTCCGCGGTCTCCCCGCGCGGCTACCGCCTGCTGGCCAAGGTGCCGCGGCTGCCCAACACCGTGATCGAGCGGCTGGTGGAGCACTTCGGCGGCCTGCAGAAGCTCCTCGCCGCCAGCGTCGACGACCTGCAGGCCGTGGACGGCGTCGGCGAGGCCCGCGCCCGCTCCGTGCGGGAGGGGCTCTCCCGGCTCGCGGAGTCGTCCATCCTGGAGCGCTACGTCTGATCCCGGCCGGTGCCCGGCCCGCGCCCCGGCGCGCGGGAGGGGGTGCCGCTGCGGCATGCGTCACCGTGCGGCACGAAGCCCGGCGGGCCTGGGGCCCGCCGGGCTTCGTCGTGCGCGGGGGCCGGGCGGGCCGGCCTCCCGCGGTCAGCTCTCCAGGCGGAAGGAGGCGCGGGCCGTGACGGGGGTCCCGGCGACACCGCCCAGGCTGGCCTGGACGAGGTAGACGCCGTCGCCGGCCGTGCCCGCGGGCGGGGGGCTCGGGCACTGGGGGGTGCTGCGGGTCCGGTCCCAGACGAAGGTCTCGGTGACGGCGCCGCCGGCGGGTACGGCCACCCACTGGGAGGTGCGGTCGGTGGGGCAGTCGCCCGAGGACCAGACCCGGCCCGCGCTGGCCTCGCTCACGGTGAGCACCGAGGCCGTCCGGCCGAGGTCGGCCCGGCAGGCGGGGCCGGAGTTGCGGACCGTCAGCTCGAAGCGGGGCCGCTCCTTGGGCTGGTACGCGTTGCTGGTCGTGGCCAGTTCGAGGGAGATCTGCGAGGTGGGGCAGATCGGCAGGGCGCGGGCCGCGGGGGTGTTGACCTGCACGCCGCCACTGCCGCTGCCGCTGCCGCCACCGGTGCCGCTGCCGCTGCCGCTGCCGCCGCCGGAGCCCGTGCTGCCGGCGGCGTCGTTCGACGTGGAGCCGGTCGTGCCGCCGGAGAGGCTGACGTCGCTGCCGCCGGTGCCGCCCGCGCCGCCGCTGCCCCCGTCGGCGCCACCGGTGCCCCCGGCGGTGTCGGAGCCGCCGTCGGCGCCCGGGCTCTCCCCCGCTCCCGGGGAGCCCGTGCCGCCGGAGCCGGAGCCGGTGTCGCCGCCGGTACCGCCGGGGACGCCCGAAACGCCGCCGGGGCCGCCCGGCCGGCCGGTGACCGCCGGTCCGCTGGGTCCGGTCCCCGGGGTGATGGAGGGGACGGGCGCCGGGTGCTTCCCGCTGGCCCTGTCGTCGCCTCCCCCGCCCGTGGACAGCCAGACGACGAGAGCCGCGATCGCGAGCAGCACGACGAACACGGCGAACCGCCGCCGCCAGTAGATGGACGCGGGCAGCGGTCCCACGGGATGGCGCAGAGAGGGCACGCGCAAACTCTACGAGAGACCGCACGCGCCCCACTGCATCAACACCGCTGCCAGGCGGCTTCTTTCAGATCATCAGCCTGATCCACCGACCGGGCGGCGGCCGTTCGGCGGCCCGTGGGAGGATCGGGGGGAGATGTCCGGAGAAACCGCCCTGCCGCTGCCCCTGCTGCACTCGACCGTCCTCGACTGGTACGCCGAACACGCCCGCGACCTGCCGTGGCGTGCACCGGACGCCACGCCGTGGGCGGTGATGGTCAGTGAGTTCATGCTCCAGCAGACCCCCGTGAAACGGGTGCTGCCCGCGTACGACGCCTGGCTGGAGCGCTGGCCCACGCCCGCCGCGCTGGCCGCCGACCCCCCGGGCGAGGCGGTGCGGATGTGGGGCCGTCTGGGCTACCCCCGGCGCGCCCTGCGGCTGCACGCCGCCGCCGCCGCGATCACCGAGCGGCACGGCGGCGCGGTGCCCTCCGACCACGCGGAGCTGCTGGCGCTGCCCGGCGTCGGCGAGTACACCGCCGCCGCCGTGGCGTCCTTCGCCTTCCGGCAGCGCCACGCGGTGCTGGACACCAACGTGCGACGGGTCTTCGCCCGGCTGGTCGAGGGTGTGGAGTACCCGCCGACCGCCACCACCGCCGCCGAGCGCCGCACCGCGACCGCGCTGCTGCCGGACGACGAGGAGACGGCCGCGACCTGGGCGGTGGCCGTGATGGAGCTGGGGGCGCTGGTCTGCACCGCCCGCACGCCGCGCTGCGGCGGGTGCCCGGTGGCGGCGGGCTGCGCCTGGCGCCTGGCGGGCAGCCCGCCGCACGACGGCCCGCCGCGGCGCGGCCAGACCTACGTCGGCACCGACCGGCAGGTGCGCGGCCGGCTGCTCGCGGTGCTGCGGGAGGCGCACGGCGAGGTGGCGCAGGCCGCGCTGGACGCCGTCTGGGACGAGCCGGTGCAGCGGGCCCGGGCCCTGGACGGCCTGGTGGCCGACGGGCTGGTGGAGCCGGTGGGGCAGGGCCTGTACCGGCTGCCGGGGGCGGCTGCGGCGGACTGAGCCCCCGGAGGGCCGGGCCCCGAGGACCGTGCCCCGGACGGAGGGAGGGCCGGACACCCCGTGCGGGGTGTCCGGCCCTCCTGGCGCGGTGGGGCCGCCGGCGTCAGAGCGCCGCGGCGGGCTCGGGCACCGCGCCCTCGGCGCCGTCCGCCGCGGGGGCCCCGGACTCCGTCCCGGCGCCGCGGAGCGGCACCTCCTTGAGGAGGACGGCCGCGGCGATGCCGAGCACCGAGACCGCCGCGCCCCACAGGAAGACCGCGTGGATGCCGTTGGAGACGGCGTGGTGGTAGGCGTCCTGGAAGGCGGCGGGCAGGGTCCGCAGCACGGACGGGGTGAGCTGGGCGGTGCCGTCGGCGGCCCTGCCGCCCGCCGCGCCGAGGCTGTCCCGCATGGTGTCGGCGACCCGGTCGGTGAAGAGGGCACCGAAGAGCGCGACGCCGAAGGAGCCGCCGATGGTGCGGAAGAGGGTCGCGGTGGAGCTGGCGACGCCCATGTCCTTCGGTTCCACGCTGTTCTGCGCGACCAGCATGGTGATCTGCATGAGGAAGCCCATGCCGGCGCCGAGCACCACCATGTAGGCGCCGGAGGTGAACCGGCCGGTGTCGGTGGAGAGGGTGGAGAGCAGCAGTGCGCCGCCCGCCATGACGCCGGTGCCGAGGATCGGGAAGACCCGGTAGCGGCCGGTGCGGGTGACGGCCTGCCCGACGACCAGCGAGACCACGAGCATGCCCAGCATCATCGGCATGAGGAGCAGGCCGGAGTTGGTGGCGGAGGCGCCCTGGACGGTCTGCTGGTAGAGCGGCAGGAAGGTCACCGACCCGAACATGGTGAAACCGACCAGGAAGCCGATCACCGAGACGAGCGTGAAGTTGCGGTTGCGGAAGAGGCCCAGCGGCAGCACGGGCTCCTCGGCCCGGCGCTCGACGGCGGTGAAGCCGGCGAGGGAGAGCACGGCGAGCACGGCCATGCCGAGGATCTGCACGGACCCCCACGCGTACTCCTGGCCGCCCCAGGTGGTGATGAGCACCAGGGCGGTGATGCCGACGGTGAGCAGTGCGGCGCCGAGGTAGTCGATCCGGGCGGTGGAGCGGGTCCTGGGCAGGTGCAGCGTGGCGGTCACGACGGCGAGGGCCACGGCGCCCAGCGGCAGGTTGATGTAGAAGGTCCAGTGCCAGTTGAGGTGGTCGGTGATGAACCCGCCGACCAGCGGCCCGCCGATCATGGCGATGGCCATGACGCCGGCGAACATGCCCTGGTAGCGGCCGCGGTCGCGCGGGGGCACCAGCGCGCCCATGATCGACATCACGCCGACCATGAGGCCGCCGGCACCCAGGCCCTGGACCGCGCGGAAGCCGATCAGCTGGCCCATGGTCTGCGAGAGGCCGGACAGCGCCGAGCCCGCCAGGAAGACCACGATCGAGACGACGAAGACGCCCTTGCGGCCGTAGAGGTCGCCGAGCTTGCCCCAGATCGGGGTGGAGGCGGCGGTGGCCAGGGTGTAGGAGGTGACCACCCAGGAGAGGTGCTCCGCGCCGCCGAGGTCGCCGACGATGGTGGGCATCGCGGTGCCGACGATCAGGTTGTCGAGCATCGCCAGCAGCATGGTGATCACCAGGCCGACCATGACGACGCGGATCTCCCGCGGCGAGCGGGACTCGGAAGCGGCCGCCCCCTCCTGTCCGGCCGCCCTCTGCGGCGGTACCGACTGCTCCAGCGACGCCGCCTGTTTCCGCGACACGTTGCCCTCCCTGCGACGGCCGGCCGGCGGTGCCGCCCCCTGGTGACTTACTTGCCGACCGGCTAGTGAACTTTTCCTCCGCAAGCTAGGCTGCCTGCCTGCCGGCCGTCAAGTTGATTTCCGTCCAGCACCCTCCGCGCGGAAGACTGACCCCGGACACCCGGCCGGCATCCGCCGGCCACGCACGGACGAGGGACACGACCGAGGCGATGAACAAGCGATGAGCACCCGCACGCCGCGCGGCGACACCAGGGCCCGCATCCTCGACGTGGCCCTCGAACTCTTCGCCGAGCAGGGCTACGAGAAGACCTCCCTGCGCGAGATCGCGGACCGGCTGGGCGTGACCAAGGCCGCCCTGTACTACCACTTCAAGACCAAGGACGACATCGTCCGCGGCATCGTGGAGTCCGCCGCCGCCCCCCTCGACGAGGTCATCGCCTGGGGGGAGGGCCGGCCCTGGTCCCCGGAGATGCGCGACGAGGTGGTGCGCCGCTTCGCCGAGCGCATGGCCGAGCGCGTCCGGCTGCTCCGCTTCTTCCACGAGAACCAGCCCGCGGTCCGCGAGCTCAACGCCGGCGCCCTCTTCAAGCAGCGGATGATCTCGATGATCCGCCTGATCGAGGGCCCCGAGCGGACCTTCCAGGACCGCGTGCGGGCGGCCATGTCCCTGTTCGCGATCAACGCGGGGCTGTTCCTGCTGCAGGAGGACCCCGAGGAGCCGGACTCCGGCGACGCGGCCGAGCGGCAGGCGGCGGCACTGGAGGTGGCGCTGGAGATCGCCCGCCTCATCCGGCCGGGGACCGGCGGAGCGGGAGGCGGCGGGACCGGGGGCGCCGAGGCGGACGGGGACGCCGGGACCGCCTAGGAGCTGTCCGGCCGATCACGTGGAGGTGGAGGAAAAGGGCGGGCCCGGGGCTGTGGACCCCTGGTAGGACATGAGCCGATGGGTATTCAGGAACGTGACCGCAAGGTGTACCGGCCTCTGCGGCGAGCTGGCCTCGAGGTGATCCCCAACGCTGTGCCAGGGGACACGATGCCGTTCGTCCGCGGATACGGTGCGGAGGACGTGGCCGGAGGCTTCTCGCACCGGTACGACACCTTGCGGCTGGTCGAGCGGCTCAATGCGGACTGGTACGACCTGGCGGTCTCCTCGGGCCTCTTCGACCACCGGCGGGAGTTCCTCGTGCAGCTTCCGCAGGGCACCCGTTCGCACCGGGCCGCTCTGGAGCACCTGCACAGCGGCAACACTGCACCGGCGCTCTGGACCCGGGTCCGGCTGCTGGATCGCTGGGACATCATGGGCCGAGGCGCGGCATCGGCGTTCCTGGGCGTGCACTCAGGCCACCCGGGCTTCGGCATGATGGCTCTGGATGGCAGCGTGTACATCGAAGCCTCGACGGGCGAGACCGGCATCGACGTGCTCGCGGTGCATCACCCGGACCGCTCAGAGAACGTCCTGCGACACCTGGAGTGGATCACGCGTTACGACAGCCCTTACGCAAACCGCGAGGAAAAGCAGCGTGTTGCCGTCTGGCTCGCCGACCGCGCAGGGAGCCTTCCGGGTCGCTGATGACGAGGTCCCGGACGGTGACTGATCATGTGCGGAGCCAGATGACGAGGGCGGCCACGGTGATGGTGCCGAGGAAGACGTATCCGCGCTTGTCGTAACGGGTCGCGACGGCGCGGGAGTTCTTCAGCTTGTTGATGGCCCTCTCGACAGTGTTGCGCTTCTTGTACCGCTCCTCGTCGAATCCTGGTGGCCGTCCGCCTCGCGATCCTTTGCGCAGGCGGGCGGCTTGGCTGTCGGCCTTCTCCGGGATCGTGTGCCGGATGGCACGCTGCCGTAGGTACTGACGGCAAGGGCCGTTGCTGTAGGCCTTATCGGCCGCAACGCTGTCCGGCTTCTTGCGGGGCCTGCCAGACCCGAGCCGGGGGACCCGGATCTTCTCCGGTACCGGCGCGAACTGGGTGCAGTCGGCCCGCTGTCCTGGCGTGACGACCAGGGACAGCGGGCGGCAGAGGCCGTCCGCACTCAGGTGGATCTTGCTGGTGAAGCCGCCGCGCGAACGCCCCAGGCCCTCGCCTCCCGCACCACCTCCACCAGCCGGCCGACGAGACTCTGCCACGGACTTTCGTCCTGGTGTTCCACCATCTCGGCCCCCTTTGAGCCACCAAGGACCGGCGGCGGATCGATGCGAGCACCGGCCGCGTGCTGGTGCGCGCGCACGATGGTGGAGTCCACCGAGATGTCCCAGTCGATCTCGCCCGCCGCGTCGGTCGCCGCCTGGACTCGCTGCAGCAGAAGCTCCCAGGTGCCGTCCGCCGACCACAACCGATGGCGCTCATAAACGGTCTTCCACGGCCCGAACCGCTCCGGCAGATCGCGCCAGTGCACCCCGGTCCGAACCCGGTGAAGAATCCCATCGATCACCTGCCGGTGATCACGCCACCGCCCACACCGACCGTTACTCACCGGCAGGAACGGCCGCAGCCGCTCCCACTCCGCGTCCGACAGATCACCGCGCTCGCCCCGCCCCATACACGGGACAACGATCCGACCAACCGACAGTCACATGATCGTCCGGACAGCTCCTAGGGGCGGGGCAGCCCGGGGACGGGGCGGGAGCGGCTGAGGACGGGGGGCGGCCGCCGGGCCGGGAACAGCCGAGGGGCGGCCGGGTGTTCCGGCAGTGCCCGACGGCGGTCCCGAGCAGGGCCGGGAACAGCTGCGGGGGGGTCTCCCCCTCCGGAGCGGGGGCAAACCCGTGAGCCCGCTCACACGTATGCCGATGACTACGGGCACCGGTAGTAGCCGGTGCGCAGCCGTGTGGTGCCTGCTCACAGCAGGCAAATCGGCCATGCCTCCACCCACCGCACGGTCCGTATACGGACATGCGTAGTACAGCGGGCGTTTTGGGCCGCCTGCGGGCCTTTGTTACCACTGGTTCTGCCCGACGGGGAGCAGGTCGAAACATCGAAGTTCGGCCTCTCACCCGATCCGCTGAAGCCCCCGCTCAAAGTCGGGGCCCCGGCCCGCGCACCGGCACCTCACCGTGCCCTGCGGCAACCGGGCCGTCGAACCGATAGAGGACCCAGCGTGAAGCGCACCGCCCGTATCCGTCCCACCCGTCTTGCCGCCGCCATCGCCGGCGCCACCATGGCCACCGCCGCCCTCGGCGGCACCGCCTTCGCCGCGGACGACGTCAAGACCCTGAGTGCCCACGAGGCGCACGTGGCCCATGCCACGCACGCGGCGCACGAGGCCCACACCATCCACCTGGCCAACGAGGCCGCCAAGGCCGCCCGGGCCTCCGCCGGCGCCGCGAAGGCCCACGCCGCCCACGAGGCGCACACGATCGCCGCGGCCAACGCCGAGGCCCGCCGGAAGGCCGCCGCCGACGCCCGTGCCGAGGCCTCCGCCGCGCACAAGGCGCACCGGATCGCCGCCGCCAACGCCGAGGCCCGCCAGAAGGCCGCCGCCTCCCGCTCCTCCGAGCGGCAGCAGCTGCACGCCACCGCGGCCACCGCGGCCACGTCCGGCTACGCCTCCCCGGTCCCGGCCGGCACCCCGTTCAGCCAGTCCTTCGGTGTGCCGAACAGCGGCTACGCCGCCGGGTACCACACCGGCGCCGACTGGGCCGTCTCCACCGGCACCCCGCTGTACTCGATCGGCAACGCCACCGTCGTCTCCGCCGGCTGGGCGGGCGCCTACGGCAACTCCGTGACCCTGCGGCTCGCCGACGGCCACTACGCCCTGTACGCCCACATGTCGTCCGTCTCCGTGGGCGCCGGCCAGAGCGTGTCGGCGGGCGAGCAGATCGGCCGCTCCGGCAGCACCGGCAACTCCACCGGCCCGCACCTGCACTTCGAGATCCGCAACGTGAACTCCTACGGTTCCGTGATCGACCCGGTCTCGTACCTGCAGGGCAAGGGCGTCTCGCTCTGAGTCGCACCCCCCTCGCCCGCGGCCCCGCCGTCCCTCCCGGACGGCGGGGCCGCGGGCGTGTCCGCACGGCGTGGGGCCCGTCATCCGCGGCCCGGCCGGGCGCTCCCCCGCCGGGCGGTCCGCCCGTCGGCCCGCGAGCCGGCGGACGGCCGGTCCGGGCCGACGGGGGTGTGCGGACTCAGGAGGACAGGGTCGCCCGGTCACCCATCACCACGACCGGGTGCAGGGCCGGGTCCAGGGTGCGCAGCAGCTGCCGCATGGCCGCCAGGGGCAGGGTGACGCAGGCCGAGGAGCCGGCCCCGGGGTCGAGGTGGAGCCAGATCGAACCGCCCCGGGAGGCGCCCCGGGGGCGGCGGGGGTCCAGGGGGGAGGTGCCGGTCACCCGGTTGTAGTCGACGGCGATCACGTGGTCGAAGTCGTGCCGGTGGGAGGGGCCCCAGGCGGCGGGCGGGGTGAAGGCCGGGTCGTGGTGGTAAGGGAGCCTCGCCCCCGGGTCCGGCAGGACGCCGCCCGCGTCGTGCAGGGTGAAGACCCCCACGGGGCTGCGCTGGTCCCCCTCCCGGTGGTCGGGGGTCCAGCCGCGGCGGCCGTTGTGGGAGCGCCAGGACGCCTCGGCGGTCCAGGTGCCGCCGTGCCGCCGGTAGAGCACGACCCGGCCCGTGGGGGCGGAGGGGCCGTCGCCGTAGACCACGACGGCCTGGCGGGAACGGGCGGGGATGCGGGCCAGCCACCGGTCCGACAGCCCGGCGATCCGGCCGTCGGAGGCCGGTGCGGGCGGCGCGTGCGAGGCGGTGGCCGGGGCCGCGGACCGGGCACCCGCGGCGTCGCCCTGCGGGGCGGCGCCGCCGCCGCACGCCGTGAGCGCCGCGGACAGGACCGCAGGCCCCAGGAGCACCGCCGCCGTGCGTGCGCCGCCGACCCGCATTCCGGCCTCCCGCCCCTGTGTCCTGAACCCTGATGCACCGGTGCCCCGCTGCCCGGGCCTCCCGACGTTAGCAGTGCTGCGGCGGGGCGGCCGCGCGCCCCCCGGACCGGACGGGGGCGACCGGACCGGACGGGGGTGACCGGACCGGACGGGGGCCGGGCCCGGACACGCGGACGCCCCGCCGCCTCCGGAGAGGCGGCGGGGCGTCGCGCCGTGCGGGCCGTGCGCGGCCGCGGACCTACTTGGTGAGGTCCGGACCGGCGGTGGTGACCGGCGGGACGTCGGCGACGGGGACCTTCTCCTCACCCCGGAAGGTGAACTTGGTCTCCTTGCCCTCGCCCTCGGTGTCCACCACCACGATGTGACCGGGGCGCAGCTCGCCGAAGAGGATCTTCTCGGAGAGCACGTCCTCGATCTCGCGCTGGATGGTGCGGCGCAGCGGACGGGCGCCCAGGATCGGGTCGTAGCCCTTCTTGGCCAGCAGCTTCTTGGCCTCGGTGGAGAGCTCGATGCCCATGTCGCGGTCCTTGAGCCGCTCGTCCACCCGGGCGATCATGAGGTCGACGATCTGGATGATGTCGTCCTCGGACAACTGGTGGAAGACCACGATGTCGTCGACGCGGTTGAGGAACTCGGGCCGGAAGTGCTGCTTGAGCTCCTCGCCGACCTTGGCCTTCATCCGCTCGTATCCGGTCTGGACGTCGCCCTGGGCGGCGAAGCCCAGGTTGAAGCCCTTGGAGATGTCCCGGGTGCCGAGGTTGGTGGTCATGATGATGACCGTGTTCTTGAAGTCGACGACCCGGCCCTGGGAGTCGGTCAGGCGGCCGTCCTCCAGGATCTGCAGCAGCGAGTTGAAGATGTCCGGGTGGGCCTTCTCGACCTCGTCGAAGAGGACGACCGAGAACGGCTTGCGGCGCACCTTCTCGGTGAGCTGGCCGCCCTCCTCGTAGCCGACGTAGCCGGGGGGCGAGCCGAACAGCCGCGAGACGGTGTGCTTCTCGGAGAACTCCGACATGTCGAGCTGGATGAGCGCGTCCTCGTCGCCGAAGAGGAACTCGGCAAGGGTCTTGCTCAGCTCGGTCTTACCGACGCCGGACGGTCCGGCGAAGATGAACGAGCCGCCGGGGCGCTTGGGGTCCTTGAGGCCGGCCCGCGTGCGGCGGATGGCCTGGGACAGCGCCTTGATGGCGTCCTTCTGCCCGATGACGCGCTTGTGGAGCTCGTCCTCCATGCGCAGCAGGCGGGAGGACTCCTCCTCGGTGAGCTTGAAGACCGGGATGCCGGTGGCGGTGGCCAGGACCTCCGCGATCAGCTCCTCGTCGACCTCGGCGACGACGTCCATGTCGCCGGCCTTCCACTCCTTCTCCCGCTTGGCCTTGGCCTGCAGGAGCTGCTTCTCCTTGTCGCGGAGGGAGGCGGCCTTCTCGAAGTCCTGCGCGTCGATCGCGGACTCCTTCTCCCGGCGCACGTCGGCGATCTTCTCGTCGAACTCGCGCAGGTCCGGCGGCGCGGTCATGCGGCGGATGCGCATCCGCGAGCCGGCCTCGTCGATGAGGTCGATCGCCTTGTCGGGGAGGAAGCGGTCCGAGATGTAGCGGTCGGCCAGGGTGGCGGCGGCGACCAGGGCGGCGTCGGTGATGGAGACGCGGTGGTGCGCCTCGTACCGGTCGCGCAGGCCCTTGAGGATCTCGATGGTGTGCGGCAGCGACGGCTCCGCGACCTGGATGGGCTGGAAGCGGCGCTCCAGCGCGGCGTCCTTCTCCAGGTGCTTGCGGTACTCGTCGAGCGTGGTGGCACCGATGGTCTGCAGCTCGCCGCGGGCCAGCATCGGCTTGAGGATGCTGGCGGCGTCGATGGCGCCCTCGGCGGCGCCGGCGCCGACCAGGGTGTGCAGCTCGTCGATGAAGAGGATGATGTCGCCGCGGGTGCGGATCTCCTTGAGCACCTTCTTCAGGCGCTCCTCGAAGTCACCGCGGTAGCGGGAGCCGGCGACCAGCGCGCCCAGGTCGAGGGTGTAGAGCTGCTTGTCCTTCAGCGTCTCCGGGACCTCGCCCTTGACGATGGCCTGCGCCAGGCCCTCGACGACGGCGGTCTTGCCCACGCCGGGCTCGCCGATGAGCACCGGGTTGTTCTTGGTGCGGCGGGACAGCACCTGCATGACCCGCTCGATCTCCTTCTCGCGCCCGATCACCGGGTCGAGCTTGGCCTCGCGGGCGGCCTGCGTGAGGTTGCGGCCGAACTGGTCGAGGACCAGGGAGGTCGAGGGGGTGCCCTCGGCCGGACCGCCGGCGGTGGCGGTCTCCTTGCCCTGGTAGCCGGAGAGCAGCTGGATGACCTGCTGCCGCACCCGGTTGAGGTCGGCGCCGAGCTTCACCAGGACCTGGGCGGCGACGCCCTCGCCCTCCCGGATCAGGCCGAGCAGGATGTGCTCGGTGCCGATGTAGTTGTGGCCGAGCTGCAGGGCCTCCCTCAGGGAGAGCTCCAGCACCTTCTTGGCACGGGGGGTGAAGGGGATGTGGCCGGACGGGGCCTGCTGGCCCTGGCCGATGATCTCCTCCACCTGCTGGCGGACCGCCTCGAGCGAAATCCCGAGGCTCTCCAGGGCCTTCGCAGCGACACCCTCACCCTCGTGGATCAGGCCCAGGAGGATGTGCTCAGTACCGATGTAGTTGTGGTTGAGCATCCGGGCCTCTTCCTGGGCCAGGACGACAACCCGCCGCGCGCGGTCGGTGAACCTCTCGAACATCGTTATCGCTCCTCAGAGCGGTCGGGCAGTTAGGGGTCGGTCCCCTCCCTGTCCTTCCGCATGCTAGTCCCGCGCAGCGGGACAGCTCACTTCAACCGTCGACACCCGACGCGGGGCGTTCCCCCGCGGCAGCCGACAACAGTCCCAACCCGATGCTGCGAGACGATGTTCCCGCAGGCCAGCCGGATCCACCTGATACCGCTACGCCCGTGGCGAACGCGCCACGGTGTCACCGTGGTCATACCCGCTGTGACCGCGCTTCGACCCCCCGTCCCGGCGGCCGGGAAGGCCGCCGGGACGGGGGGAGGGCTCCGTCGGGCGGAAGGGCCGGGGCCGGTTCAGGCGTGGGCGTCCTCGTAGGCCTTGCGGACGTTGCTGGGCACCCGGCCCCGGTCGTTGACGGGCATGCCCTGCTCCTTGGCCCAGGAGCGGATCTTGGCCGTCTCCTGGCTGCTGCTCGCGGGCCGCGGGCCCGCGGCGGCGGGGCGGCCGCGGCCGGCGCGGGAACCGCCCACCCGACCGCTCTGCTTGCGGCCCTTCTCGACGAACGGCGCGAGCACCTCGCGCAGCCTGTCCGCATTCTCACTCTTGAGGTCGATCTCGTAGGCAACGCCGTCGAGAGCGAACATCACGGTCTCGTCCGCCTCACCGCCGTCGAGATCGTCGACAAGAAGAACCTGCACCTTCTGCGCCACGGGCTTCCCTTTCCACTAAACGACGGATTGCCTTGGGGAAAGGAAACCGCTTTTCCGCGGAAAACACAAACCCCCCGGCCCGCGGACCGGCGCGGCGGCGCCGGGCGCACGCCCGCGGCGACGGGAGCCACCGTACGGGACGATAACCGCCGCAGTCCCTTCACAGAACCAGGAGCATGCGGGAGTTCCCGAGCGTGTTCGGCTTCACACGTTCGAGATCCAGGAACTCCGCCACGCCCTCGTCGTACGAACGCAGGAGCTCTTCGTGGACATCGCCCTCCACCGGGGTGTCGCCGATCTCGACGAAGCCGTGTTTGGCGAAGAAGTCCACCTCGAAGGTCAGGCAGAAAATGCGCCGCACCCCCAGCCAGCGGGCGGTGTGCAGCAGTTTGTCGAGCAGGAGGTGCCCGATGCCGAGGCCCAGGCAGGACGGGTCGACGGCGAGGGTGCGGACCTCGGCGAGGTCCTCCCACATCACGTGCAGGGCGCCGCACGCCACCACCCGGCCGTCGCAGTCGCGCTCGGCGACCCAGAACTCCTGCACGTCCTCGAAGAGGGTGACGGTGGGTTTGTCGAGCAGAATCCGCTCGCGGGCGTAGCCGTCGATGAGTGCGCGCACGGCCCGCACGTCGCTGGTCCGCGCGCGGCGGATCGTGACCTCCATGACGGAGACGCTATCGCGCCGCATCCGGCGGCGGGCCGCCCTGTCCGGGACCGCGCTCCCCGGCGGCCGGCGCGGGCGGGGGCGAATGTCCGGGCGGAGGGCCGTCCGCGGGGCCGTCCGCCGCTTCCGTACCGGAGGTGCGGCCGCCGGACACGGCCGTGCCGGCCCGTGCGGTATCGGGCCCGCCCGTATCCGGCGTATCCGTATCCGGCGCACCCGTATCCGGCGGGGTGCGGTCGGAGTGCGCGGGATCGGAGGGGGCCGCCACCCGCAATGCGTCGCGCAACGCCTCCTGCTGTTCCGGCGACATCATCCCGAAGAAGTGCACAAGTGCCGCCGCGGGGTTGTCGCTCGTCGCCCACGCGTCGTTCATCAACGCAGCCGTGTACGCCTCGCGGGAGGAGACCGGTTCATATCGGTAGGCGCGCCCCTCGCGTTCCCGGCGCAGCCAGCCCTTCTGGAAGAGCTTGTCCATCACCGTCATCACGGTGGTGTACGCGATCTCCCGTTCCCGGTGCAGGTCCTCCAGCACCTCGCGAACGGTCACCGGGCGGTTCCACTGCCACACCCTCGTCATGACCTCGTTCTCGAGTTCGCCGAGTTGCCGCACCATCCGGAGCACCTCCCTCGGCCGAGTCGGCAGCGCGCCGTACGGAAGCAAGGCGGGCAAATACACCATAGACGGCAATGCGGACGGAGCGCGGCATGCGGCATCCGGCGGGCGGCGCTGCGGGGCGCGGTGCCGCGGTGCCGCAGGGCGCGCTGCCGGGGTGCGGTGCCGCGGGGCGCGCGGCCGGGGGTGAGTGCGGTGCCGGGGGTGCGGGGCTCAGGGGGCGGGAGGACGCCGGAGCCGCCACCGCGGTGCGGTGGCGGCTCCGGTGGGTCGTACGGAGGTCCGGCGGTGCCGGACGGGACCGGGCGGGGGCCCGGGCCCGGGGTCCGCTACTCGGCGGCGCCGCGGGGCGCGTGCGCCGCCTCGGCGGCGAGGGCGTCCGCGTAGGCGTCCTCCTTGGCCTTCTGGACCCCGCCCTGGCTGCGGATGATCGCACGGATGACGAAGCCGAAGCCGACCGCCATCACCAGCGGGGGCACGATCGCGCTGACGTAGTCCACCGTCGTCACACTCCTTCGGGCTTGACCAGGGGGAAGAGGACTGTCTCCCGGATGTTCCTGCCGGTGAGCAGCATGATGAGGCGGTCCACGCCGAGGCCCATGCCGCCGGTGGGGGGCATGGCGTACTCCAGGGCGCGCAGGAAGTCCTCGTCGAGCTGCATGGCCTCGACGTCGCCGCCGGCCGCCAGCAGCGACTGGGCGGTGAGGCGGGCCCGCTGCTCGACGGGGTCGATCAGCTCGGAGTAGGCGGTGGCGATCTCGGTCCCGAAGATCACCAGGTCCCACTTCTCGGCCACGCCGGGCAGGCTGCGGTGCGCCCGGGTGAGGGGGGAGACCTCGACCGGGTAGTCCTTGATGAAGGTCGGCGCGACCGCGTTCTCCTCCAGCAGCCGCTCGATCATCTCCAGGACGATCTGGCCGTGGCCCCACTTCTGCTCGTAGGGGACGCCCGCCGCGTCGGCGAGCTTGCGCAGCTGCTCCACCGAGGTCTCCGGGGTGACCTCCTCGCCGAGGCGCTCGGAGATGCCGGGGTAGACGGACACCTCGCTCCACGGCTCGGCCAGGTCGATCTCGTGCTCCACCCCGTGGGCGTCGGTGCCGCGCACCACGGTGGTGCCGAGGGCGTCGCGGGCCGCGTTGAGGATGATCTCCCGGGTCAGCTCGGCCTGGGTGCCGTAGTCGCCGTACGCCTCGTACGACTCCAGGGCGGTGAACTCCGGGTTGTGGGTCGCGTCGGCGCCCTCGTTCCGGAAGTTCCGGTTGATCTCGAAGACCTTCTCGGCGCCGCCGACCACCAGCCGCTTGAGGTACAGCTCGGTGGCGATCCGCAGGTAGAGGTCGATGCCGTAGGCGTTGATGTGCGTGGTGAACGGGCGGGCGTTGGCGCCGCCGTGGATCGGCTGCAGCATCGGGGTCTCGACCTCGGTGTAGCCGCGGTCCTCGTAGGTGCGGCGGATCGAGCGGACCACCTTGGAACGCAGGTAGAGCATCTCCCGCGCCTCGGGGTTGACGATGAGGTCCACGTAGCGCTGGCGGACCCGGGCCTCGGGGTCCGTGAGGCCCTTGTGCTTGTCCGGCAGCGGGCGCAGGCACTTGGCGGTGAGCTCCCAGCGGTCGACCATCACCGACAGCTCTCCGCGCCGGGAGGTGATCACCTCGCCCTCGACGCCCACGTGGTCGCCGAGGTCGATGTCGCGCTTCCACTCGGCGAGGCGCTCCTCGCCCAGCTTGTCCAGCGACAGCATGACCTGCAGGTCGCCGCTGCCGTCGCGGAGGGTGGCGAAGCAGAGTTTGCCGCCCGTGCGGCTCAGCACGACCCGGCCGGTCACGCCCGCCCGCGCGCCGGTGGCGGTGTCGGGGGCGAGGTCGGGGTGCTCGGCCCGCAGATCCGCGATAGTGGTCGTGCGCGGGAAGCCGACCGGGTAGGGGTCGACGCCGGCTGCGCGCAGCCGGTCCAGCTTCTCGCGCCGGACCCGCATCTGCTCGGGGAGGTCGTCCGGGGCGGCGGGGGCGGAGGTCTGCTCTGTCACCACACCAGGGTATCGACGCGCCGGGGGTGCGGTGCGACCGGATGACGGTCGCGCCGCACCCCCGGCGGAGTCCGCGGGTCAGGCCCGGCGGCGCCGGACGGCGACGAAGAGGCCCGCACCGACCGCCACGGCGGCGGCGCCGGCTCCGGCGAGCAGGCCGGTCCCGGAGGAGCCGGTGGAGGCGAGGTCGCCGCCGCCGGCGGACGATCCGCCGGTGGAGCCGGAGCCGCTGGCGCCCGCCGAACCGGTCGTGGAGCCGCCCGTGGAGCCGGAACCGCCGGTGGAGCCGCCCGTCGAACCGCCGGTCGAGCCGGACCCGCCCGTCGAGCCGCCCGTCGAGCCGGAACCGCCGGTGGAGCCACCCGTCGAGCCGGACCCGGCCTTCGCGGTGACGAGGACCGCCGCCTCGTTGTTGCGCTCCGTCGTCTCGGGTGCGAAGGCCTGGACGAGGAAGTCGCCGCGGGCCCGGTCGAGCGCCCGGGACGCCTTGACGGTGAAGGTCGTCGAGGCGGAGCCGCCCGCCGGGAGCTTGCCCTCGATCCAGCACAGGTAGACGCGCCCGTGCGCACCGGCCCGGGTGCGGGCCGAGCGGACCTCGCCCCGCAGCCGGTCGGCGAGCCGCCTCTGCACCGGGCCGCCCACGGAGGCGGCGAAGGCGCCGGCGGGCGGCTCGGCACAGTACCGGGGCGTCCTCTCCACGGTGACGCCGGCCGGCAGCGCGACCAGGGAGAGGGCGGAGACGGTGGCGGGGGTCCCGCCGGGGAGGCCGAGGTCGGCGGGGACCGCCTGGACGGCGGCGGTGCCGACGTTGCGGACGGTGAGGGTCAGGTCCGCCGGCCTGCCGACGGTGCCGGTGACGGCGGCGGGGAGGGCCGCCAGGTCCGTGGTGAGGCCGGTCTCCAGCGTGGTGAGCGTCACGTTGTCGTCGAAGTCGATGTCCTTGGCGGCGGACCGCACACCGGGCGCGGCCTCCAGGGTCAGCGCAGGGCCGGTGCCGGCGGTGCCGCCGGTGAAGTGTGCGGAGTCGATGTCCCCGCCCGCGACGTCGAAGGCGAGGCCGAGGAAGCCCGTGCCCGCGTCCTTGTCGGCCGCGACCGCCAGCGGCGCGGAGAGCCGGTGGACGGTCCCCGCCGGCAGGACGGCGGCGTCGAAGCGGCAGAGCACGGTCGTGCCGGGGAGCAGGGACTTGTCCTGGGCCGGGTGGACGCCGTAGCGGCAGTTGCTGTGGCTGCCGGCGAACCGGAAGCCGCTCTGCACCTCGGCGAGCATCACGACGCCCCTGGCGTCCTGGTCGCCGTTGTTCGCGACCGCGCCGGGCAGCGGGACGGTGCCGCCCGGGGCGATCCGGGTGGCGGAGGGGAGCTGCTGGACGGCCAGGTCGGGGCCGGAGGCGATGCGGAACCGGGTGGCCACGGCCTCGGGGTCCTGCGCGGCGTGGTCGGCGGTCACGGTGTAGCGGATCGAGCCGGAGGCGCCGGGCGCGGCGCCGGCGGCGGCGCGGATGCCGAGGCCGAAGTGCGCGAAGTCCTTGACGGAGGCGGCGGTGCAGTCGGCGCGCAGCCGGGAGGCGTCGGCGAAGGAGCAGCCGGCGGGGAGCTGCAGCTCGGCCCGGCCGGCCAGGGCGCCGGCGTCGACGGTCAGGCGCAGGCCGGTGACCCGACCCCCGCCCTCGTCGCCCACGGTGAGGTCGAGGGGCTTGAAGGCGTCCGCGGCGCCGGCTGCGGCGGGGCGCGGCGCGACGGTCACGGAGGGGGGCGCGTCGACGAAGAGGAGCGCGTCCGCACCGGACGGAGCGGTCACGCCGGACGTGCCGGCCGCACCGGCGGCGCCGGCCGTACCGGCCGTACCGGTCGCGTGGGCGGGTACGGCGGCGACGAGCCCGGCGGTGAGGAGGGCGGCGGCCGCGGCGGCCGCCGAGGCGGCGGACCGGGCGGTCCGCCGGGTGCGCTGGTGTCCCATGGGGGGTTCCCTGCAGCGGAGGAGTGGAGATCGGAGACCTCGGATCCAACCAGTCCGGCGCCGGGGGGCGAGTGCGCAGTCGGGGCGAATGGGACGACCCGTGAAGCTGTTGCGGAACTGTTGCAGCGATCTGTGGGTGTCCCGGGTGTTGCGCCGGGTCCGGGGCTGTCCGCGGCGCAGCCGGGCGGGGCGGGCGCCTCGGAGCCGGTGTCCCGGGGCGGGTGTCCCGGGGCCGGTGTCCCGGGGCGGGGTCCGCCCGGCCGCCGGACGGCGCGGCCGCGCCGGGGGCCCGGGGCGGTGCGCGGGAGGGGACGGGCGGAGGTGCGGCGGGCCCCGCCGCCGGGAAGGGCGGCGGGGCCCGGGGCAGGGGCCGGTCCGGTCAGCCGGTGCCGGTGGCGAGCTCGGTGTCGTCGTGGTCCTCCGGTGCGGCGGGGGCCGCGGGGCGGGAGCGGCGCGCGAAGAGGTCCGCAGGGGTGGGGACCGGACGGGGGCCGGACTGGCCGCCCCGGTCCCGCTCCGCCCCCTGCTCGGCGGCGGGCTCGGGACGGCGGGGCTCGGCGGTGCTCATCGGGATCGGTCCTCCGTGGCTCGTCGGGGCGTGGCTGGTCGGGGCGTGGCTCGTCGGGGCGAGGCTCGTCGGGGCGGCGCCGCTGAGGGCACGGCCGGTCGGGACGTGGCCGGCGAGGGCGCGGCCGGCGGAGGCCAGGCCGACCGTGGCGCGGCCCGCCGGGGCCGCGGGGGCCGGGACCGCGGGGACGGCGGTCAGGTGCCGCGGCGGCGTCGCCGCGGCGGCGGCCAGGCGCTCCCGCACGGCGGCCTCGGCCAGGGCGTGGCAGCGGCCGGCCAGCCGGGAGCGGCGGGCCTGCTCGCCCCGCCCGCAGGGCAGGGCGGCCAGCCGGCGGAGCGCGCGGAGGTCCTCCGGCCCGGGGAGGTAGCCGTCGGCGACGGCCTCCTCCAGCCGCTCCAGGTAGCCGGGGGCGCCGCCGGGCAGGGCGTCGCGGTAGCGGGCGAGGTCGGCGAGGAGGAAGGCGCGCAGCCGCCCGCCCTCGCGGACGGCCTCGTCGATGGACTGGGCCAGACGCAGGAAGTCCTGGACGTCCTCGGTCCACACGTCGCCGTCCCAGGGTGTCCGGACCACGCCGCTCTGCGAGGGGACGGCCGGATGGAGGACCTGGGTGAGGGCGCGGCGCAGGACCCGCAGCTCGTCGGAGCTGAAGGCCATGCCGCCCCGGGACCCGTGTGGCGTAGGCATGGCTTGACGGTACGTCGGTTATGCCCGGTTCGATGGCATTGACGCGAGGCCGTGTCCCGATTGGCGGATGGTGCGGTGATACGACCTTTCGCGTGACGTGACGGTGTGTCGGCCGCGCCCGGCGGGGTCAGCGGGCGGGTGCGTTGCGCTCGTAGACGAGGCGCAGTCCGATGAGCGTCAGCCAGGGCTCGTGCTCGTCGATGGAGGCGGCCTCGCCGAGGACCAGCGGGGCGAGGCCGCCGGTGGCGATGACCTGCACGTCGTCGGGGTCGTCGGACAGCTCGGCGGCCATCCGGCCCACCACGCCGTCGACCTGGCCGGCGAACCCGTAGAGGATGCCCGCCTGCATCGCCTCCACCGTGTTCTTGCCGATCACGCTGCGCGGCCGGGCCAGTTCGATCTTGCGCAGCTGGGCGCCGCGGACCCCCAGCGCGTCGACCGAGATCTCGATGCCGGGGGCGATGGCGCCGCCCACGTAGTCGCCGCGCTGGTTGACCGCGTCGAAGGTGGTGGCGGTGCCGAAGTCGACCACGATGCAGGGGCCGCCGTAGAGGTGGTTGGCGGCCAGCGCGTTGACGATGCGGTCGGCGCCCACCTCCTTGGGGTTGTCCATGAGGACGTGCACCCCGGTCTTCACCCCGGGCTCGACGAGGACGGCGGGGACGTCGCCGTAGTAGCGGCGGGTCACCTCGCGCAGCTCGTGCAGGACCGACGGGACGGTGGAGCAGATCGCGAGCCCGTCCACCGAGTCCTCGCCGAGCACCGGGTGGGCGCCCATCAGTCCCTGCATGAGCACCGCCATCTCGTCGGCCGTGCGCCGCGGGTCGGTGGAGACCCGCCAGTGCTCGACAATGTCCTCGCCGTCGAAGAGGCCGAGGACGGTGTGGGTGTTGCCGACGTCGATGGTGAGCAGCATGGGGCGAGTCCTGACGGGTCGTGGGGCCTGACGGGTCGTGGGACGTGGCGGGTCCGTGGGACGTGGGGCGTGTCGGACACGGCGGCGCGCGGGACGTGCGGGACGTGCGGGACGTGCGGGGGCGCCCCGCCCGGCGGGCCGCCGGGCGGGGCGGACGGTCAGGCGCGCAGGTCCAGGCCGATGTCCAGGACCGGGGCGGAGTGGGTGAGGGCGCCGACGGCGAGGTAGTCCACGCCGGTCTCCCCCACCGCGCGGGCGGCGGCCAGGGTCAGCCCGCCGGACGCCTCCAGCCGGGCGCGGCCGGCCACCAGCGCGACGGCCTCCTTCAACTGCGGCACGGTGAAGTTGTCCAGCAGGACCAGGTCGGCGCCGGCCTCCAGCACCGGCGGGATCTGGTCGAGGGTGTCCACCTCGACCTCCACCGGCAGGTCGGGGTAGGCCGCGCGGACCGCGCGGAACGCCTCCGCGACGCCGCCGGCCGCCACCACGTGGTTGTCCTTGACCAGGGCGGCGTCGGAGAGGCCCATCCGGTGGTTGAGGCCGCCGCCGCAGCGCACCGCGTACTTCTCCAGGGAGCGCAGGCCCGGGGTGGTCTTGCGGGTGTCGCGGACGGCCGCGCCGGTGCCCTCCAGGGCGTCGGCCCACGCGCGGGTGGCGGTGGCGATGCCGGAGAGGTGGCAGAGCAGGTTGAGCGCGGTGCGCTCGGCGGTGAGCAGGTCGCGGGTGCGGCCGCGGACGGAGAGCAGCACCTGGCCGGCCTCGACCCGGTCGCCGTCCTCCACGTGCCGCTCGACCTCGAACTCGTCCTCGCAGACCAGCGAGACCACGGCCTCGGCGATCCGCAGGCCGGCGACGGTGCCGGCGGCGCGGGCGGTGAAGTCGGCGGTGGCCTCGGCCTCGGCGGGCACGGTGGCGGCGGAGGTCACGTCCTCGCCCCCGGCCAGGTCCTCGGCCAGCGCCAGGGTGGCGATGTCCTCCACCTCGACCGGGTCCAGGCCGGCCCCGGCCAGCAGCTCGGCGAGGGCCGGGTCCAGGCCGCTCTCGTACGCCTCGCCGTCGCCGCAGGCGCAGCCGTCGCCGCAGCCGCCCGCCAGGGGGAGCTCTTCGAAGGGGTGGTCGTGGGACACGGTGCTCACTGCTCCTCGGGGGCGGTGACGGGGCTGTCGGCGGTGACGGGGGCGTCGGCGCCGGCCGGCAGGGTGGTGGTGAGGTGGCGGCGCCAGCGGGCGTCGTCGCGGTCGGGGAAGTCCTCGCGCCAGTGGCAGCCCCGCGTCTCCTCGCGGAGGGCGGCGGCGCCCACGAGCGCGGTGGCGACCAGGTGGAGGTTGGCGGCCTCCCAGGTCTCCACGCGCGGGTCCGCGGACTTCCCCTCGGCGAGCTGCCCGCGGGCCTCGGCGGCGAGCGCCGCCAGGCCGTCGGCGGTGGCGCGCATGGACGCGGCGGAGCGCAGCACGCCCGCCCCGGCCGTCATCAGGCGCTGCACCTCGGCACGGGCCTCGGGCGGCGGCAGCGGAACCGTGCGGGCGGCGCCGGCGGCGGGGGCGCGCTCCGGCAGGTCGCCCGCGGCGTGCCGGGCCGCGAGGTCGGCGGCGATCCGCTCGGCGAAGACCAGGCCCTCCAGCAGCGAGTTGGAGGCCAGCCGGTTGGCGCCGTGCACGCCGGTGCAGGCGACCTCGCCGCAGGCGTACAGGCCGGGCACCGTGGTGCGGCCGCGCAGGTCGGTGCGGACGCCGCCGGAGGCGTAGTGCGCGGCGGGGGCCACCGGGACCAGCCCGGTCACCGGGTCGATGCCGTGCGACCGGCAGGACGCCAGGATGGTCGGGAACCGCTGCTCCCACATCTCCGCGCCGAAGTGCCGCCCGTCGAGGAACATGTGGGGCGCGCCGGTCTCCTGCATCCGCCGCATGATGCCCTTGGCGACGATGTCGCGGGGCGCCAGCTCGGCCAGCTCGTGCTGCCCCACCATGAAGCGGACGCCGTCGGCGTCCACCAGGTGGGCGCCCTCGCCGCGCACGGCCTCGGAGACCAGCGGCTGCTGGCCCTCGGCGTCCGGGCCCAGCCAGAGCACGGTGGGGTGGAACTGCACGAACTCCAGGTCGGCGACCTCGGCCCCGGCGCGCAGCGCGAGCGCGACGCCGTCGCCGGTGGAGACCGCCGGGTTGGTGGTGGCGGAGAAGACCTGGCCCATGCCGCCGGTGGCCAGCACCACGGCGCGGGCGTGGACGGCTCCCACGCCGTCGCGCTGCCCCTCCCCCATGACGTGCAGGGTGATCCCGGCGGCGTGGCCGGAGGCGTCGGTGAGCAGGTCCAGCACGAGGGCGTGCTCGACGACCTCGATGCCGGGGTCCGCGCGGACGGCGGCGACCAGGGCGCGCGATATCTCGGCGCCGGTGGCGTCGCCGCCCGCGTGGGCGATCCGGCGGCGGTGGTGGCCGCCCTCCCGGGTCAGCAGGATCTCGCCGGCGTCCGTGGTGTCGAAGGAGGCGCCGGTCGCGATGAGGCGGCGGACGGCGTCGGGGCCCTCGGTGACCAGGACCCGGACCGCCTCCTCGTCGCACAGGCCCGCGCCCGCGACCAGGGTGTCCTCCAGGTGCTGCGCGGGGGTGTCGCCCTCGCCCAGCGCGGCGGCGATGCCGCCCTGGGCCCAGCGGGTGGAGCCGTCGTCGAGCATCGCCTTGGTCACCACCATCACCCGCCCGACGGCGGCGCGGGCGCGCAGGGCGGCCGTCAGGCCGGCGACGCCGGAGCCGACCACGACCACGTCGGTGGCGGCGGTCCAGCCGGGGGCGGGGGCGGTCAGTCTGTGGGTGGGGGGCATGGTGGCTCCGTGTCAGTGGGCGGCCGGGGCCGCGCCGTGCTCCCCGTCACCGTACGCCCCGCGCCCGGACGGGGCTGCGGGGGCCGGGACGCGGACGGCGTCCCCCCGCACGGTGTCCGTGCCGGGGAGGGCCTCCGCGGGGTCGCCGCCGAGGCCGGTGATGCGGTTGTCCGCGTCGACGAAGACGACCTTCGGCACGTACGCGCGGGCCTCGGCGTCCTCCATCTGCCCGTAGGCGATGAGGATCACCAGGTCGCCGGGGTGGACCAGCCGGGCGGCGGCGCCGTTGATCCCGATCACGCCGCTGCCGCGCGGGCCGGCGATGGTGTAGGTCTCCAGGCGGGCGCCGTTGTCGATGTCGACGATGTGGACCAGCTCGCCGGGGAGGAGGTCGGCGGCGTCCAGCAGGTCCTGGTCCACGGTGACCGAGCCGACGTAGTGCAGGTCGGCCTGGGTGACGGTGGCACGGTGGATCTTGGACTTGAGCATGGTGCGGAGCATGGGTCACGCCTCCTGTGGTGAGTGCATGCCGGAGTGGCTCAGAGCGCGATGCGGACGTTGTCGATCAGCCGGGTGGTGCCGACCCGGGCGGCGACCGCGAGGACGGCCTCCCCGGTGTGGCCGTCCCCCGCCTCGGTGAAGCCGGCGGGGTCGATGAGCGCCAGGTAGTCGAGGTCGACCGGCGGCGAGGCCGAGGCGGCCTGCGCGAGGACGGCCGCGGCCGCCTCCCGCACGGACCGCGGCCCCCGCGCGGCGGCGTCGCGGCCGGCGTGCAGGGCGCGGGAGAGGGCCAGCGCGCTGGTCCGCTCCTCCGGGGAGAGGTAGCGGTTGCGGCTGGAGAGGGCGAGGCCGTCGGGCTCGCGGACGGTGGGGACGCCGACGATCTCGACGGGGAAGTTCAGGTCGGTCGCCATGCGGCGGACGACGGCGAGCTGCTGGGCGTCCTTCTCCCCGAAGAACGCGACGTCGGGCCGGGTGAGGTGGAGCAGCTTGGCGACGACGGTGCAGACGCCGTCGAAGTGGCCCGGCCGCGAGGCGCCCTCGTACCGGTCCCCCATCGGCCCGGCGGCGACCCGCACCTGCGGCGCGCCGCCCGGGTAGACCTCCTCGGCCGAGGGCGCGAAGACCGCGTCGGCGCCCGCGTCCCCGGCGAGCCGCAGGTCGGCCTCCAGGGTGCGCGGGTAGCGGTCGAGGTCCTCGCCCGCCCCGAACTGGAGCGGGTTGACGAAGACGGTGACGACGACGAACCCCTCGCGCCCCACCCGCTCGCGGGCGGCCCGCACCAGCGTCGCGTGGCCCTCGTGGAGGGCGCCCATGGTCATCACCACGGCCGTGCGGCCGGGGGCGGCCGCGCGGGAGAGCAGGTGCTCCAGCGCGTCGCGGTCGGGGACCAGTGCCGCGGCGGGGTCCCCGCCGATCCGGGACATCATCGCTGCTCCCCTTCTCCGCCGGGCCCGTCGGCCAGCACGTCGAGCAGCGCCTCCGCCGCGTCCGCCTTGAGCATCCCCGCGGCCAGCGCGCGGTCGGCGGTGGCCCGCGCCATCGCCCGGTACGCCTCCGCCACCTGCGGCGAGACCCGGCGCAGCTGCTCCAGGTGGCGCCGCACGGTGCCCGCGTCGCCGCGGGCGACCGGTCCGGTGAGCGCGGCGTCGCCACCGCGCAGCGCGTTGTCCAGGGCCGCTCCCAGGAGCGGGCCCAGCATCCGGCCGGGCTCGGCGACACCGGCGGCGGCCAGCAGCTCCTTCGCCTGGGCGACCAGGGTGACCAGGTGGTTCGCGCCGTGGGCGAGCGCCGTGTGGTAGAGCGGCCGGACGTCCTCCGGCACCCACTCGGGCTCGCCGCCCATCTCCACCACCAGCGCCTCCGCGACCGGCCGCAGCTCCTCCGGGGCGGTCACCCCGAACGGGCAGCCGGCCAGCCGGGCGACGTCGACGGCGGTGCCGGTGAAGGTCATCGCCGGGTGCAGGGCCAGGGGCAGCGCCCCGGCCCGCACGGCGGGCTCCAGCACGGCGGTGCCGTGGGCGCCGGAGGTGTGCACCAGGAGCTGGCCGGGCCGCACCGCGCCGGTGGCCGCGAGGCCCGCGGCCAGGTCGGCCAGCGCGTCGTCGGGGACGGTGAGCAGCACCAGGTCGGCCGCCGCCATGACCTGCGGCGGCGTCACCAGGCGGACCCCGGTCAGCAGGGTCTCGGCGCGGCGCCGGGACGCGGCGGAGACGCCGGAGGCGGCGACGACCCGGTGGCCGGCCAGCTGCAGCGCGGCGCCGAGCGCCGGGCCGACGCGCCCGGTGCCGACGACGCCGACGGCCAGGCGGGCGGGCCGGTTGCCGGGGTCGGAGGGGTCGCCGAACTCGAAGTCGGGCAGCCCCGCCGGGCTCGCCCCCTCGTCGGGTGGGTTCACGGCTCTGAATCGACCTTCATCCGTTCCAGTCCTCTTCGGGTACCGGACGTACCCCGCCATCGTACGGAAGTACCGCCCGGGCGCCCACCTCCCCTCCCGGCGCCGGGCGGGGTGCGGTCCGGAACGGGCGCGACACGGCCGGGACCGGTGGGGGATGATGCCCCGCATGGACGGCGACACCGGCAGGGACGGCGACACCGGCGGGGACGGCGGGACCGGCAGGGCCCGGGAGCGGGAGAGGCGGACGGCGGCGCTGCGCGGCTGCGACCGGGTGCTCTCGCAGGGACGGCCGCGGACCGTGCGGGAGCGGCTGGCGGAGCTGGCCGCGCTGGCGGACCGGCCCGACACCGGCGGCGGGGACTGGGGGCTGGACGGGCCGCCGGACGTGTACGGCGACGGTCCGGTGGACCGGCTGGAGCGGCGCACCGCGGAGCTGCTGGGCTTCGAGGACGCCGTCTTCTTCCCCACCGGCACCATGGCCCAGCAGGCGGTGCTGCGCTGCTGGGCGGAGCGCACCGGCAGCCGCACCGTCGCCATGCACCCGCTCGCCCACCCGGAGGTGCACGAGCGGGACGCGTACGCGGTGCTGAGCGGGCTGCGGAGCGTCCACCCGACCACCGCGCCGCGGCTGCCCACGGCGGCGGAGGTGCAGGGCCTGGACGAGCCCTTCGGGACGCTCATGCTGGAGCTGCCGCTGCGCGACGCCGGGTTCGTCCTGCCCACGTGGGACGAGCTGTGCGCGGCGGTGGACGCGGGGCGCGGGCGCGAGGCGGTGGTCCACGTCGACGGCGCCCGGCTGTGGGAGACGACGGCGCACTTCGGGCGGACGCTGCCGGAGATCGCGGGGCTCGCGGACTCGGTGTACGTGTCGTTCTACAAGTCGCTGGGCGGACTGTCCGGGGCGGCCGTCGCCTGCCCGGCGGAGGTCGGCGCGCAGTGCCGGGCGTGGCGGCACCGGTACGGCGGGCAGCTGTTCCAGCAGTGGCCGACGGTGCTCTCCGCGCTGCTCGGACTGGAGCGGGAGCTGCCCCGGCTGCCGGAGTACGCGGCGCACGCACGGGTGGTGGCGGCGGCGCTGGGCGGCGCCTTCGCCGGGGTGCCGGGGGCGGTCGTGCACCCGGACCCGCCGCACACCCACCAGTTCCGGCTGTGGCTGCCGTACCCGGCCGGGATGCTGGAGGAGGCCGGGCTGCTGCTGGCGGAGGAGACCGGGCGGGCGCTGTTCGGCGGGTGGCGGGAGGGGCCGGTCCCGGGGCTGTCGGTGACCGAGGTGACGGTGGCGGCCTCCGCGCTGGAGTGGTCGGCGGAGGAGGTCGCGGAGTCCGCGGCGGGACTGCTGGAGCGGCTGGCGCGGGCGTGACCGGGGCGGAGGCGGGCGGCACGGGCGTGACCGGGGCGGGGGCGGACGGTGCGGGTGCGGGTGCGGGCGCTGCGGGCGTGACCGGGGCGGGCGGGGCGTCCGGTCAGGCCGCGCCGCCGGCCCGGACCAGCCCGGTCTCGTAGGCCAGCACCACGGCCTGCACGCGGTCGCGCAGGCCCAGTTTGGCCAGGATGCGGCCGACGTGGGTCTTCACGGTCGCCTCGGACAGCACCAGCCGCGCGGCGATCTCCCCGTTCGACAGCCCCTGCGCGACCAGCAGGAAGACCTCCCGCTCCCGCTCGGTCAGCCGGGCCACGGCGGGGGGCCCCGCGGCGCGGTGCGGGCCGGGCAGCACGTCGGCGAAGCGGTCGATCATGCGGCGGGTGGTGGTCGGCGCCACCACGGCGTCGCCCGCGTGGACGGCGCGGATCGCGGCCACCAGCTCGGCGGGCGGCACGTCCTTCAGCAGGAACCCGCTGGCCCCGGCCTTCAGCGCGGCGAAGGCGTACTCGTCCAGGTCGAACGTGGTCAGGATCAGCACCTTCGGCGCGTCCGGGCGCGGCGTGCCGTCGGGGGCGAGGCAGATGCGGCGGGTGGCCTCCACGCCGTCGGTCCGGGGCATCCGCACGTCCATCAGGATCACGTCGACCGGGGGCTCCGCCGCCGGACGGCCGGCCAGCACCTCCAGGGCGCGGGCGCCGTCGCCGGCCTCCGCGGCGACCTCGATGTCAACCTGCGACTGGAGCACCATGCGGAATCCCGTGCGCAGCAGCTCCTGGTCGTCGACGAGCATCACGCGGATGGTCATGGGGCGGTTCTCCTCGGTGGTGGCCGGCGGGGACGGTTCCGGGCGGGCGGGGCGGTTCGGGCCGGGCGGTTCGCGGCGGGCGGGTGCGGGCGGGGTCGTCCGGGGCGGTGCTCAGGCCGTGGTCGCCGCCCGGAGCGGCAGGACGGCGCGGATGCGGAAGCCCCCGCCCGGCCGCGGCCCGGCGTCCAGGCTGCCGCCGACCATGCCGACCCGCTCCCGCATGCCGATCAGCCCGTGGCCCTGCCCGTCGGCGCCGCCCTGCTCGTACAGCTCGGCGACCGCGCCGCGGCCGTCGTCCTCGACCCGCACGTCCACGGTGCCGTCGGCGAAGCGGATGCGGACCTCGGCGCGGGCGTCGGGCCCGCCGTGCTTGCGGACGTTGGTGAGCGCCTCCTGCACGATCCGGTACGCGGTGAGCTCCACCCCGCGCGGCAGCGGGCACGGGCTGCCCTCCAGCGCGAAGTCGACGGGCAGGCCGGCGCCGCGGACCTGCTCCAGCAGGTCGGGGAGCTGCTCCACCCCGGGCTGCGGCACGTACTCGCCCTCGCCGGGGTCGGCCGAGCGCAGCACCCCGAGCAGCCTGCGCATCTCGTCCAGCGCCTGGCGCCCGGTCGAGGCGATGGTGGCCAGCGCCTCCCTGGCCTGTCCGGGTGAGGCGTCCATGACGTAGGCGGCGCCGTCCGCCTGGACCACCATCACCGACACGTTGTGCGCCACCACGTCGTGCAGTTCGCGGGCGATGCGGGCGCGCTCGGCGGCGACGGCCACCTTGGCGCGGGCGTCGCGCTCGCGCTCCAGGCGGGCGGCGCGGTCCTCCAGCTCCGCGTAGTAGGCGCGGCGGACGCGGGTGAGGCGGCCCAGCGCCCAGCAGAGCACGAAGGGCACCGAGAGCAGCACGCTGACCAGCACGACCTGGCCGGGCTGGTTCAGGCCGGGGTCGCCGACGCCGCCGAACCGCCACAGCGTGAGGGGCCCCGCGGCCAGGCCGGCCGCCATCGCGGTCCGCGAGGCCCAGCGGGAGCCGAACGCGGCGGCCGTGTAGGCGAGGACCAGCAGGGCGGTGTCGGTGGGGTTGGGCTGCCACCCCGCGGCCACCTGGAGCAGGCCGACGGCGAGGCCGCCGGCCAGGGCCGCGTCCGGGAACCGGCGGCGCACGGCCATCAGTCCGGCGAGCACCGGGGCGACCACGAGGAAGGAGGCCGTGGAGTAGCGGTGCTCGGGGGCGGAGGCCTCGGACAGCACGCCCAGGCCCAGCACCAGCAGCGCCCACCCGGTGTCGGCCACCGTGGGGCGCCTGCGGAGCCACGCGTAGAGGTGCTGCACGCTCTCCAGCCTAGGCAGTCGGCGGGGTGCCCCCGGTCCACCGCCAGGCCGATCCGCCGTACTCCCCAGGTCGGAGAGAGGGCAGGCCGGGTCGGGGACGGCGGGGGGCTCCGGCGGTGCGGGCGGTGCGGATGGTGCGGGCAGTACGGGAGGTGCGGGAGGGCAGGGGGCGGGCGGACCGCCGCGGTGCGGGCGCCGCCGGGTAGCGTCCCGGTCATGACGTGGACGGGTTGGCGGGAGGCCGCGCAGCGGGCGCTGTACGGCGAGGGCGGCTTCTACCGGCGGCCGGAGGGCCCGGCCGGGCACTTCCGCACCTCGGTGCACGCCTCGCCGCTCTTCGCGGACGCCGTGGCCCGGCTGCTCGGCGAGGTGGACCGGGAGCTGGGACGGCCCGCGCGGCTCGACCTGGTGGACGTCGGGGCCGGCCGCGGCGAGCTGCTGTGCGGGGTGCTGGCGGCCGTGCGGCGCGGCGACCCGGCGCTCGCGGCCCGGCTGCGGCTCCACGCGGTGGAGGTCGCCGAGCGGCCCGCCGGGCTGCCCGCGGAGGTCGCCTGGTCGGCGGAGCCGCCGCAGGGGGTCTCGGGGCTGCTGTTCGCCAACGAATGGCTGGACAACGTGCCCGTCGACGTCGCCGAGGCCGACGGCGACGGGGTGCTGCGGTACGTCCTGGTCGACCCCGCCACCGGGGAGGAGCGGCCCGGCGGGCCGCTCTCCGCGGCGGACGCCGCCTGGGCGGCGCGGTGGTGGCCGGACGCGGCCGTCCCGGAGGCGGCCGTCCCCGGCGCCCGGGTCGAGCTCGGCGCCCCCCGCGACGCCGCGTGGGCCGCGGCGGTGGCGTCCCTGGAGCGCGGTGCCGCGGTGGCGGCGGACTACGCCCACGGCGCGGCGGACCGGCCGCCCTTCGGCACCCTCGCGGGCTTCCGCGACGGGCGGGAGGTGCGCCCGGTGCCCGACGGCTCCTGCGACGTGACCGCGCACGTGGCGCTGGACGCCTGCGCCGCGGCCGGGGAGGCGGCCGGGGCCGTCCACAGCCTGTGGACGACGCAGCGCGAGGCGCTCCGGGCGCTCGGCGTCGGCGGGGCCCGCCCCCCGCTCGCCCTGGCCTCCACCGACCCGGCGGCCTACCTGCGGGCGCTGTCCGCCGCCGGGGAGGGCGCGGAGCTGACCGACCCGGCGGGGCTGGGCGGCTTCGGCTGGCTGGTGCAGACGGTCCGCATGCCGGTACCGGGCGGCCTGCGGGGGGCCCGGGAGTGGCAGACTTGCCGCCCATGAGGGAGACCACGGTCGGCATCGGCTCCGGTGCGGAGAACGTCACCGAGCTCGGCACCAGCGACATGGTGCTCAACATCGGTCCGCAGCACCCGTCCACCCACGGCGTGCTGCGGCTGAAGCTGGTGCTGGACGGCGAGCGGATCGTCTCCGCCGAGCCGGTGGTCGGCTACATGCACCGGGGCGCGGAGAAGCTCTTCGAGGCCCGCGACTACCGCCAGATCGTCATGCTCGCCAACCGCCACGACTGGCTGTCGGCGTTCTCCAACGAACTGGGCGTCGTCCTCGCGGTGGAGCGGATGCTCGGCATGGAGGTCCCGGAGCGGGCGGTGTGGCTGCGGACACTGCTGGCCGAGCTCAACCGGGTGCTCAACCACCTGATGTTCCTCGGGTCGTACCCGCTGGAGCTGGGCGGCATCACCCCCGTCTTCTACGCCTTCGAGGGCCGCGAGACGCTCCAGCACGTGCTGGAGGAGGCCTCCGGCGGCCGGATGCACTACATGTTCAACCGGGTCGGCGGCCTCAAGGAGGACCTGCCGGCCGGCTGGACCGGCCGCGTCCGGGCGGCGGTCGCCCAGGTGCGCGCCCAGATGGGCCGGATCGACGACCTGGTGCTGGGCAACGAGATCTTCCGCGGCCGCACCGCGGGCGTCGGCGTGCTGGCCCCGGAGCTGGTCCACGCGTACGGGGTGAGCGGGCCCATCGCCCGGGCCTCGGGCGTCGACTTCGACCTGCGGCGCGACGAGCCGTACCTGGCCTACGGGGAGCTGGGCGACGTGCTGCGGGTGGCCGTCCGGGAGGAGGGCGACTGCCTGGCGCGCTTCGAGTGCCTGCTGGAGCAGACCCACGTCTCCCTCGACCTGGCCGACGCCTGCCTGGACCGGATCGCCGGCCTGGCGCCGGGCCCGGTCAACCTGCGGCTGCCCAAGGTCCTCAAGGCGCCCGAGGGCCACACCTACGCCTGGACCGAGAACCCGCTGGGCGTCAACGGCTACTACCTCGTCTCACGCGGCGACAAGACGCCGTGGCGGCTCAAGCTGCGCTCCGCCTCGTACAACAACATCCAGGCGCTGACCGAGTTGCTGCCGGGCACGCTGGTGGCCGACATGGTGGCGATCCTGGGGTCGATGTTCTTCGTGGTGGGCGACATCGACAAGTAGCCGGCGGGCGGCCCGCGGGGTCCCGCCGACGGCCCGCGGGCGGCCGGGCACGGCGGGGCCCGCGGACGGGCCGCGGACCCCGGCGGCCGCTCCCGGGCGGCGGACTACTGGACGGCGCGCAGCGCCCGCACGTCCATGTGCTCGGTCGCGTCGTGGGGCGTGAGGTCCACCACCGCGGGGTCCTCCGCCGTGCTCCCGGCGGCCGGCCCGGCCGGTGCGGCGTCCGCGTCCGCATAGCGGGCCTGCTCGGCGACGGCCTCGTCGCCCACGACGTCGGTGAGGTCACCCGCGGCGGCCGCCTCCGCGGCGCCCGCGGCCGCCCTCTGCGCGGTGCGGTCGAAGAAGCTGAAGCCCTCGGTACGGGCGACCACCGGGCGGGGCCGCTGCCTGGTGGCGGGCATGACCGCGGCGGCGGGTCCGGTCGGGGTGTGCGCGTGCTCGGAGCGGGCCGGCGGCAGCGCGGGGGCGGTGCGGCCCTCGGCGGCGGCGCGGCGGCGGGCGCTCTCGGCGTTCACCTGGGCGGCGACCCGCTGGGCCTGCGCCACCGCGGCGCGGCGCTCCAGGGTGCGCAGCACGGCCGCGGCCCGGACGTACGCGGTCGGCGTCACGGGGTGGCGGCCGGGCCGCAGGTCGGCGGCGCGGCGGCGGGACGCCTCGGCGTCCCTGACGGCCTGTTCGGCGGCGAGCACGGCGCGCTCGCGCAGCAGCCGGGCGTTCTCCGTCTCGGACCGCGCCAGCCGGGACTTCTCCACGGCCAGGCGCCGGCCGAGGCGGGAGACCCGCTCCTCGGCGACCTCCACCGCGTACTCCAGCTCGGCGACCTGCTCCTCGTGGCGCTCCTCCGCACGCTGCCGCGCGATGGAGGCGGCGTCCAGCGCCTGCTCCCCGGCCCGGTCGCGGCGGCGCAGCAGCACCGCGCCCGCGAGGGCGGCGGCCACGGCGGCGGCGCCGACCAGCCGGAGCAGCGCCGCGTCGTCGCTCAGCAGCACGACCGCACCGGCGGCACTGGTGACCGCCCCGGTGGAGAGCGGGGGGAGGAGCCTGCTGATGGTCGACGATTGACGGTGGCGTCCGCGTGGCATGGCCAAAAACTAGCGCGCCCCTCCGGGCCATGTCAGCCGCCGGAGCGGATCGTGTCGGGACGGGAACAATCGGTGACGCAGAGTGGTCGACACGTGACCCTTCGCAGGGGGAATGCCGCCCCTGCCGGGACCGCGCCCCCGCCGATCGGCGGGGTGGGGACGGGTGGGAGGGCCCGGCCGTCCGCGCGGGCCGGGACGGCCGCCGGTGACGTCGTCGTTGTGGAGGTGGCGCCCGCTCGTCCGCGCGGGGCCGGGACGGCGCGGACGGGCAGGCCCGCAGGGCACCGCGCACCGGCGGGCCCGCGGGCCGCCGCGGGGCGGGCGTCAGCGGACGGCCGGGGCCGCGGGGTCGTCGTCGTTGTCGTTGTCGTCGGGGAGGCGGCAGATCTGCTGCAGCCAGAGCGCGGCGACGACCACGGCGACACCCGCCAGCACGGCGAGGCCCGCCGTCACCGCCTGGGTCCTGCGGGCCGGCTGGTCCAGCAGGGACAGCAGGAAGACGCCCGTCCCCCCGTACACCCCCACCGCCAGGGCCGCGACCAGGGCGCTGGCCTGGCCCAGCACCACCGCGCGGGCCGCGCTCAGCGGGTCCACGCCCCGGGCGTCGGGCTCGCGGTCGCGCTGTGCCCGCAGCCGGGCGCGGATCGAGATCGCCGTGGCGAGCAGCACGACCGCGACCACCGCCAGCACCACCGGCGCGGCGGCGGGCACCCCGGGCAGCTCCCCGAGGGAGTCCCAGAGCTTGGCGCCCGCCCAGGAGAGCACTCCGGAGACCACGGCGATACCGGCCAGCAGGGCTGGGCGAAGCGGCTTCACGCGGAAGGCGTCCTTCCTGGGAGCGGGCGGCGGGCACTGCTTACCGTACTGGGCGGGAACGCGCGGCCCCCGCCGCCCGTTCCCCGCGGCGCTGCGGCGCCGTCCTACTCGGGGAGCCTGAGCTGCAGGTCGTCGCGGCGCCGCACGCCGTCGGTGCCGGCCTGCGCCAGCAGGTCCTCGACCCGGCCGCGGCCGGGCAGCTCGGCGCCGGGGTCGGCGTCGTGCCACGGCGCGAGGACGAAGCCGCGCTCGTGCGCCCGCGGGTGCGGCAGGGTGAGCGCCGGGTCCTCGGAGACCACGCCGTCGTAGGCGACGATGTCGACGTCCAGGGTGCGGGGGCCCCAGCGGACCTCGCGGGTGCGGCTGAAGGCGTCCTCCACCGCGCCGGCCCGCTCCAGCAGGGAGCGGGGGTCCAGGGTGGTGCGCAGCAGGGCCACGGCGTTGAGGTAGCCCGGCTGGCCGGCGGGGCCGCCCACCGGGTCGGTCTCGTAGACCGCCGAGACGGCCTTCACCCGGACGCCCGGGGTGTCCTCCAGCGCGTCCACCGCGCCCTGCAGGTTCTCCAGGCGGTTGCCCAGGTTGCTGCCGAGGGCGATCACCGCCGGCCGGGGGTTGTGCAGGGTGCTGTCCGCGGAGTCGACGGTGTGCTCGACGCCGAGCGGCACCGGCGACGTCGTCGGGTCGCTGCTCATCCGGTTACCTCGCTTCGTCCCGGAGCCGGGTGCCGCGGCGCGTCATCCGCGGCTCCGGTGGATGGTGATGGTCACGTCGTCGAACGGCACGGTGATCGGGGCGTCCGGCTTGTGCACGGTCACCTCCACCTCCTGTACCGGGTCGTGCTTCAGGCACTGGTCGGCGATGCGCTGGGCCAGGGTCTCGATGAGGTCCACCGGGTCGCCGGAGACGATGGCGGTGACCTCCTCGGCGACGATCCCGTAGTGCGCCGTGCGGGTCAGGTCGTCGGCCCCCGCGGCCGGACGGGTGTCCAGGTGGAGCACCACGTCGACGACGAACGTCTGGCCCTCCTCGCGCTCCCGCGCGAAGACGCCGTGACGGCCCCGGGCACGCAGGCCGCGCAGTGCGACACGGTCCAGCAATCGAATCACTCCAGAGACAGAACACCGGCGGGCCCCGTTGCCCGCCGGTACCGAATCTACCTCCGACCTCGGACGGTCCCGGGAGGCCGCCGACCGGGGGGCGGAACCGTCCTACCCGCGCACCGCGGCCCCCAAGCCGGGAACCCGGCCCGGCCGGGTGAACATCCGGTGCAGGGTCCCGCATTCCCCCGGGCGCGCCGCCGGGCGGCGGGCGTCAGCCCTCGTCCTCGGCATCGGTGCTGGTCAGGACGGGGGAACCGTGGTGCGACCAGAGACGCCAGCCGTCGGCGGTGCGGCGGAAGACGTTCGTCGTGACGACCTTGCCGCCGACCAGCGGCCCCAGCCCGCCCTCCTCCTCCGCCCCGCCCCCGGAGAGGATGTTCTCGGTGCAGGTGACGAGCGCCACATCCCCGGCGACCTGCGCCTCCACGTCGGTGAGGATGAACTGGATGTAGTCGGTGTCCGCCATCAGCAGCATGTACGAGCGCAGCACCCGCGCCCGCCCGCGCAGCACCGGCCACCCGGGGTGCACGCACACCACTCCCCCGGCGTCGTCGGCGTCCGCCGCCGAGAGCCAGACGTCGGTGAGGGCGTCCGCGTCGCCCCGCTCCAGCGCCTCGTAGAGCGCGGCGTTGGCCGTGAGGACCGCCGCACGGTCCGCCGCCGCACGGTCCGCGGCGCCGCCGTCGCCGGCCGCGCCGCCGCCCGTCCCCCCGGGCGGCGTCATTCGGCGGCCGCCCGCTGCCAGGCGGCGACGACCCGGACGGCGTCGGCGGTGGCCCGCACGTCGTGCACCCGCACCGCCCAGGCGCCCGCCTGGGCGGAGAGCGCCGAGACCGCCGCGGTCGCGTCGTCCCGCTGCCGGGCCGGGCGCGGCTCGCCGGTGGCCGGGTCGGCCAGCAGCGCGCCCAGGAAGCGCTTGCGGGACGCGGCCACCAGGACGGGCCGGCCGAGCGAGACCAGGGAGTCGAGGGCGCCCAGCAGGGCCCAGTCGTGCGCGGCCTGCTTGGCGAAGCCGAGCCCGGGGTCGAGGATCACCTGCTCGGGCCGGACGCCCGCGGCGACCACCGTCTCCATCCGCTGCTGCAGCTCCTTCACCACGTCGGTGACGACGTCGTCGTAGACCGCGAGGCTGTTCATGTCCGCCGAGTGCCCGCGCCAGTGCATCACCACGAAGGGCACGCCGGTCTCCGCCGCGACCCGGGCCATGTCCGGGTCGGCCAGGCCGCCGGAGACGTCGTTGACGACGGCCGCGCCGGCCGCCACCGCACGCTCCGCGACGGACGCCCGCATGGTGTCGACGCTGACGACGGCGCCGGCCGCGGCCAGTTCCCGCACCACCGGGACCACCCGGCGCAGCTCCTCCTCCTCGGGCACGCGGACCGCGCCCGGGCGGGTGGACTCGCCGCCCACGTCCACCAGGTCGGCGCCCTGCGCGACCAGGTCGAGGCCGTGGGCGACCGCGGCGGAGGGGTCGAGCCACCGGCCGCCGTCGGAGAACGAGTCGGGGGTGACGTTGACGACGCCCATCACGGCGCAGCGGTCCAGCGGGGGGAGGCCGGGAAGCGCCGAGGCGGTGGGGGTGCTCATGGGCCCATTATCGGCGGTGCGGACCGCCGTGCGCCGGGCAGGGCGGGGACGGCCGCCGCGCCCGGCACCGGGCGCGGCGGGGCGTCCGGGACCGGGCCCGTGCGCGGCGGGAGACGCCGCGGCCCGGACACGCCGGGCCCCGGACACGCCGCGGCCCGGACGGCGCTGCCGTCCGGGCCGCGGGGCGTCGGCGGTCAGGCCGCCAGCTGCGCGCGCTTCGGCTCCGAGGGACCGCCCTGCCCCAGCCCGCGGCGGCCGAGGCGGGGCATGCCGAGGGTGATGAAGGCCTCCGCCTGCATCGCGGCCAGGCCGATCCGCGGCAGGTCGCGGGCGGCCGGGTAGACCAGGAACCGCGGCTCCCACTCCGGCTGGAACTTGGCGTTGAACTTGTACAGCGACTCGATCTGGAACCAGCGGGACAGGAAGACCAGCAGCCCCCGCCAGGCGCGCAGCACCGGCCCCGCGCCGAGCCGCTCGCCGCGCGCCAGGGCCGAGCGGAACATCGCGAAGTTCAGCGACACCCGCCGGATGCCGAGGCCCGGGGCGGCCTGGAGCGCGGCCACGATCAGCAGCTCGTTGAGGCCCGGGTCCGCGGCCCGGTCACGGCGCATCAGCTCCAGCGAGATGCCGTCGCGGCCCCACGGCACGAAGTGCAGCACGGCCTTGAGGTCGCCCAGCGCCGGGTCCCCGGCCGGCTCCTCCGGACCGGCCTCCCGGTGCGCGGTCACCACCAGGCAGTCGTCGTCGGTGGGGTCGCCGAAGCGGCCGAGCGCCATGGAGAAGCCGCGCTCGGTGTCGGTGCCGCGCCAGCGGGCCGCGGCGAGCGTGATCCGCTCCCGCTCCTCCGGCTCCAGCTCCGCCACCCGCCGCACCTTGCAGGAATATCCGTTGCGCTCGATGCGCTTGACCATCTGCCGGACGTTGCGCATGGCCCGGCCGGAGAGGGAGAAGGCGTCGGTGTGCACGATGGCCTCGTCGCCGAGCTCCAGCGCGTCCAAGCCGGCCTCCCGGGTCCACACCTCGCCGCCGACCTCGCTGCACCCCATCACCGCGGGCACCCAGGCGTGGGCGCGGGCCTCGGCCATGAAGACCTTGATGGCGCCGGGCCACGCCTCGACGTCGCCGACGGGGTCGCCGGAGGCCAGCATCACGCCGGAGACCACCCGGTAGGAGATCGCCGCCTTGCCGGTGGGCGAGAAGAGCACGCTCTTGTCGCGGCGCAGCGCGAAGTAGCCCAGCGAGTCGCGGTCGCCGTGCCGGTCCAGCAGGGCCCGGACCTTCCGCTCGTCCTCGACGGTGAGCGCCGCCACCGGCTCGGACGGGCGCAGCGCCAGGTAGGCGGTGGTGAGCGCGGTGAGCAGGCCGAGCGCCGCCAGCGAGTAGCCGACCAGGTCGGAGGTGCGCTCGTAGGTGTAGCGGATCGGGCCCTCGAAGCCGAAGAGGCCGTAGACGACGTGCTGGATCCGCTCGCCGAGGCCGGGATTCCCGATCTCGCTGCGCGGGTGGACGCTCACGATGAGCAGGCCGAGCAGGAAGCTGACCGTGCCCATGCCGAGGAGGTTCCACAGGGCGCGCCACCGCGTGCGCGGGTCGGCCCGGGCGTAGAACTCGCGGCGGTGCGCCAGCATCACCACGAAGAGGATCAGCGAGACCGCGGCCGGCGCGGCGGCGTGCCACCGCAGCAGGTGGAGGGCGGCGCTGACCGGCAGCAGCACGACCACCGCCCGCCAGGCGCGCCGCTTGCGGCGGCGCAGGGCGTGGGCCAGGAGCACCAGCAGGATGCCGATCATCAGTGAGCCGGCGGTGGCCAGGGTGGTGACCCCGCCGGGCAGCATCCCGGCGAGCTCGTGCATCCGGGAGCGGCGGAACCGGGGGAAGACGGCGCCGGCGATGTCCAGCAGACCGATGACCAGCGTGGCGTACCCGACGGCGGTGGGCACCCACGCCTGCGGTGCGGCGGCGGCCTGGTGGCGCAGCGTCTGCAGGCCGAAGCGCCGGTCCTGCCGGGGGGACGGCTCAGTGGGCACGGGATCGCTCATGGTTCTTCAGCGTAGGCGTGAAAGCGGAACGCTCCGTAGACCTGAAGCATGAGACGCGATGATTCCCCATGACCACTCCCCCTTTGTACGTACCCGCCGTCCGTGTCCTGGGACGCGGCCGCCCCCGCACCGGTTCCCCCGAAGGGGGGAGCCCGCACCGGGGTGCGGGGGCGGGGGCGGGAGCGGGGGCGGGGGCGGGAGCGGGGCCGCAGGGGTCAGCGGGCCATGATGAGGCTCATCGCCTCGGCGCGGGTGGCGGGGTCGCGGAGCTGGCCGCGGACCGCGGAGGTGGTCGTCTTGGCGCCGGGCTTGCGGATGCCGCGCATCGACATGCACATGTGCTCGCACTCGAAGACCACGATGACGCCGCGCGGCTCCAGTATGCGCATCAGGGCGTCGGCCACCTGGGTCGTGAGCCGCTCCTGGACCTGCGGGCGGCGGGCGTAGACGTCCACCAGGCGGGCCAGCTTGGAGAGTCCGGTGATCTTCCCGCTCGCCGACGGGATGTACCCCACGTGGGCGACACCGTGGAAGGGGACCAGGTGGTGCTCGCAGGTGGAGTACACCTCGATGTCCTTGACCAGCACCATCTCGTCGTGGCCCAGGTCGAAGGTGGTGGTGAGCACGTCCTCCGGCTCCTGCCACAACCCCGCGAAGATCTCCCGGTAGGCGCGCGCGACCCGGGCCGGGGTCTCCCGCAGGCCCTCCCTGTCCGGGTCCTCGCCGACCGCGAGCAGCAGCTCGCGGATCGCGTTCTCGGCCCGCTTCTGGTCGAACGTCCCGACGGCGGTGGCGGCGTCGAGAGTCACCGGGTCGGTCATGCGGTCCTCGCTTCGTTTCGGGGCGGTTCACGGCGGATCGGTACACGGGGGACCGGTTCACGGCGGGGTGCACGGAACGCGGTGCGAGCAGCAGGAATGCCGCACCCCCAGCGTAGAGCGCCGGGGGTGCGGCAGGTCATTCCGGGTGCGGGCCCGGCCGGCGGGCGGTCCGGCGGCCGGGGCCCGGCGGCTCAGCCGGCGGAGGGGGGCTCCTCCAGCGGCGGGAGCTTGACCGTGTCCACCGGGGCGGTGTCCGTGACCGTGGGGGTCGCGGTCTGACTGCCGTTGGTGAGGGCCAGCTCCTTGGGGGACTGCACCGGCGGCCGGGTGGACGGGGTGCGCCGGGTGGAGCCGGTCCAGGCCGGGCGCGGCGGGCGCTTGACGATGGGCTTGAAGATCTCGGCGATCTGCTCCTTGTTCAGCGTCTCCTTCTCCAGGAGGGCCAGAACGAGGTTGTCGAGGACGTCGCGGTTCTCGACCAGGATCTCCCACGCCTCGTTGTGCGCGGTCTCGATGAGCTTCTTGACCTCCTCGTCGACCAGCGCGGCGACCTCCTCGGAGTAGTCGCGCTGGTGCGCCATCTCGCGGCCGAGGAACGGCTCGGAGTTGTCCGAGCCGAACTTGATGGCGCCGAGCCGCTCGGTCATGCCGTACTGGGTGACCATGGCCCGCGCGGTGGCGGTGGCCTTCTCGATGTCGTTGGCCGCGCCGGTGGTCGGGTCGTGGAAGACGAGCTCCTCGGCGGCCCGGCCGCCCAGCATGTAGGCGAGCTGGTCGAGCATCTCGTTGCGCGTGGTGGAGTACTTGTCCTCGTCCGGCAGGACCATGGTGTAGCCCAGGGCCCGGCCGCGCGACAGGATGGTGATCTTGTGCACCGGGTCGCTGTTCGGGGACGCCGCCGCGACCAGGGCGTGTCCGCCCTCGTGGTACGCGGTGATCTTCTTCTCCTTGTCGCTCATGATCCGGGTCCGCTTCTGCGGGCCGGCCACGACGCGGTCGATCGCCTCGTCCAGCGTGGTGTTGTCCACCAGCTTCTTGTCGGAGCGGGCGGTGAGGAGCGCCGCCTCGTTGAGGACGTTGGAGAGGTCGGCACCGGTGAAGCCGGGGGTGCGGCGGGCGACGGCCATGAGGTCGACGTCCGGCGCGATCGGCTTGCCCTTCTGGTGGACCTTGAGGATCTCCAGGCGGCCCTGCAGGTCGGGGCGCTCGACGGCGATCTGCCGGTCGAAGCGGCCCGGGCGCAGCAGCGCGGGGTCGAGGATGTCGGGGCGGTTGGTGGCGGCGATGAGGATGACGCCGCCCTTGACGTCGAAGCCGTCCATCTCGACGAGCAGCTGGTTGAGGGTCTGCTCGCGCTCGTCGTGGCCGCCGCCGAGGCCGGCGCCGCGGTGGCGGCCGACCGCGTCGATCTCGTCGACGAAGACGATGGCGGGGGCGTTCGCCTTGGCCTGCTCGAAGAGGTCGCGCACCCGGGAGGCGCCGACACCGACGAACATCTCGACGAAGTCCGAGCCGGAGATGGAGTAGAACGGCACACCGGCCTCGCCGGCCACGGCGCGGGCCAGCAGGGTCTTGCCGGTTCCGGGGGGGCCGTAGAGCAGGACGCCCTTGGGGATCTTGGCCCCGACGGCCTGGAACTTGGCGGGCTCCTGCAGGAACTCCTTGATCTCGTGGAGCTCCTCCACCGCCTCGTCGGCCCCGGCCACGTCGGAGAACGTGGTCTTGGGCGTGTCCTTGGTGATCAGCTTGGCCTTGGACTTCCCGAAGTTCATCACCCGGGAGCCGCCGCCCTGCATCTGGTTCATCAGGAACAGGAAGACGATGACGATGAAGACGATCGGCAGCATCGAGAAGACGATGCTGAGGAAGGCGTTCTGCTTCGTCGGGGAGACGGTGTAGCCGTCGGGCAGCTTCTTGGCCTCCTGGGCGGCCTGCAGCTTGTCGGCGATCGCGACGCCCTGGTTGCCGATGTACGACGCCTTGACCTTGTCGTTGCCGTCGATCTTCTCGCCCGGCTTGAGCTGGATCTTGACGGTGTTCTCGTCACCGGTGGTGAGCTGCGCCTGCTGTACCTTGCCGGCGTCGATGGCCGCGACCACGTCGCCGGTGTTCGCCGTCTTGTAGCCGTTCGACGAGGTGACGACCTGCATCAGCACGATGACGGCGAGGACGGCCAGCACGATCCACATGATCGGCGCACGGAAGTATCGTTTGACGTCCATCCATGCGGGGCGTCGCCGCCCCGTCCCTCCTGCCATTCGAGGGCGCCGGCCGGTCTGTGGCCCGCCGGCGCTTTCCGGTGAGTGCTTCGACCTTGCGGTCACCGCCCCCCGGTACGAAGAGCGGTTTATTGGACGGTACCGCAGCCGCCCACCTCGGGGACGAATGCCGACCGCTGGAAGTTCAAACGGCGGGGAACGGCGCTCTGTTCCCGCGCCGCTCCCCGCTCGTGCGGATCCCCGCCCCTCAGCCGCCGTACACGTGCGGCGCGAGGGTGCCGACGAACGGCAGGTTGCGGTACTTCTCCGCGTAGTCCAGGCCGTAGCCGACCACGAACTCGTTGGGGATGTCGAAGCCGACGTACTTGACGTCGATCTCCACCTTGGCGGCGTCGGGCTTGCGCAGCAGGGTGCAGACCTCCAGGGAGGCCGGGCCGCGCGAGCCCAGGTTGCCGATCAGCCAGGAGAGGGTGAGGCCGGAGTCGATGATGTCCTCGACGATGAGGACGTCGCGGCCGGCGATGTCGGTGTCGAGGTCCTTGAGGATCCGCACCACGCCGGAGGACTTGGTGCCCATGCCGTACGACGACACCGCCATCCAGTCCATGGTGACGGGCGTGTGCAGGGCGCGGGCCAGGTCGGCCATCACCATCACGGCGCCCTTGAGGACGCCCACGATCAGCAGGTCCCGGCCCGCGTAGTCCTGGTCGATCCGGCCGGCAAGCTCGGCGAGCTTGGCGTCGATCTCGTCCTTGGTGATCAGCACCTTGGCGAGATCGGTGCCCATGTCCTTGTCGTCCACCGCGCGGTACTTCCTCAAGCGTTCGGGGTCTGCGTCCGGAAGAACAGACTGCCACACCTGCGGCGCACCTCGACGCCCCCGGGCAGGTGGAGCGGGCCCTGGCCCCGCCATCCGGTGACCAGCTGCTCGACCGCCTCCACGTGCCGGGCGAAGAGGTCGCCGGGCGGGCTGCCCGCCCGGACGGCCGCGCGGCGCAGCACCCGGCGCCGCACGGCGGGCGGCAGGGCGGCGAGCCGGCCGGTGTCGAGGCCCCCGTCGGGGCCGCCGTCGGCGGTGCACGCCTCCCGGACCTCGCGCTCCGCCAGGTCGGCCCAGGCGTCGAGGGCGTCGGCGTCGTCGCGGAAGAGGCGGGCGGTGCGGGCGAGGGCCTGGACGACGCCGCCGCCGAGGTGCTTCTCCAGGACCGGCAGCACCTCGTGGCGCACGCGGGAGCGGGTGAAGGCGGGGTCGGTGTTGTGGGGGTCGTCCCAGACGGGGACGCCCTGGGCGGCGCAGGCCTGGCGGGTGGCGGAGCGGTCGACCTCCAGCAGCGGGCGGCGGTAGCGGCCGGTCGCGGCGGGCATGCCGGCGAGGGAGCGCGCGCCGGAGCCGCGGGCGAGGCCGAGCAGCACGGTCTCCGCCTGGTCGTCGCGGGTGTGGCCCAGCAGCACGGCGACCGCGCCGTGGCGGGCGGCGGCCTCGTCCAGGGCGGCGTAGCGGGCGGTGCGGGCGGCGTTCTCGGGGCCTCCGTGGCGGCCGACGCCCACGGCGGCGGTCTCGACGGGGTCCAGGCCGAGGGCGCGCAGCCGGTCGGCGAGGTCGCGGGCGCGGTCGGCGGAGCCGGGCTGGAGGCCGTGGTCGACGGTGACGGCGCCGGCGCGCAGGCCGAGCTTGGGGGCCTCGAAGGCGGTGGCGACGGCGAGGGCCATGGAGTCGGCGCCGCCGCTGCAGGCGACGAGGACGAGGGGGGCGCCGGCGGGGGCCTGGGCCCGGGGCAGCCGGGTGGGGTCGGCGGAGACCTGGCGCGGCGGGGTGGGGGGCGGGGCGGCGAAGGCGCCGCCGGGCACCGCGTGGCGGGCGAGGTCGGCGAGGGTGCGGCGGACTGCCAGGCGTATCGCTGCGACGGCGGGGTGCGGACCCACGGCGGGCTCCTCCTTCGGGACGGGTCGGGCCGCGCCCGGGCCGGCGGGGCCGGAGGGGCGTGCCGTTCCACGGGCGGCTGCGGCGGGCCGGGCCACGGCGCTCCCGGTACGCCGGCGCGGGGGCGTCGGGGCGTCGGGGGGTGGTGCCGGGTATGCCCCGCCTGACACAGATCGTCGCAGAAGTGCAGCGTCCGCCGGGGCGCCCGCGCCACCGGTACGACAACGGTCCCACGGACGGGTGAATGGAGAAACGGTCCGCCGGGCAGAACCGTTCACCCGGGCGGGCCCCTGCGGTCCCTTCCCGTCACGTCCGGGCAGGGCGCGCCCGGCGAGGCGCCGGACGGCCGCTCCGCCCGGGGCGCCGCCGGGCACCCGCGCCGTACGGTCCCGGCAGGCGGGCGGCGGACGGACGGCGGTCAGCGGACGGCGGGCGGGCGGCGGACTCCCGACGGACCGTCAGGAGTGCTGCGGGGCGGGCCCTGCGCGGGGGTCAGCCGTGCATGCGGGCGACCCAGGAGGCCGGGTCGTGGATCTCGTCGCGGGTCGGCAGGGTGTTGGGGGACGTCCAGACGCGGTTGAAGCCGTCCATGCCCACCCGGTCGACGACGGCCCGGACGAAGGCGGCGCCGTCCTGGTACTGCCGCAGCTTGGCGTCGAGGCCGAGCAGGCGGCGCAGCAGCACGTCGAGCCGTCCGGCGCCCCGGTCGCGGCGCTGCTGGAACTTCTCCCGGATCTCGGCGACCGAGGGGACGACGTCGGGGCCCACGCCGTCCATCACGACGTCGGCGTGGCCCTCCAGCAGCGACATCACGGCGGTGAGCCGGGAGAGGATCTCGCGCTGGGCGGGGGTCTGGACGGCCTCGAGGAGGCCGCCGGGCCCGGCGGGCCCCTCCTGCGGGCGCCGGTCGCCGCCCAGGCCGGGGACGGGGAGGCCGCCGGCGAGCCCGCGGGCCGCCTCGACGAGGCGCTCCAGCAGGGTGGCGGGGTCGATGTCGGTCTCGGCGAGGAACGCCTGGATCTCCGACTCGACGTGGTCGCGCAGCCAGGGGACGGCCGAGAACTGGGTCCGGTGGGTCTCCTCGTGCAGGCAGACCCAGAGCCGGAAGTCGTGCGGGTCCACGTCGAGCTCCCGCTCCACGTGGACGATGTTGGGGGCCACCAGCAGCAGCCGGCCCGCGGCGGCTCCCCCGGCGGGCCGCTCGCCGGGTCCGCCGAAGAGCGGGGCGGGGCTGTCGGGCGCCTCCGCGGGGGCGAAGGTCTCGTACTGGCCGAGCACCTTGGAGGAGAGGAAGGCCAGCAGGGCGCCGACCTCCACCCCGGTGACCTTCTCGCCGACGCCGCCGATGAGGGCCGCGCCGGGGACGTTCTGCCGGCGGGCCTGGAGCTTGGCGACCAGCGGCTGGACGACGGTGCGGAACCCGGCGACGTTCGCCCGGACCCAGCCGGGCCGGTCGACGACGAGGACCGGCGTCCCGCCGCCGGGCGAGGAGAGGCCGGTGAACGACCTGACGTGCTGCTCGGAGTCCCGGGCGTGGCGGCGCAGCTCCGCCACCACCTCGCGGGCCTCCTCGCGGGTGATCTCCGGCCCGGGGCGCACCAGCCGGGTCGCCGTCGCGACTGCGAGGTTCCAGTCGACCATGTCAGGACTCGCGCTCGTCATGTCTTCACCGTACGTGCTGCCGACCGCTACCGGCAGCCGCATGCGGCGACCCGTACCGCGATCCGGTCCAGGGCCGCGCGGACCGAGGGCGCGTCGGCGCCGCCCCGGGCCATGAGCGCGAAGGAGAGCAGCCGCCCGTCGCGGTCGACGACCAGCCCGGCGAGGGTGTTGACGCCGTTGAGGGTGCCGGTCTTGGCGCGGACCAGTCCGGCCGCGGCGGCCGATCCGGCGGCGGCGGAGTAGCGGGCGCCGAGGGTGCCGGTGAAGGCGGCGACGGGGAGCCCGGTGAGGACGGGCCGCAGCTCGGGGTGGCGGGGGGAGGCGGCGAGGGCGAGCAGGGAGGTGAGGACCCGCGGCGGGATGGCGTTGTCGCGGCTGAGGCCGCTGCCGTCGTGCAGGATCGTTCCGCCGAGCGGCACGCCCAGGCGGGTGAGCGTCTCGCGGACGGCGCGCGCGGCGCCCTCGAAGCTCACCGGCCGGCCGGCGGCCGCCGCGGCCTGGCGGGCGACGGCCTCGGCGAGGTCGTTGTCCGAGTCGGTGAGCAGCCGCTCGACCAGCCGGGCGAGGACGGGCGACTGCACGCGGGCCAGCTCCGCGGCGTGCGCGGGCGCGGTGGCGGGACGGACGGCGGAGACGGTGACGCCGTGGCGTCCCAGCAGCTCGGCGAAGGCCTGCGCGGCCTGGCCGGCGGGGTCGCCCCAGCGGGCGGCGGGACCGGAGGTGTGCGGGTCCGTGCGGCCCTCGTCGACGGTGAGGGCCGTGATCGGGGCGATGTTGAAGCCGTCGTGGTAGGGGTGGCGGACGGGCCCGGAGTACGCGGAGGTGTCGTAGCCGAGGCGCACGGAGGAGGTGCCGGACGCCCTCAGGGCGGCGGCGGTGCGGTCGGCGAGGTCCCGCAGCGAGGCGGGGGCGGTCCGCGGGTCGGCGCCCGCCGGGCGGGGCAGCACGGTGAGGGTGGGGTCGCCGCCGCCGACCAGTACCACCTCGCCGGGGGCGGCGCCGCGCACGGCCCGGGTGGTGATCCGGTGGTCCGGGCCGAGGAGGGCGAGGGCGGCCACCGAGGTGCCGATCTTGGTGGTGGAGGCGGGGGTGGCGGGCACGGTGTCGCCCGAACCGTAGAGCAGCCGGCCGGTCGCGGCGTCGGCGACCGCCGTGGTGAGGGTGCCCAGGGCGGGGTCGGCGACGGGGCCGGCCAGCGCGGCGCGCAGGCCCGCCGCGGTCGGGACCGGGGCCGGACCGCCGGCGGGTGCGGTCCCGGCGGCGAGGAGGACCGGGACGGCGGGGCGGCGCCGGGGCGCCGCGGCCGGCGGCGCGGCGGGACCCGCGACAGCGGGGCGCGTGACGGCGGGGCGCGGGGCGTCGGCGGCCCGTTCGGCGGTGCGGCGGCCGCCCTCCCAGGGGCCTGCGGCAACGGCGGAGGCCAGCGCGAGGGCGAGGCCCAGCACGCCGGCGACCGCCGCGGTGCGGGCCGGGGTGGCGGCCGTCAGCCGGCCGGCGCACACCCGGGCCGTGCGCCCGGTGGCGCTCCCGGCGGCGCGCAGGGCCGGGCGCAGGGCCGGGCCTCCCGCCCGTCCGGCGGCCCGCCCGGCCTCCAGGGCCGCACGCGCCGCCCTGCCGGCCGCCCTGCCGGCCGCGCGCCCCGCCCGCCCCGCCGCCCGCACGGCCCTCCCCGCGGCCCGCGCGGCGTCTTTCGCCCGACCCGCCCACTGCCCCGCCCCGTCCACCCGACGGCCCCTTTCCCGAGCACTCCGTACCGTAGGAGACACTTGATTCTGACAGTGCCGAATCTTGGAGGACCCGTTGGAGTTCGACGTCACCATCGAGATCCCGAAGGGCTCGCGGAACAAGTACGAGGTGGACCATGAGACGGGCCGTCTCCGCCTCGACCGGATGCTCTTCACCTCGACCCGCTACCCGGCCGACTACGGCTTCGTCGAGGGCACCCTCGGCGAGGACGGGGACCCGCTGGACGCACTGGTGATCCTGGAGGAGCCGACCTTCCCCGGCTGCCTGATCAAGTGCCGCGCCATCGGCATGTTCCACATGACGGACGAGGCCGGCGGCGACGACAAGCTGCTCTGCGTCCCGGCGTCGGACCCGCGCTGGGAGCACCTGCGCGACATCCACCACGTGTCGGAGTTCGACCGCCTGGAGATCCAGCACTTCTTCGAGGTCTACAAGGACCTGGAGCCGGGCAAGTCGGTCGAGGGCGCCCACTGGGTCGGCCGGGTCGAGGCCGAGGCCGAGATCGAGAACTCGGTCAAGCGCCTGAAGGAGTCCGGCCACGCCCACTGAGGCACGGACGGAAGGAGGGCCGAGACCCGCGGAGAGCCTCTCGCGGTCCCGGCCCTCACTGCTGTCCGGGCGCTGCCGCACCGCCGCACCCCGCCGGGGCGGGGGCGGGGCGGCCTCAGCGGCGGGGGTGGGGCTGGTGCAGCGGGCGGCGCGTCGGCCGGGGGGCGGCGTCGCGGGGCTCGGGCCTGCGCGCCGCGGGGGCGAGCTCGGCCTCCAGGCGGGCGGCGATGCGGCGGGCCGCGTCGGCGTCCGCGCCCGGCTTGGAGGTCAGTCCGCCGTGCGCCGGGGGCACCACGCGGGGGGTCACGGCGCGCCGGACGGCCTTGACGACCTCCTGCGCCAGCTCCTCCAGCTCCTCGCCGGTGGCGGCGAGGCAGTGGTCGGCGGCCCAGGCCTCGATGACCCGTGTCGCCGCGCGGCGCGCCTCGCCCGGACGGGGGCGGCGGCCGCCCGGCTCGGTCCGTGCACCGATGGTGGTCTGCATGGTTCCTCCCCGGGACGGGCGGTCCTGTGCGGAGTCCTACGCATCCGGGCCCGAAGCTGTTCACGGGCGACCGATCCGGGACGGGGGACGACCGGTGCCGGGCGGCGGAGGCGGGCGGACGGCAGGGGCGCGCAGGCGGGGACCGGCCGCTCCCGGGCCCGGGCCGGGAACCGCGGGATTCGAAGGGCCGGGGCCGAGGCCGGGACCGGGACCGGAGCGGGTCAGCGGGGGGTGCGGGGGCCCCGCCGCAGGGTGCGGGTCCGGCCCGCGGCGACGGTGCGGCGGCGGGCGGCGGACAGGTCCCGGCGGGCGGCGGGCGGCGCCGGCGGCCGGCCGTCGGCGGTACGGCCGGGCGGGAGGGGCGCGGACGGGGAGGGCGCGGGCGCGTCCCGGCCGGCCGGGGCACGGCCGGCGGGCACGCGGCCGACGGGTCCGCGGCCCGCGGGTCCGCGGTCGGACCGGCGGGCGGCGAGCAGGGCCAGCCGGCGCGCCTCGTGGGCGTCCAGGTGGGCCGTCATCCGGGCGGCCATCCGCTCGGCGACCCGCCGGGTGGCGGCATGGTGCGGCGCGACCTTGTCGGGGGCCCCGGCGATCAGGTCGAAGAGCCGGGTGCGGGCCAGGTCGGCCCGCCGGTGGAGCCGCCGCTCCCGGCGCCCGGCGCGGGCCGCGCGGCGCGGCCGGGTCCGGTAGCGCCACCGCGCCCACGGGCTGGCGGGGCGGGCCAGCCGGACGGCGCCGACCAGGGACAGGCCGGGGACGAGGATGCCGAGCAGCCCGGTCCACACCTTGCCCTTGAGCAGGGTGACCACGGACAGCAGGGCGTTCACGGAGAGGCCCACGACCAGGCCCCACCGGGTGGACTCGCTAGGCACGACGCCCAGCGGGACGTACCCGGTGAGCAGCAGGCCGGTGACGAGGATCCCGATGATCACGGCGTCCACCGACTTGCGGCCCTGCTCGCTCCAGTAGACGTCCTCCAGGTGCAGGAGCAGCGCGAACTCGTCGAGCACCAGCCCGCAGCCGATGCCGAAGAGCAGCCCGAACAGGCCCAGCCGCGCCCCGCCGGTGGTGAACACCCCGAAGCCGCCCGCGAGGAGGAATCCGAGGCCGAAGACGACGTGGTGGATGTGGAGCCCGCCCGGCGTGACGTTCCCCGGCCACCAGCGCACCCCGCGCCGGATCATGCGCACGCTGAACCGGATGAACAGGAACGACCCGATGAACCCCACCAGCAGCAGGAACAGCGGCTCCTTGCCCTGCTCCAGGATGTGGTGGCGGTAGGCGTCCACCAGGCCGCTCCAGTGCACCGGCGGCCTCAGAAGCCCCGGGTGCGCTTGGCGGCCGGCCGCTGCGCGGCGCCCACGCCCGCGCCCACGCCGGCCGGCATCCGCATGAACAGGCGGGCGACCTCGCCCCCGAGGTTCACCCCGACCGCGAGCGCCAGCGCGAGGGCGGCGGCGCGGCTGACCGCGACCAGGCCCTCGGTGGCGTCGCCCTGCGCGACGGAGAGCATGCCGAGGTACATGGCGGAACCGGGCAGCAGCGGGCCCAGCGCGGCGGTGACGTACGGCAGCGCGGAGGCGTAGCGGTAGCGGGAGGCCAGCTGGCCGAAGAGGCCGACGATGCCGGCCGCGACGCCGGTCGCGACCACCGGGGAGACGTCCGCGTCGACGGTGAGCGCGCCGTACACGGCCCAGCCGACGCCTCCGTTGAGGGTCACCAGGAGCAGCGTGCGGCGGTGGCTCTGCAGCATGACGGCGAAGGCGAGGGTGAGCAGCATCGCCGCGGCGAGCTGCAGCACGGGGTAGCTGTGGGAGAGCAGGCTCTGCTCCGGCCGCAGCTCGGCGCCGAAGCGGACCCCCACGTACAGGACCAGCAGGACGCCGGTGATGATGCCCGCGACCAGGTACAGGACCTCCAGCAGCCGGGCCGCGGCGGTGATGTAGAAGCCGGTGAGGCCGTCCTGCACGGCGGAGACCAGGGCCCGGCCGGGGATCAGCGCGAAGAGGCCACCGGTGATCACCACCGATCCGCGCAGGCCGGTGCCCGGACCGGCGAGGGCGAGGATCACGCCGGTGCCGGCGGCGGGCATGGCCGCCAGGACGAACTGGTAGAACTCCGGCAGGCCGCGTCCGGCGACCAGCCACGCCAGCCGGTCGCCGAGGACCGCCGCGGTGAACGCGGTGGCGAAGACCAGCCACGCCCGGGCGTCGAGCTGGCCGCCGACGAGGAGGGAGGCCGCGCCGGCCAGCCCGCCCGCGCACAGGGAGAGCAGCCAGCCGGGGTAGGGGTGGCGGTTGCGGCGGATCTCGGCGAGCCGGCGGTAGGCGTCGTTGACCCCGGCGCGCTCGGCGGTGATGTCCGCGACCAGGCGGTACACGGCGGCGAGCCGCGTGTAGTCGGAGGCGCGGCGGCGGACCGTGCGGTCGGCGGTGACGGGGGCGTCCACCAGCGACGGCTGGTAGGAGATGGAGATCATGATGAACGTGACCTGGGGCTCGCACCGGTCCAGGCCGTAGGCGTGGGTGACGCCGAGCATCGCGGCCTCGACGTCCTCGGCGCTCTCGCCGCTGGCGAGCAGCAGCTCGCCGATGCGCAGGGCGAGGTCGAGGACCCGGGGCACGTTCGGGCCGGAGCCCTCCGGCTTGTCCTCCTGCTGGGTGCGCTCGAAGAGGGGGCGCTCCGACATGGGGGTGCGCAGCAGGGTGCGCATCCGGTCCGGCCAGGGGGCGGCGCCGGGGGCGCCGATCTGCAGCGAGGGCACGGGGATGCCGGACGGGGGGGTGTAGCCGAGGGTGCGCCAGTCGTCCCCGGCGGGGGCGGGGTCGCCGACCGGGCCGAGCAGGCCCTGGGTGGGGGGCGCCTCGGAGGGGTGCGGCAGTCCGGCGGGCGCGGGCCCTGCGGGTTCGGGCCCGGAGGAGCGGGGCCCGGAGGAGCGGGGCCCGGAGGGCCTTGCGTCGGAGGCGGGGGCGTCGGAGGGGGACGGCCCGGAGGGGGACGGCCCGGCGGGGGACGGCCCGGCGGCCCGGGTCCGGACCGCGTCCGCCCGCCGGTCCTGCCCCGTGCGCCCGCCGCGTCCGTGTCCGGCCGGGCCGCGCCCGTCCGTCCTGCTGCTCTCCGCCTCCCGCTCGCCGTCCGCCTGCCGGGTCGTCCCCCGGCCCGTACGGTCCGCCGCCTCCGGCACCTGCCCGCTCCTCGCCGCTCCGGCGGACGGCTCCTGCCGGGCCGCCCCCACCGGTTGTGATCTTTTCCTACACTTTGCCTGATCACCGGCGGGAATGCACACACCCCTCGTGGGCGGTGCGGCCGGGCCTGCGGACGGGGCGCCCGTCCGCCCGGGGACGGGCGGACGGACGGCCGGGGACGGGCGGACGGACGGGGCGGGCTCAGAGGCCGTAGCGCTCCACGGTGTCGCGGTGGGGCGCCGTGTCCGCGCCCGCCGCCTCGGCCAGGCCGGGCCAGGCCAGCGGGTGCTCCCACCCGGCGGTCAGGCGCGCCAGGTGGGCGTCGGCCTCGGCCGCGGAGGCCAGGGGCGGCACGCCCACGGCGGCGTAGAGGCCGGGCAGCGGCTCGCCGCCGCCGGGGTCGGTGACCCGGTACCCGCCGCCGCTCCAGGCCCAGACGCCGTAGCCCAGCCCCCGCAGCCCGTCGCGGAGGGCGGCCCACGCCTCGTCGCCGGGCCAGGCCCCGTCGATCCAGTACGTGGTGTACCCGGCGGGGTCGAGGAGGGCGACCATGCCGAAGAGCGGCCGCCAGTGCCGCAGCTCCTCCTCGGTCTGCGGCCGGGGCTCCAGCAGGCTGGGCTCGAAGACCACCGTGTCGCCGTGGTTGACCGGCACGTCGTCGCCGGTGACCGGGAGGATCCGGGCGGTGGCGGGGCCGGTCCGGACCGCCGGGAGGTCGGTGTGGGTGCCCCGGTCGCCGGTCACCCGGACGGCGACGACCTGCCACTCCTCGTCGACGGGGCCCTCGTCGGAGTCGAACTCCATGCCGAGGCGGCCGGCCGCCGCGCGCACGGCGGCCCAGTCCCGGTTGACGGTGGCGGCGACCACCAGGGCCCACAGGTCGGCCCCCTGGACGGTCCGGTGCTCCTCCTCCGGCCCCGCCCCGCCGTCCGGCAGCGCGTGCTCGAGGATCTCCTCGCAGAGCCGCTGGACCGCGGCGTGGTCGCCGAGCTCGGCGGCGGCGCGGGCCCAGAGCCGGCGGGTGTTGATGCGGTCCGGGGCGCGGGCGACGATCGCCGCGCACTCCTCGGCCACCTCGCTCCAGCGGGCCTCGGCGGCCGCCCAGCGGGCGCGGGTCCAGTGGGCCTCCTCGGCCCGCCCGGCCGCCGCCAGGCGGTCGGCGAGGCGGCGCACGCCGTCCCCGTCGCGGGCCTCGACCAGGGCGCCGGTCAGCGCCCCCGCGAGGTGCTCGTCGTCCGGGTGGGCGTCCAGCCCGCGCCACATCAGGTCGGCGGCGGGACGCGCCAGGCCGAGGGCGCCCAGCAGGGACGCCTGCGCCACCAGCAGGCCGGAGTCGCCGGGGCGCTGCGCGCGGGCCGCGGCCACCAGGTCGAGGTGGGCCTCCGGGTCGTGCGGGGTCCGGGCCCCCGGGCCGTCCCCGTCCTCCGCCGCGGCGTCCTCCGCCGCGGCGTCCTCCACGGGCCCGTCCTCGCCCGGCCCGTCCTCGCCCGGCCCGTCCTGTGCGGACAGCCACGCGAGCAGCCCCTCGGCGGGCACGGGGAGCCCGGGCACCGGCAGCGCCTCGGCGGCGGCGCGCAGCGCGGCGGTCCGGTCGGCGACGCCGTCGGTGCAGCGCAGGTCGGCGAGCTTGCGCTCCGCGGTGTCCGCCAGCGCGAGGGCGACGGTGCGGGCACCGCGGGCGACGGCGAGCCGTCCGGCCACGAGCACCAGGTCCAGGCAGGGGCGGTGGGAGCCGACGTCGTCGAGGTACCCGGCCCAGCGGGCGAGGCGGGCGCCGAGCGCCGCGTCGGCGGGCACCGCGCCGAGCCCGGCCAGGACCTCCACGGTCTCGGCCCAGTGGGCGCGCAGGTCGGGGTACTCCTCGGCGTCCTCCGCGGAGGGCAGCAGCTGCGCGGCCTCCTCGGCGCGGCCGAGGGCGGCCAGGGCGCGGGCGCGGGCGAGCGCGAGGGAGCGGCGGTCGTCCTCGTCGGGCTTCAGGCCGCGGGCGAGGCGGCCCTTCTCCGCCTCGTCCAGCGCCGTCAGCACCTCCTCGTGGCGGCCGAGCAGGTGGAGCGCGCCGGCGCGGGAGAGGTGGAAGTCCAGGGAGGGGTGCTGGCCGGCGGCGTGCATCCGGGCGGCCGCGGCGTCCAGGTGGGCCAGGGCGTCCGCGGGGCGGCCGTCGTCCTCCAGGGTGTCGGAGTACTCGCGCGACAGGCAGTCGAAGCACGCCCGGGAGGGCTCGACGCGCTCCAGCGTCTCGTCCAGGACCGCGAGGCGCTCGGCGACGTAGCCGGGGCCGTCGATGCGGGCGTGGCAGATGGCGAAGTCCTGCACCGTGCAGACGGACTGCGGGCAGTCCGCGGTCTCCTCGCGGTGGGCGAACTCCAGCAGCGAGACGGCCTCGGCGAGGGCCGCCTCGCCCTGCTGGCGCTTGTTGAGGAGGCTCTGCAGCCGCCAGTGCCGCAGGTAGACCTCGACCCAGGGGAGGTCCAGGGCGCGGGCGGCGGCCAGCGCCTCGGGGTGGACCGCGTCCAGCTGGGCGCTGCGGCCGTCGGTGGCGTGGCCGGGTATGTCGACGATGGCCTGCGCCAGGCGGTGGTGGCCGGCCTCGGCGAGGCTGCCGTGGGTGTCGCGGACCCAGGCCCAGATGTCGGTGCCGCTCATACGGTGTCCTCCCCGTGGTCGGTGGCGGTGGCGGTGGCGGTGGTGGCGGTGGCGGTGGCGACGGCGGGCGCCGCGGCGGGTGCGGTGGGCGCGGGCGCCGCCGGGGGCGCGGGCGCGGTGAGGGCGGCGACGGCGTCGCCGAGCGCGGCCAGGGCGCCGGTGAGGTCGCCGCGCCCCTCCCCCGAGGCCGCGGCCATGACCACCTTCATCGAGCGCAGCAGCCCGGCCGCGGTGGCGGCCCCCGGGTGGCCGGCGCGGTAGGCGTCCAGCAGGCTCCGCACCGCGGGGCTGTCCAGGTTGAGGTGGAGCCGTGCCGTCACGCCGCCGTCGGTGCGGGCGGTGAAGGCGCGGGCGAGCCGGAGCGCGGCGCCGGGGATGCGGGCGTCGGCCCGGTCGTCCTCGATCCGCTGCTTGAGCTCGGCCTCCCGGTCGGGCACCAGGACCAGCGGCAGCTCCGCGGGGGCGAAGCGGACGGGGACGAGCTGCTCGCCGTCGTCGGCGAGGGCGGCGGAGAGCCAGGCGGCCTCGTCGGCGGCGAGCGGCCGGTCCGGGTCCCGGAAGAGCGCGCGGTTGCCGTCCTCGCTGCCGAGCTCCACGACCCGGCAGCCGCGCAGCTGCCCGTAGCGGCGCAGGAACGGCAGCACGGCGTAGCGGTCGCCGCGGGCGATCGGCACCTGCATGGCCCGGTACAGCATCTCCTCGAAGCCGCCCGAGGAGCCCAGCGCCACGTGCACGGTGCCGCCGCCGGCGGCGCGGAGCGCGCCAGCGGTGAGGTCGCCCTGCGAGGTGGGCACGGGCACGTCGTCGGCGAGCAGGGCGAAGAGGCGGTCGTCGCAGAGGGCGGCGCCCAGCAGCTCCTGGCCGTGCCGGGCCAGGATGCGGCGCCAGGCGCCCGGCTGCAGGCGCGCGGTCTCGTACAGGCCGTCGACGACGGCGTCGGCGAGGGCGGCCTGCACGGCGCGGTAGTGGTCGTCGCGCTGCAGGTCCTCGCGGCTGGCGGTGGGGGTGAGGCGGGCGGACTCGACCACGCCCCCGACGAACCCGGCCCAGCGGGGCAGCAGGTCGCGGGCGTCCTCGGAGAGGAGCATGCCGCGCAGGTAGACGGCGAGGTCGCGGTTGTCGCTGGTGCCGTAGGTGGAGCCGTCCTGGACCCAGAGCAGGCCGGTGGCGTCGGAGTCGCCGCGCGGGGTGACGGGGAGGGTGGCGAGCGGTTCGAAGCGGCGGCCGAAGCGGGCCGCGAAGGCGGTGCGGGCCTGCTGCGGGTCGGCGGGCTGCGGGTCGAGGCGCCACGGGACGGGGACGGCGTTGAGCGGCTGCGGGTCGTCGCCCAGGTGCACGGGGACGGGCAGCAGCACGCAGTACCGGGTCAGCACCTCGCGCAGCACGTCCTCGTCGGCGACGTGGGCGTGCTCGGACTTCAGGCGCAGCTCCACCAGGGTGCCGGGGGCGCGGGGCGGCACGGGCGCCACCTCGTACCGCTCGCCGCCCACGCTGCGGTAGCGGTGGCCGGCGGCGGGCTCGCGGTGCGAGGTCGTGGTGACGGTGACCTCGTCGGCGACGGCGAAGGCGGAGAGGAAGCCGAGCCCGAAGGCGCCGATCAGCTCGTCGCTGCCGGTGACCTCGCGCAGCAGCCGCGTGTAGCCGGTGCCGACGGTCGCCAGGTAGGCGTGGATCTCGGGCTCGGTGAGTCCGGCGCCGTCGTCCTCGACGGAGACGGTGCCGCGGGCGCGGTCGCCGCGCACCGTGATCCGGCCGGCCCCCGGGTGGGCGGGGTCCTCCAGGCGGCGGCGGGTGAGGGAGTCGTGGCCGTTCTGCACGAGCTCGCGCAGGGCGACCAGCGGGGTGGAGTAGAGGTGCGAGGCAAGCACGGTGACGAGGCCGCCGAGGTCCACCTCGGTGGCACGCAGGCCCTGGGACATGGGGCCACAGTGTGCCAGGACGGCACCCGGACGACCAGCGGTTTCGGGGCGGTGCGGATCTTGCCCGCCGCCCTCCCCGAACGAGGCGGGGCGGGGAGGTTTGGACGTCCCGCCATGACACGGTCGGGCGAACGGGGGCCGGACCGGTGGTGCCGGTCCGGTCCCTCGGTGGAGCCTTGCGGTGCGACGCCGACAGGACCACCTCCACCAGCACAGGGAGAACGCGTGTCACGCTTCCGCACACCGGCGGCCCTCGCCGTCGCCGCCCTCCTCACCGCCCTCGGCCCGGGATCCGCCCCGGCGTCCGCCGCTCCCCCGCCCGCGGCGGGGAGGGGCTCGGCCGGCAGCGCCGTCGTCGGCGGCGGCTGGGGCAACCTCGTCGGCCCGCTGCAGGGCGACGCCGCGGGCCTGCTGCAGACCGCCACCGGTTCCCAGGCGTCCGACCAGGGGAACACGGCCGCCGTCGACGGGAGGTCCGGCACGGTCGGGTCCGTCCAGGGGAACGGCAACGTCACGGGCCTGCTCCCGCCGGCCGCCCCGAACTGAGCCGCACGCACGGCGCCGGGGGCGGGCGGGGGTCCCGTCCGCCCCCGGCGTGCGCCCGCGGGTCCGGGTCCGGTCCCTCCCCGCCCCGCCGGTCCCCCGTCAGCGCAGCAGGCCGTGCAGCCGGGTGCGCCACGGGTGGCGGCGGGCGGCCACGATCCGCACGACGGTGGCCCCGACGCCGGCGGCGCCCACCACCGCCGCGGCGGCCAGCAGGGTCCTGCGCCGCCCCAGCCGGTCCGCCGCCTGCTCCACGGCGTCCGTCAGGTCCTCCACGGTGTCCGGCAGCCCGGAGCCCCCGTCCTCCGCCACCGCGCCGGGGGCGGCGCCGCGGTCCGCCCTGACGGCGGCCGCGCCGTCGCCGCCGGGCAGGTCCGTGCCGTCGGGTCCGGCGCCGTCCAGGGGATCGGCGTGGCGCCTGGCGCCTGCCTCGTTCATGGGGGTCCCTCCCGTCGCCGGATCTCGTCCGGCAGGGCGCGTACCCGCCCTTCCCCCCACCAAGGGTGACGGTCCGCCACCGGAACGGGACAGGGGCGGACGCCCCCGCGGCGGTACCGGGGGCGGCGCCCCGTGGTGCTCCCGGGCCGTCCCGGCGCGGCTCAGGCACCGGAACGGGACAGGGGCGGACGCCCCCGCGGCGGTACCGGGGGCGGCGCCCCGTGGTGCTCCCGGGCCGTCCCGGCGCGGCTCAGGCCGCCTCGGGGATCCCGGCGACCGCTCCGACCCCCGCCTGGCCCGGGATCTCGGCCAGGCCGGACGCCCCCGCGGGACGCTCGTCGTGGCGGACGACCACGAAGGCGTCGAGGGCCGGGTCGTAGTGGTCGTGGTGCGCCAGCCCGGTCAGCTGCGCCTCCTGGTGGGCGCGGGCGGACGCCTTGGCGGCGGGCGCGTCACCGGGGTACCTGGCCACCACCGTGCCCCCACCGGGCGGACAGAGGCGGCAGGTGGATGTCTCGGCGGTGACGGGGGCCATGGTCGTGCTCCTTCTCGGTGTCGTACGGGACGACCGGACCGGCGGCCGTGGTTCCCGCCGGCCGTGGCCGGCGCGGTCACCCGCGGCGCCCTCGACGTCCGTACTGAGCGTGCAGCGTACAGAAGAGTCCCCGAGTGCAGGGAGTGATCTGCAGGGGGGCACGCGAACGGGTGAACGGGGAGGGGCGGCCGGGACGCCCGGTGCGGGACCGGCCCGGGGCGCCGCCGGGCGCCGGGGCCCGCCGGCCACCGGGACGGCCTGCCGGGGGGCGCGGGCGGCCCCCCGGCGGTCCGGCAGGTCGCCGCCCGCGCCGCGCCCCGGGAGGTGCACACTCGAACAGTGCAGCAGGACACGGGCGCAGATCCAGACGGACAGCAGGCCGGCACCGGGGCCGGGGCCGGCGGCCCGGCGGCGGACGGCGGCGGTGCGGCGGACCGCGCCCGGGCGGCGGACGGCGGTACGGACGGCGGCGGCTCGGACGGCGGCCGGGCGGCGGACCACGACGAGCCGCACCGGGCGGGCGGTCTCGGCACCCGGCTGAACTGGCTGCGCGCCGCCGTCCTCGGCGCCAACGACGGCGTGGTCTCCACCGCGGGGCTGGTCGTCGGCGTCGCCGGCGCGACCGACTCCCGCGCCGCCCTGCTCACCGCGGGCCTCGCCGGCCTGCTCGCCGGGTCGCTCTCGATGGCCGTGGGCGAGTACGTCTCGGTGAGCACCCAGCGGGACTCCGAGCGGGCCGCACTCGCGACGGAGCGCCGGGAGCTGGCGCAGGAGCCCGACGCGGAGCTGGCCGAGCTGGCCGCGATGTACCGGGGCAAGGGCCTCTCCCCCGGACTGGCGCAGGCCGTGGCCGAGGAGCTGACCCGGCACGACGCCCTGGGCGCGCACGCCGAGACCGAGCTGGGCATCGACCCGGACGAGCTGACCAACCCCTGGCACGCGGCCTGGGCCAGCTTCGGCGCGTTCACGGCGGGGGCGCTGCTCCCGCTGCTCGCCATCGTGCTGCCGCCGCCCGCCGTGCGCCTGTGGATCACGGTCGTGGCGGTGCTGGCGGCCCTCGCCGTCTGCGGATGGACCAGCTCCCGGCTGGGCGGGGCCCGGGTGCGGCCCGCGGTGCTGCGGAACGTGGCGGGCGGCACCCTGGCGATGGCCGTCACCTACGCGGCGGGCTCCCTGCTGGGCGCGGCCGGGATCTGACGGCCCGGTACCCGACGGCCCTGTACCCGACGGTCCGGAACCTGACGGGCCAGGATCCGACGGGACGGGGCCCGGCAGAACAGGGCTCGGCGGGACGGGGCCCGGCGGAACAGGGCTCGGCGGGACGGGGCCCGGCGGCCCGGGTTCCGCCCCCACGGCCCGGGCCGCCCGCACGGGCCGGGCCGCGCCGGTCCCGGTCAGACCGCGTGCAGCAGGGCGCTGACCTCACGGGCGGTCAGCTCGGCCCCGTAGAGCCTGCTGCCGGGCTGGTGCCTGCGGCCGCCGCGCCCCAGGTAGCCGGCGTCGACCGGGTCGAAGCCGATGTCCCGGATCAGGCCCGCCACCACGGCCTTGGCCTCCTCGTCGCCGCCCGAGACCGGGATGGCCAGCCGCTCGGGGTCGCCCTTGGGGCGGCCGCGGTCGCGCAGGTTCTGCCAGTGGATGGCGTTGAACGCCTTGACCACGTCGGCGCCGCCCAGGTGGTCGCGGATCTTCTCGCTGGAGGTGGTGGCGTCGGAGTCGAGGTCGGGGTCCTGCCCGTCCCGCTCCGGGTAGTAGTTGCAGGTGTCGACCACGATCCTGCCCTCGTAGCCGGTGGCGGGCAGCTCCCGGTACCGCCCGTACGGGACGGACACCACGACCACCTCGCCGAACGCGACCGCCTCGGCCGGGGTGACCGCACGCGCACCGGCGTCGAGCTCCCGGACGAGGTCCTGGAGGGTCTCGGGGCCGCGGGAGTTGCTGACCGCGACCTCGTGCCCGATCCGGGCGAAGTGCTGGGCGAGCGTGGCCCCGATGTGTCCGGCTCCGATGATCCCGATGCGCATGTGCGGTCCTCTCCCTGCTCGGCCTGCTCGGCGCCCCGGCGGCAAGCCGTGCCCGGACGGGCGGCGGCGGAAACCTCCGCCCGTCGGCACCGCCCGACCGGCCCACCGGCCTCGCGGGCCCCGCCCGGGTGGGGCACGGTGGACGGGCCGCACCCCCGCGGGGCCGTGCCCCGGGCGGGCCGTGTCCCGCGGGGCGGCGCACGACGAGTCCGCGCCCCACGAGTCCGGGAGACCGCCATGTCCGACCACACCTACCGGGTGACCGAGATCGTCGGGTCCTCGCACGAGGGCCTGGACGCCGCCATCCGCAACGGCGTCGGCCGCGCCGCCGAGACGCTGCGCCACCTGGACTGGTTCGAGGTGGTGCAGATCCGCGGCCACCTGGAGAACGGCCGGGTCGAGCACTACCAGGTGGGCCTCAAGGTGGGCTTCCGCCTCGAGGCGGGCGACTCCGCGGGCTCCTGACGGCGCGTCCCCGACGGCATGTCGGGGACGCACCGGCACGACGCGGCGGCCTCCCGCAACCGGCCCGCCCCGGCCGCTACCGTGCCTTCGGGGGACGGCCCGGTGTGGAGGCGCGATGGCTCGGCTGGTCGTGGAGGACGGCGAACTCGTCGTGCGCCTGGTCTGGTGGGAGCGGGTGGCGGCCCGCCGGGGCGAGGTGCGGGTGCCCCTCGACGCGGTGCGGGAGGTCGCGGTCGAACGGTTCTGGTGGCGGGCCCTGCGCGGGACGCCGCTCCGGGGGACCTGCGTGCCCGGCCTGTCCTGCACGGGCACCCGGCGCCACGCGGTGGGGGTCGACTTCACGGCCGTCCGGGCCCGCCGCCCGGTGGTGCGGGTGGAGCTGGCCCGGGGGGCGCCGTTCGCCCGGCTGGCGGTCTCCGCCGACGCCCCGGAGGCGGTGTGCGGCGCCGTGCGGAGCGCCGCGGGGCTCCCCGCCGGTTAGGGTCGGCGCATGGCCACTGCCCTGCCCCGCGACCGCGCCGACCTCCCCTACGCGGCCCACCTGGAACCGGCCGACGGACCGCTCTCCCGGGAGGGGGACTACGACACGGTCCTCTTCGAGGACGTGGAGTTCGACGGGCCCGAGGCCGGCGGGGCCCGCTTCACCGAGTGCGCCTTCGCCTCCGTGTCCTTCACCGGCGGCAGGATGCGGCGGGCCCGGTTCAACGACGTGTGGCTGCACACGGTGCGGTGGGTGGGCACCGACCTGGCGCAGTCGGGCTGGCTGGACGCCGAGGTGGTCGGCGGGATGCTGGCGGGCCTGGAGGTGTACGACGCGGAGCTGCGCCGGGTGGCCTTCCACCACTGCAAGTTCGACTCGGTCAACCTGCGGGGCGCCGTCCTGCGCGACGTGGTGTTCCACGACTGCGTGCTGCGCGACGTGGACTTCGCGGGCGCCTCGCTGACCGGGGCCGCCTTCCCCGGGTCCGTCCTGGAGGGCGTGCGGTTCGACCGGGCGCGGCTGAGCCGGGTGGACCTGCGGGGGGCGGCGGCGCTGGGCATCGCGGGCGGGCTCGACGGGCTGCGGGGGGCGACGGTCAGCAGTGCGCAGCTGGTGGAGCTGGCGCCCCTGCTGGCCGACACCCTCGGCATCGCCGTGCGGGACCGCTGAGGCAGGCCGGCGGGGCGCGGTGTCCGGCGGGCTGCGGCGTCCGGCGGGACGCCAGGCGCCCGCGGGCGGGGGAGGCCCCGCCCGCAGACGCACCGGTCAGGGGTAGGAGACCACGTTGCTCGGCCGGGTGTCGGCGCCCTGCGCCGGGCCGCCGGTGTCGTTGACCACGTGGTCGATGACGCCGACGCCGCCGAGCGAGACGGTGAGGACGTCGTGCAGCCTGACGCCGGGCCGGTCCGGCACCTCGAAGCCGCGGGCCGCGTGGACCGTCGGGTCGACGTTGAAGTAGCAGTAGCTGCCCAGGCCCCAGGCCTCGTGCCGCTTCACCGAGTCGGCCACCTTGTAGGCGGCGTACCCCTTGACGCCGTCGTGCGACCAGGCGGCCTGGTTCGGCGGGTCGTACGGCATCTCGTTCTGGAAGAAGACGGTGCGGCCGCGCTCGCCGTTCCAGACCAGCTGGTACTTCTGGTAGTGCTCGACGAAGAGTCCGTACGCGGTGACGTCGTCCCCGTTGACCACCACCCCGGTGTCGGCGGTGTTGACGTCCCAGCCGACGCCCGTGCCGTGGTCGGCGCGCCAGGCCCAGACGTGGTCCAGCAGCACGTCGTCGCTGTTCACCACCAGGCTGGTGGCGGCGCGGCCGGGGCCCGCGCCGCCGACGCGGAAGTAGACGTCCTGGACGGTCGTCGGGTCGGCCGGGTCGCTGTGGCGGGAGTGCCGGGGGCCGACCTGCAGGAGGACGGGCGAGGTGACCGGTCCGGCGTCGAAGAGCAGCCCGGAGAGCTTGACGCCCGCCGTGTCGGCGACCTTCATCGGCACGACGCCGTGCTCGGGCACGAGCGTCGGGTACCCGAGGCCGAGGACCACGGTGCCGGACCGCCGGACCTCGAGGGAGCGGTCCAGGTGGTAGATGCCGGGGGTGAGGACGAGGTCCCTGCCGCGGGCCAGCTCGGCGTTGATCCGGGCGGCCGAGTCGGTCGGTTTGGCGATGAAGAACCGGTCGATGGGGAGGGACGAGCCGGCGGGGGTCCCGCCCGTCCAGGACGGGCCCGACGAGTCGCGGCGCACGGCCGGCACGAAGACCCGGTAGCGGTCCTGGGAGTCCACGTACAGGAACGGCTTCTCCCGGCTGACCGGGGAGGTGTCCAGGGTGGTGTAGGGCGGGGGGTCGTAGGGGGTGGTGGAGAAGGACTGCGGCGGGGCGCCCTGGACGCCGGAGAAGACCTGGTTCCAGACGCCGTTGGACCACCCGCCGACGGAGCTCCCGCGGGTCAGCCACTGCTGCTGCGAGGCGTTGACGACGGTGCCGTCCACCTTCGAGTCGGCCAGGTAGCCGCCGCTGGCGTACCCGCCCTGCCGGGGGAAGAGGAAGAGGCCGCCGCGGACGTGCACCCGCCGCAGCGGGGCGGCCTGCGACACGGCCCACCAGTCGATGCCGTCGGCGGGGGTGACGGAGAGGTTCTCTGCGGAGCGCCAGAAGTTCTCCAGCGCGCTGTAGCTCCCGTCGGGCTGCCGCTGCCCCTCGACGCGGACCTCGCCGGTGACGTCCACGTCGTCGGGCGACATGCCGAGGCCGTAGACGGAGGTGTAGTAGCCGAGCTGGGCGTCCACGTCGTAGTGGCCGGGCTTGAAGAGGAACGCGTGCCGGCCCGTGCCGAACTGGGCGGACTCCTGCGTCCTCAGCACCCCGTCCAGCGCGGCCTGGATGTCGGCCTTCGGGGTGCCGGGGTCGAGGACCGTCACATTGGGGCCGAAGTCGGGCTGCCCCCCGGGGCGGTGGTGCGCGGGCGCCGCTCCGGCGGGCGCGGCGAGCGCCACCGTGACGGCGGTGGCCGCCGCGGCGGCGGCCAGGCGGCGGGCGGTCCGGAGGGCCGGTCCTCCGCGACATCTTTTGAGAGCGCTCTCATCACGGTCGTGCAGCATGAGAGGTATCTGCCTTTTCAGGGTGGAAGGGTCCTCGGGGGCCGGTCGACCCGGGTCGCGCAGCGCGCGGCTCCTCCGGATCCACCGCGTGCGTTTCTACACGCCGTGGAAGAAGGGGGTCAATGCCTGCGGCAGGAGAGCGCTCTCCGGCCCTGGTCGGAGTGCGCCCTGCGGCGACGGGCGGGCATCACGGGCCCCGCAGCCGCCGACGGCCGGCGGGACACCCGCGGTCCCGCGGCACCGCCGCGCCCGGCGGGCGCACGACGCCCCCCGCCCCGGGCAGGGGACCGCCGGCATCAGACCTTGACGACCGCGAGGCGGCCGCCGCACAGGGCGGCGAGGTCGTCGGGGTCCGACGTGAGGATCGTGACCGGTCCGGGGGCGGCGAGGGCGGTGGCGGACAGCATCGCGTCGACGGCGTGCTTGTGCCCGTGCAGCCCGGCGTCGGCAAGGAGGGCGGCCGCGTGGCGGGCGATCGACTCGGTGACCGGTTCGACCACGAGACGGGACAGCGTCCACTCGAGGGCGGGCCGGTTGATGCGGGGATGGACGGCCTCCACCAGGGCGGCCGCGCTGGTGACCACCCGGAGGTCGTCCGCCAGGGCCATCGCCAGCCACGCGGTCACCTCGCGGTCCCGGAGCACCGCCTTGGCCAGCCCCTCGCTGTCCAGGACGAGGGTGCCGGCGGGCACGGCGGCACCGCGGGTCACGCCGCGTCCACCCCGGAACCGCGCCGCTCCCCGTGGGCGCGCCGCAGGAGGTCGCGCTTCTGCTGGACCTCCTCGGGCGTGATCGGGCCGTGCTCGGCCTCCGCCACGGCGATGAGCTCGCCGAGGTTGTCACGCTCGATCTGGCGGGCGACCGCTGCGGCGACGTACGCGGAGAGACCGGACGGGCCGCTCCGGGCACGGGCGGCCTCGGCGATGTCCCGGGGCATGGTGATCGAGTACTTCCGGGTGGGCTCGCTCATACCCCTTATGCTACCGCCGATGCCACCCTCGCGGCGGAGGGGCTTCCGGTGCACCGGCCGTCGGAAGCGCCGTCCACCGCCCCCCGCACTCCGTCTCCTCAGGCCGTCGGCGAGGGCGGAGGCCTCGGCCGATACCGCGGGCGGTCCGCCGGGTCGGCCCGGTCCGCTCACCCACGACGGCCGTGAGGGCCGGTCAGGCGTTCGTGCGCGGCAGGCGGCCGGGGAGGTCGGTGAGCCGTTCGATGCGGAGGACCGCCCCGTCCGCCGTCGGCGACGGTCCGCCGGTGGCGAAGTCGACGCCGCGGTCCAGCCAGATGCCGGTGAGCCCGGCGCGGGCGGCTGCGTTCACGTCGCTCTCCAGCATGTCGCCCACGTTGACCGCCTGCGCGGGGTCCGTCCGCATCCGCCGGCAGGCGGCGGCGTAGGCGGCGGGCTTGGCCGCGCCGAGCTCGGTCGGGGTCAGGACGCCCTCGAAGGACTCGAGGAGGCCGAAGCGGGCGAGATTGGCGCGCTGCTGCCCGGGGTCCCCGTTGGTGAGGACGGCCAGCCGCGGTCCCCGGGGAAGCCGCCTCAGGGCTTCCAGGCACGGCTGGACGTCGGGGTAGCACCGCCAGGACTCCTCGAACACGGGGAGGTAGCGCTCGGCGATCCAGGCGTCCAGGAGGCCGGGACTGTCGGGGACCGGCTCGCCGAGCGCCGGCAGGAAGGAGCGGAGCCTGCGCCGGTGGTGCTCGGCGAAGGAGCACCGGCCGGACAGGTACTCCCGCATGTGGCGCGCCTCCAGCGCCCACCACGACGCCACCAGCTCCTCCGGCGGGGCCGTCGCGTTCGGCGCGGCCCCGACGATCCGGCCGATCGCCTCCAGGACCGCGCTGCGATGATCGACCAGGGTGCCGTCCAGGTCGAAGAAGACCACGTCTGCCACGGGGTGATCATTCCGTGGTGCCCGCCCCTGACGCCAGACGGCAGGTGCCGCGGTCCTCCTTTCGGGACGGCCGTCCAGGTGGTCACAGCAGGGCGGACGCCGTCCGGTGCGGCCGCCGGTACCGGGCCGCTTCGACCACGGCCGAGGGCCGCACGCAGGTCCCGGGACGGCCGGACCCTCACGGAGATCCCCGGGTGCCGCCGGCTCCGCACGGCCCGGCGCTGCGCCCACGCGGCAACGCCCCTCACGCGGGAGGCGGCGCGCCGGACGGGGACGGCCCTCCGGCCGCACACGGGACCACGCCCGGGACCGGCACCGCCCGGGAGGCGCACGCCCGGCGCCGCCGACGCGCGAGGTGAGGCAGAAAGGCCCGGGACACCACTGGTGTCCCGGGCCTTTCGCAGCTGAGCCGCCTAAGGGAATCGAACCCTTGACCTACGCATTACGAGTGCGTCGCTCTGGCCAACTGAGCTAAGGCGGCAGTGCCGACGGGAACACCGCGGGTGGTCCGTGCATCGGCAACGCGGGACAGTCTACACAGTTCCGCGGGTGCTTCCGGTGCGGGGCGCGACGGGTCCGCCGCGCCCCGCACCGCCGGGGTCAGACGCCGGAGGAGGCCAGGAGCTTCAGGGCGAAGCCGCCGAACAGGACGGCGACGCCGCCCGTCAGCCCCGCCGACAGGCGGCGGCGCCGGCGGAACGCGTTCGCGAGGGCGGTGCCCGCCAGGATCAGCGCGGACAGGTAGAGGACGCTGAAGGTCTGCAGGATGCCGCCCAGCAGCGCGAAGGAGAGGACCGGCCTGCCGTAGGAGGGGTCCACGAACTGGGTGAAGAAGCTCAGCAGGAAGAGGATCGCCTTGGGGTTGAGCAGGCTGACCACCAGCGCCCGCCGGAACGGCCGCTCCCGGCGCTCCTCCATGCCGCCCGCGGCGGTCGCGGGCGCCTCCGCGGGGCCGTCGGCGGCCGCCGGGCGGTCCCGGGCGGCGCGGCCCGCCAGGGGGATGTACGAGCGCAGCGCCGCGAGGGCGGCGGCGAGGGTGCGCCGGGCGGGGCCGGGGGTCCCGGGCGCCGCGGCGGCGGTGTCGGGGGCGGCGTCGGCGCGGTGCTCGCGCCAGAGGGCGCGGGCCGAGCGGAGCATGTTGGCGCCGATCCAGACCAGGTAGGCCGCGCCGCCGTACCGGACGACGTCGAAGAGCGCGGGGTTCGCCTCCAGGAGGGAGGCGGCGCCGGCGGCGGTGAGCGCGATCAGGGTGGTGTCGCCGAGGAAGACGCCGAACGCCGCCCGGTAGCCGGTGCGGATGCCGCGGCGGGCGGCCACCGAGAGCACGTAGAGCGAGTTGGGGCCCGGGAGCAGCACGATGACGAGTGCACCGAGGGTGTAGGTCGCCAGGTCGGTGACTCCCAGCACGGCGGCTCCCTTCCTGGTCGGGTGTTCGGGGCGGCCAGGGAATTGTGCCATCCGGGGGCGGGGATGGGCCGGGGCCGGGGAGGAGCCGGGGCCGGGGACACCGGGCGGACGGGGCGGGGCCGCCCGGGGGGGCGCGGGCGGACGAAGGCGCGGGCGGGCAGGGACACCGGGCGGACGGGGGCGGCGGTACGGGCCCGGCACGGCGGGACGCCCCGGTCCGCTGCGGTGGGCGGGCCGGGGCGTCCGGGGGCGAGGGCGGGTGGCGCCGGTTCAGGAGGCGCAGGTCTTGTCCTCCGGCGGCGCCTGTCCCTCCAGGAGGTAGGTGTTCACCGCGGTGTCGACGCAGTCGCTGCGGTTCCCGTACGCGGTGTGGCCGTCGCCCCGGAAGGTGACCAGCCGGCCGGAGGAGAGCTGGGCGGCGAGGGAGCGGGCCCAGGCGTAGGGCGTGGCCGGGTCGCGCGTGGTGCCGACGACGACGATGGGCGGGGCGCCCGCGGCGGTGACGGTGCGGGGGCCGCCGACGGACTTGACCGGCCAGTAGGCGCAGGTCAGCGACATCCAGGCCATGGCGCGCCCGAAGTGCGGCGAGGCGCGGACGAAGGCGGGGACGGCGGCGGCGACCTGCTGCGGTCCGGGGAAGGGTGCGGACATGTCCAGGCAGTTGACCGCCATGTTGGCGTACATCAGGTTGTCGTACCCGCCGTCGCTGCGGCGCTCGTAGTACGCGTCGGCGAGGGCCATGAGCGCCTTGCCGTCACCGCGCTGCGCGTCCTTGGCCGCGGTGCGCAGCTGCGGCCAGAGGAAGTCCGCGTACATGGCCTGGATGACGCCGGTCGTGGCCAGCGCCTCGGTGAGGCGGCGGCCGCCCCCGGCCGGCAGCGGCTTGCGGTCGATCGAGCGGAGCAGGGCGTCGAGGCTGCGTCCGGCGGCCGCGGTGGTGCGGCCGAACGGGCAGTCGGCGTGCGTGACGCAGTCGCGGGCGAAGGACGACCAGGCCGTCTCGAAGCCGGACGCCTGGCCGAGGGCGGCCCGCCGCGCGTCGAGGGAGGGGTCGAGGGCGCCGTCCAGCACCATGCGGCCGACCCGGCCCGGGAAGAGTCCGGCGTAGACGGCCCCGAGGTAGGTGCCGTACGACTTGCCGAGGTAGTGGAGCTTCGCGTCGCCGAGCAGGGCCCGCAGGACGTCCATGTCGCGGGCCGCGTCGACGGTTCCCACGTGCGGCAGGCTGCGGCCGGAGCGCTGCTCGCAGCCGGCGGCGAACTCCCGGTCCAGCCGGACGAGGGCGTCGACCTCCGCCGGGGTGTCGGGGGTGGTGTCGGCGGCGGCGTAGGCGTCCATGCGGGGGCCGGCGAGGCACTGCACGGGGCTGCTGCGGCCGACGCCGCGCGGGTCGAACCCGACCAGGTCGTAGGCGGCGCGGACCGGCGCGGCGAAGGTCCCGGCGACACCCTCCAGATAGGAGACGGCCGAGCCGCCGGGGCCGCCGGGGTTGAGCAGCAGCGAGCCGACACGGGCGTGGCCGGCGCCGGTGGCCTTCTTCCGGGCCGCCGTGAGGGTGAGGTCCCCGGCCCCGGGGCGGGCGTAGTCCAGCGGCACTCTGAAGGTCGCGCACTCGAACGAGCCGTCGCAGGCGTGCCAGGCGAGCTTCTGCCGGTAGTACGGGAGCAGGGCGGCGGGGGTGGCGGCCGGGAGCGGCCGCAGGGCGGTGGGCGCCGCGGAACCGGGGGTGACGGAGTCGCCCGCGGTGGAGCGGGGGGCCGGGCGGCCCCCGGCGGGCGCCTGCGGGCCGCCGCCGGAGGAGCAGCCGACGAGCAGCAGCCCGCAGGCGGCCAGCAGCGCGGCACCGCCCCGCCGTGCTCGCCACGCTGCCCGGTGCACGCTCCGTGCGCTGCTCATCGCGGTGTCCCTCCATGTCGGCGGTGCGGCCTGCACCGAGCGTAACCGTCCGGCACGGAGCGGCACGGGTGCGCCGCCGCCCGGGGGCGTGTCGGCGGCGGCAGGGGACGCGGGGACCGTCCGGAGGGGCCGACGGGGCAGGTCCGCCTGCCCGGGGCAGGGGCGCAAGCGGGGCGGGCCCGCTCAGCGCACGCGCGGACCCCGGGCCGGGCGGGCCGCGCCGGGCAGGGCCTCGGCCAGGTACTGCACCGCGACCCGGACCAGGCGCAGCCGCTCGCGGTCCGGCGCGAAGTCCCGGACCACCTCGGAGACGCGCACCCGCGCCCCGGCCGCCCGGCCGCCCGCCGCGTGCAGGGCGTCGCGCAGCGCGCGGGCGGCGGCCCGGCCCGCGGTGTCCCGGCGGGCGGCGGCCAGGAGCAGGCGGGGGGCCTCGGGTGCGGGACGGCCGTCGGCGGCGGTGCGGGCGAGGACGGCGGCGGCGTAGCGGCCGGTGAGGGCGGCCGCCGCGCCGTACAGGTCGGGGCGGGCGAGGCCGGCGGCCGCCGCGCAGGGGGCCCCGCCGCCGACGCCGAGCGTCTCCCAGCCGCGCGGCCCGGGGGGCAGGGTGCGGAAGCGGGCGGCGACGGCGGAGCGCAGCACGGCGTCGTCCGGCACGGCCTCGGGGGCGGCCGCGAGCAGGTCGCAGGGGTGGCCGGTACCGGGCGGCGCCTGCGGGGCGACGACCACGAACGGCACCGCGCGGTGCTGCCGCACCGCGTCGGCGAAGCCGTCGAAGAGGTACGGGGCACCGGCGTCCGCGGTGCGCCCCGGGGTGTCCGGCTGCAGGACGACCACCGGGAACCGGGCGCGGTCGTCCTCGGCGTACTGCGGGGGGAGCCAGACGTGCACGGCGCGCCGGCCGCCGTCGGCAGCGGGGAGCGTTCCCTCGAGGAGCGCGCCGCCCGCGGGGCTGCCGACGGTGGTGAAGGCGGAGGCGGCGGCGTCGGCGGGGGGTGCGGCGGGGGGCGGGCCGCCGCGCGCCCGCAGGGCGTCACCGGGGGCCTCGGGGGCGGCGGCGGGACCGGCCGCGGCGGTGGCTCCCCCGCCGCCGCCTCCGCCCGCGCCGCCTCCGCCCGCGCCGTCGGCGAGCGCGGCCAGGAGGGCGAGCGCGCAGAGCGCGGCCGCCGCAGCGCCGGCGGCGTGCCGCAGCGGGCCGCGGCGGTCGGCGGGCAGGCCGTACGCCTCCCCCGCCGCCTGCTCGCGCCAGCCCGCGGCCGCGGTGCGGCCGAGCCGGACCGCGGCGGCGCCGGCGGCGAGGAGGACGAGGACGAGGACCGGACGGACCATGGGCGCAGCACCTCCGGGACGGGGTCGGCGCCCCGGGGTCCGCGTCGGCCGCGTCGGGCGCGCGGGAGACCCACCCTCCAGGACCGGCGGGCGGTCGCGGCGGACTGCTCCGGCGGGGCCGCCCGGACCACCCGTACGGGTGAGGAGGGTGTGGGCCGTACGGCGGTGCGGGGGGACCGTCGGCCGGACCCGGGGCGCGGGGCCCGGGGCCCGGGGCACGGATGCCCGGTGCCCGGGGCGCGGAGGTGCCGCGGGGCGGGTGTCAGCCCGCGCGGAGGGCGAGCGTCATCGCCTCGACCGCGAGGAGCGGGTCCACGTTGCGGTCGAGGGCGGTGCGGCAGGCGAGGACGGCCTCCATGCGGCGCAGGGTGGACTCCGGCGGACCGGCGGCAGCGACCCGCTGCAGGGCCGGCCGCTGGTCCTCGTTGGCCAGTTCGCCGGTGCTGCCGAGCTGGAGGGCGAGCACGTCGCGGTAGAAGCCGAGGAGTTCGCCCAGCGCCACGCCGAGGGTCTCGCGGCGGGTACGGGTCGCGCGGCTCTTCTGCCGCTTCTCCAGCTCCTTGATCGCGCCGGCCATGCCGCGCGGGGCCCGGCCGCCCAGGCCCTCGGAGGCGCCGTAGGCGGCCTTGAGGTCGTCGGTCTCCTTGGCGTCCCTGGTCCCGGCGAGCTGCTCGGCGTCCTGCTTGGCGGTGTCGACGAGGCGCTGCGCGGCGGTGAGGCAGCCGCCGACGTCCGCGACCTCCAGGGGGATCCGCAGCACGTCGGCCCGGCGGGAGCGGACCTGCTCGTCCACCGCCAGGCGGCGGGCGCGGTCCAGGTCGCCCTGGGAGGCGCGGGCGGCCAGGCCGGCCAGCGCCGGGTCGACGCCGTCGCGCCGCACCAGCATGTCGGCGACCGCGGCCGCCGGCGGGGTGCGCAGGACCAGCAGGCGGCAGCGCGAGCGGATGGTGGGCAGGACGTCCTGCACGGAGGGCGCGCAGAGCAGCCAGACGGTGCGGGGCGAGGGCTCCTCGACGCCCTTGAGCAGGGCGTTGGCGGCCTGCTCGGTGAGGCGGTGGGCGTCGTCGAGGAGGATCGCGGACCAGCGGCCGCCGGTGGGGTAGCTGGAGGCCCGCAGGACCAGTTCGCGCATGTCGCGCACGGGGATGGAGAGGCCGTCGTTGCGGACGGTCTTCACGTCGGCGTGGCTGCCGGCGAGCACGGTGTGGCAGCCGTCGCAGAAGCCGCAGCCGGGGGTGCCGCCGAGGTCCAGGTCGGGGCTGGTGCACTGCAGGGCGGCGGCGAAGGCGCGGGCGGCGGTCGCCTGGCCCGCGCCGGGCGGTCCGGTGAAGAGCCAGGCGTGGGTCATCGCCGAACCGGAGCCGGGACCGGTCGGGGCGCCGCGGCCCGCGGCCACCACGGCGCGCGCCGCGACGGCGGCGGTGGTCAGCTGCTCGACCGCCCGCTCCTGGCCGACCAGGTCGTCCCACACGCTCACGGCGCCATCTCCACGCTTCCGCCTCTGCCGGTTCCGTGCCCCGAGCTTAGCCCGGGGGTGCGACAGGCCGGCCGGGCCAGGCAGGGGAGGGGCCCGGAGCCGTGACGGCTCCGGGCCCCTCCCCTGCCTGGCCGGCGGACCCGGTCCACGGGCCGGCGGACCGGGTCGGCGGTCAGCGGCGGCGCTTCCTGCCGCCGTCGGCGTCGTCGGCGTCGTCCCTGGCCGACTCCCACCGCTCCCACTCCTCGCGGCTGCCCAGCAGGCGGTCGGTGAGGCTGGGGAGGTCGTCCATCGGGGTCCCCTCGGCCCAGTCCGGGCGGGAGCGCTCCGCCGCCCCGGCGGTCCCGCCGCCGGGCTCCCCGAGGTCGAGGGCGGGCATCTCCCGGGTGCGCTCCACCGGCTCCACCCACTCGACCGGCTCCACCGGCTCCTGTGCGGCGGCGGAGGGCCCGCCGGGGCGCCGCACCGGGCGGGGCGAACGGTCCGCAGGGCCGTCGGAGATCCGGGGCAGCACCGCCGTCTCGTCCGGGGCGCCGGAGATCCGGGGCAGCACGGCCGTCTCGTCGGCGGCGCCACCGGGCCGGACCCGCGGCAGGGGGGCGGTCCGCTCGGCGTCCGGGACGCGGGGCAGCCGGGCGGTCACGTCACCGGGGGCCGCGTCCCGCTCCGGGGCGGACCCGGCCGGTGCGGCCTCCTGCCGGAGGCCGACCTGCGGCAGCTCCGCGGTGGTCTCGTCGGTACCGGGCAGGGCGCCCGCCCCCGCGGCGGCCGCAGCGGCCTCGGCGCGCAGCCGGGCCTCCTCCGCCCGCTGCAGCGCCTCCTCGGCGCGGCGGCGCTGCTCGGCCCGCTGGACCTCGCGCTGCCGCTGGAGCTCGGCCTGCCGGGCGGCCTCCGCCTCGATGCGGAGGCGCTCCTCCTCCTCGGCCCTGCGGCGGGCCTCCTCGGCGGCGCGGCGGCGCTCCTCCTCCTCGGCCCTGCGGCGGGCCTCCTCCTCGGCAAGACGGCGGGCGGCCTCGGCGGCCTGGCGCTCCTCCTCGGCCTTGCGCTGCCGCTCCCGCTCCTCCTCCTCGGCGCGCAGCCGGGCGAGCATCTCCTTGCGCCGGCGCTCGGCCTCCTCGGCCTCGGCCTTCAGGCGGGCCTCCTCGGCGGCGCGCCGCTCGGCCTCCTCCCGGGCGAGCCGCTCCTGCTCGGCGCGCTGCGCCCTCTCCTGCTCGGAGAGGGGCAGCTCGCGGTCGAGCCGGTGGCGGATGGAGGTGGTGACGGCGGCGGCAGGGCGGGCGGCGTCGACGACCAGGTACCGGGAGGGGTCGGCGGCGGCCAGCCCGAGGAACCCGGCGCGGACCCGCCGGTGGAAGTCGTCCGGCTCGGACTCCAGCCGGTCGAGCGCCTCGGTGAAGCGCTCCCGGGCGGCCTCGGGGTCGACGTCCAGCACCACGGTGAGGTCGGGGACCAGGCCGCCGGTGGCCCAGCGGGAGATGCGGGTGACCTCGTCGGCCGACAGGTCCCGTCCGGCGCCCTGGTAGGCGATGGAGGAGTCCATGTAGCGGTCGGTGATCACGACGGCGCCGCGCCGCAGGGCGGGCACGATGACGTTCTCCACGTGCTCGGCCCGGTCGGCCGCGTAGAGCAGGGCCTCGGCGCGGTGGGAGATGCCGGTGTTGCCGACGTCCAGGAGCATCGAGCGCAGCCGCTGGCCGACGGGGCTGCCGCCGGGCTCGCGGGTCAGCACGACCTCGTGGCCCTTGCTGCGGATCCACTCGGCGAGCGCCTGGGCCTGGGTGGACTTGCCCGCGCCGTCGCCGCCCTCCAGGGCGATGAAGTAGCCGGTGCCGGCCCGGTGCGGCGGCCGGGCCGGGCCGCCCTGCAGGGCGTGCCACAGGTCGCGGCCGAAGGGGGCGGTGGAGCGCCGGTCGTCGGTGCGCAGCAGCACGGCCGCGGCGACGGCCAGGACGAGCAGGCCGACGGCGGCCAGCGCGAGCCCGGCGCCGCCCTGGCTGAACGTGAAGGTGCCGGGGGTGCCGTCGCCGTGGCGGCGGGCGTCGATGGCGGCGGCCAGCAGCGGCACCCCGACGAGGGCCGCGCCGACGGCGGCGCGCAGGACGGCGTGCAGGTGCTCGGTGACCTTGGGCTGCCGGGCCTCCTCGGTCTCCTGGGCGAGCAGGGTGCGGCCGGTGGCGACCGCCGTGCCGGCGGCGGTGCCCGCGAGCGCGGTCAGGAGGAGGACGAGGACGAAGTCGGGGACGAGCCCGGCGAGGACCAGCGAGGCCCCGAGGACGCCGAGGGCGAGGACCAGCAGCCGGCGCCGGGACAGGGCGGGCAGCACCGCCCGGGCGGTGCGGACGCCGAGGGCCGGGGCCCCCGCGGCCGCCAGCACGAGCAGGCCGTAGCCGACCGGGCCCGCACCGCGGTCCCCGGCGTGCAGCAGCGCCACCGAGGCGGCGCCGGCCGTGGCGGCGCAGGCGGCGGCGGTCGCGAGGGTGAAGAACGGTGCGGAGCCGGTGCGGCCGCGGGAGAGCACGGGCCCGGCGGCGTCCGCGGGGGCCCGCAGGCCCTGCAGGGGCGAGCGGGGGGCGGCCGCGGTGCGGCCGGAGGGCAGGGTCTGCAGGTACAGCAGCACCGCGGAGGCGGCGAAGAGCAGCGCGGCGCCGAGCGCGGCGACGGTGTACTGGTGGGCGCGCAGCCAGTCGGAGCCGGTGGCGGCCAGGTTGGCGGCCAGGGTGGACACGACGAGGGCGGCGGCGCCCAGCGGCACGGTGGCCCAGCCGGTGGTCCGGTCGAGGGTGCGCAGGGTGTCGAGCTGGGCACCGGAGGGGCGGGCCTGGGCGGCCGGGGCCCACGGGTCGGCCGCGGGGAGCAGGCCGGGGGCGGTCGCGTCCTTGGCGACGGCCCACACCCGCTCGGCGGCGCCGGAGAGGAGGACCGCGGCGAGGAGCCAGACGGCGGCGCGGTCCCCGGTCCAGACGATCCACCAGGGGGCGGTGCCGACCAGGACGGCGCGCAGCAGGTCGCAGCCCAGAAGGGTCCACCGGCGGTCGGGTCGGCCGGCGAGCAGGCCGTGCAGCGGGCGCAGGAGCGCCGCCCCCACGAGCAGGGTCGCGGCCAGGCGGACGGCGAACACGAGGGCGACCGTCAGGGCGAGGCCCCGGTAGCCGCCGCCGAGGAGCCCCGCGGCGGCGGACGCCTGCACGGTGAGCGCGAGGAGGACGAGCAGGGAGAGCCGGTCGGCGGTGCCTCCGACGAGCTGGGCGGTCCACAGGCGGCGGTAGGGGCGCAGGCGCAGCAGGGCCCGGACCCGCTCGCCGGGGGTGCCGGCGGGGGCGGCCTCGGGTGCGGACGCGGATGCGGACGACGCTCCGGCCCCGGGCGCGGAAGCGCCCTCGGGCGCTCCCCGCTCCGGGGGCTTCGGCCCCGTGGCCTGCGGCCCCGTGGCCTGCGGCTCCGGGGTCTGCGACTCAGGGGTCTGGGGCCCCGGGGTCCGGGGCTTCGCGGCCTGCGGCTCCGGGGCCGCGGGCTTGCGGAGCTCCGGCTTCGCCGGCCGCGGCCCGGCGGTCTGCGGCTTCCGGCCCTCCGGCTGCGGCTGCGGCTGCGGGGTGCCGGACGCCGGCTCCCCCGGCCCGGCCGTTCCGGGCGGTACCTGCGATGACGTGGGCGGCTGCTTCGCCGCCGCGGCCTCGGCACTGGGCTGTGGCTGCTCGTCACGCGTCATGCGGCCAGCCTAACCGTCCGGCTCCGGTTCAAACCGGGGGGTGACCATCCGTACGCGCGTTCATGACACCGCTGTGACCGGCGGGACCCCGGCGGGTGGGCGGACCGGCCGGTGCCGGTCCGCCCACCGGGGCGTCAGACCTGCCCGGAGACCGGAAGCCCGGCGGTGTCGGGCTCGGCCGGGGCAGCGGTCCTCCCGACGGCGGCCTTCTTCGCCGTCGCGGTCTTCGCCGTCGCGGTCTTCGCCGCCGCGGTCTTCGCCGCCGCGGTCTTCGCCGCCGCGGTCTTCGCCGCCGCGGTCTTGGCCGCCGCGGTCTTCGCCGCCGCCGTCTTGGCTGTCGCCGTCTTGGCCGTGGCGGTCTTCTTGGCGGCGGTCTTCTTCGCCGTCGCCGTCTTCTTCGCGGCCGTCTTCTTCGCCGGGGCCTTCTTCGCCGCGGTCTTCTTCACCGGCCCCTTGGCGCGCTTCTCGGCGAGCAGCTCGAAGCCCCGCTCGGGCGTGAGGGTCTCGATCTCGTCGTCCTTGCGCAGGGTGGCGTTGGTCTCCCCGTCGGTGACGTACGGGCCGAAGCGGCCGTCCTTGACCACGACCGGCTTGCCGCTGACCGGGTCGGCGCCCAGCTCCTTCAGCGGCGGCGCGGCGGCGCGGCGGCCGCGCTGCTTGGGCTGGGCGTAGATCGCCAGCGCCTCGTCGAGGGTGATGGTGAACATCTGCTCCTCGGTCTCCAGCGACCGGGAGTCGGTGCCCTTCTTGAGGTACGGGCCGAAGCGGCCGTTCTGCGCGGTGATCTCCTGGCCGTCCGCCGGGTCGGTGCCGACGGTGCGGGGCAGGGTGAGCAGCCGCAGCGCGTCCTCCAGCGTCACCGTGTCCAGCGACATCGACTTCAGCAGCGAGGCGGTGCGCGGCTTGACCGCGTTCTTGCCGGTCTTCGGGGTGTCCTCGGGGAGGATCTCGGTGACGTAGGGGCCGTAGCGGCCGTCCTTGGCCACGATCGGCCGCCCGGTGGCGGGGTCGGTGCCCAGCTCGTAGTCGCCGCTGGGGCGGGCCAGCAGCTCCTCGGCGAGCTCCGTGGTCAGCTCGTCCGGCGGCAGGTCGTCGGGGACGTCGGCGCGCTGCTCGCCGCGCTCCACGTACGGGCCGTAGCGGCCCACGCGCAGCATGATGCCGTCGCCGACCGGGAAGGAGCTGACCTCGCGGGCGTCGATGGCCCCGAGGTCGGTGACCAGTTCCTTGAGGCCGCCGAGGTGGTCTCCGTCGCCGTTGCCCGCGTGGGCGGCCGAGGAGGCGTCCACGTCGCCGTCGCCGAAGTAGAACCGCCGCAGCCACGGCACGGACTTGGCCTCGCCGCGGGCGATGCGGTCGAGGTCGTCCTCCATGCGGGCGGTGAAGTCGTAGTCGACCAGGCGGCCGAAGTGCTTCTCCAGCAGGCCGACGACGGCGAAGGAGAGGAAGGAGGGGACGAGGGCCGTCCCCTTCTTGAAGACGTAGCCGCGGTCGAGGATGGTGCCGATGATCGAGGCGTAGGTGGAGGGGCGGCCGATCTCGCGCTCCTCCAGCTCCTTGACCAGCGACGCCTCGGTGTAGCGGGCCGGGGGCTTGGTGGCGTGGCCCTCGGGGGTGATCCGCTCGGCGGCGAGCGGGTCGCCCTCGGCGACCTGGGGCAGCCGGCGCTCGCGGTCGTCGAGCTCGGCGTTGGGGTCGTCGGCGCCCTCGACGTAGGCCTTGAGGAAGCCGTGGAAGGTGATGATCTTGCCGGAGGCGGCGAACTCGGCGTCCCGCCCGTCCGCGCTGCGCCCGCCGACCCGGACGGTGACGGACTGGCCGACCGCGTCCTTCATCTGGGAGGCGACGGTGCGCATCCAGATCAGCTCGTAGAGGCGGAACTCGTCGCCGGAGAGCCGGGTCTCCGCCGGGGTGCGGAAGCGGTCGCCGGAGGGGCGGATCGCCTCGTGCGCCTCCTGGGCATTCTTCACCTTGCTGGCGTACGTGCGGGGGGCGTCGGGCAAGTACGCCTGCCCGTACAGCTGCGTCACCTGGGCGCGGGCCGCCGTCACCGCCGTCTCGGAGAGCGTGGTGGAGTCGGTGCGCATGTAGGTGATGAAGCCGTTCTCGTACAGCTTCTGGGCGACCTGCATGGTGCGCTTGGCGCCGAAGCCCAGCTTGCGGCTGGCCTCCTGCTGGAGCGTGGTGGTGCGGAAGGGCGCGTAGGGGGAGCGCCGGTAGGGCTTGGACTCCACGCTGCGCACCGCGAAGGCGGCGTCGGCGAGGCCGGCGGCCAGGGCGCGGGCGGCCTGCTCGTCCAGGTGCAGCACCTGCGCGGAGGCGGCCCTCAGCCGGCCGTCGGCGCCGAAGTCGCGGCCGGTGGCGACGCGGCGGCCGTCGACGGCGGTGAGGCGGGCGGCGAAGGACTCCGGGTCGGAGGCGTCGCCGGCGCGGCCGGTCGCGAAGGTGCCGGTGAGGTCCCAGTAGGAGGCGGAGCGGAAGGCCATGCGCTCGCGCTCGCGCTCGACCACCAGGCGGGTCGCCACGGACTGCACCCGGCCGGCGGAGAGGCCGCGGGCGACCTTCTTCCACAGCACCGGGGAGACCTCGTAGCCGTAGAGGCGGTCGAGGATGCGGCGGGTCTCCTGGGCGTCCACCAGGCGCTGGTTGAGGTCGCGCGGGTTGCGGACGGCCTCCTGGATGGCGTCCTTGGTGATCTCGTGGAAGACCATCCGGCGGACGGGCACCTTGGGCTTGAGGACCTCCTGCAGGTGCCAGGCGATGGCCTCGCCCTCGCGGTCCTCATCGGTGGCGAGCAGGAGCTCGTCGGCCTCGGCGAGCAGCGACTTGAGCTTGGCGACCTGGCTCTTCTTGTCGGAGTTGACGACGTAGATCGGCTCGAAGTCGTGCTCCACGTCGACGCCGAGGCGGCGCACCTCGCCCGTGTACTTGGCGGGCACCTCGGCCGCGCCGCTGGGGAGGTCCCGGATGTGCCCGACACTCGCCTCGACGACATATCCGGGGCCGAGGTAGCCCTTGATCGTCTTCGCCTTGGCCGGCGACTCGACGATGACGAGTCGACGTCCGTCGCGGGCGGTCTCGCTGGTCGGGGACACCTTCTGCTCTTCTCTCCCGGTCGTGGGTGGTGGGCCGGCCGGTGGTGCGCGGCTCCTGTGTCGGCCGCGCCGTTCGACCCGGCCTCCGCCGGGGCCCGCCGCGCTGCACGACGCGCCCCCAACTGCGGAGTGTGACCGTACCCCGGCCACCCTTGTCAAACGGACGGATCCCGCTTTTTCACCGGCGGGGTCCACCGACGCCACTCGAACGGTAACCCGATGGCGGGGGTTCGTGCCGCGCGGACCGCCCTCACGGCGGAGGGGAAGGGGCCGTCTTGGCACGGTCTTCGCCCGGGGAACGGCCCGCCGGAGCGGGCGGGAAGCGGGCGCGGACCGGGCGCGGACCGAATGCGGACCGGGTGCGGGCAGGCGGTCCGGGACCGCTCAGCGGCCGGCGGCGGAGAGGACGAGGGCGAGGCCGGCCGCGAGGGAGGCCGCGCCGAGGACCGTCCAGAAGACGTCCGTCGGCGCGGTGCGCAGCCCGTCCGCCACCGCCGTCCGGCCGGGGTGCAGCGGATCGTGGACGACCGGGACCAGCGTGCCCGGGGAGAGCCGGGCGGGACGCCGCAGCGGGGTGCGCCCGCGGGGGCGGGAGACCACGGGGGCGTCGCGGTCGGCGGTCGCGTACGCCAGGGCGGGCGCCGGGTCGTCGGCCTCCGCCGGGCCGCGGTCGGCCAGGACGCGGGCGACGGCGGGCACCCCGTGGCGGCGCAGACGGCGGCGCAGGAGTGCCTCGGCGGCGCACCACCACAGCAGCGCGCCGCCGAAGAGCACGAAGACCGTCCCCACCGCCACCGCCGTCGGCGTCTCCACCCGTCGCCTCCCCGTCCGCGGTCCGCCGCACCCGGGAGCCGCCGGATCCGCCGAAGCGCCCCGGCCGGGGCCGGCGGCCTCCGCGGCCCGTGGCGGCCGTTCTCCGCCGGCGCGGGCGCGGGGTCCAGCATCCGGCGGCCGGGCCAACGCCGCACCGATCCGGGGCGTCCCGCGGGCGAATCCCGGGCGACGCACGGATGAACCGGCCCACCGCCCCCGCCGGGGCCACACCCGGACCTCCGTACCGCGGGTCCCCCGGAGCGGGACGGGCGGCCTCCGCCGCGCGGCCGGCACCGGGCGGGAGCAACGGCGGGGGCGGCTGCGGGGGCGGCCGTCGGAGGCCGGGGACCGCCGGTGCCGCCCGGGCCGGCACCGGCCCGGGGCGGCGCGCCCGCGCCCGTACCGCCGGATCAGGCGCCGGCGGCCTCCCCGGACCCGACCGGCTCGACGAAGCCCTGCTCGACCAGCAGCCGCAGCGACTGCGGCACCCGGTCGCGGAGCACCACCCGGTCCTCGCCGAGCAGACGGGCGATGGCGTCCACGATGTCGCCCGCGGCGAGGGTGCCGTCGCAGACGCCCGCGAAGCCCGCTCCGACCGTGTCGACCTTGGTGGCGCGCCGCATGCCGCGGTTCTGGCGCAGGATCACGTGCTCGGGGTCCTCCGCGCCCGGGGCGCCGACCTGCTCCTGCACCACCTCGGGGGCGAGCCGGTAGCGGGCGGCCAGCAGCGCCGCGTCGTCCCGCGTCCGCAGGAAGTCCTGGCGGTCGAACCACCGCTCGACGTGCGGCCCCAGCGGCTGCTCCACCGGGTGCGGCCACTCCTCGACGTGGACGGCGGGCCGGTCGGAGCCGGAGGCCCGCAGCGTGATCCAGCCGAAGCCGACCCCCTCGACCTTGGACGCCTCGAAGGCGTCCAGCCACGCGTCGTAGCGGGCGTTGTAGCGGACGCGGGCCTCCTCCGCCGTCTCGCCGGGCTCCGCGCCGACCCGATGGTCGCCCGCGTCGCGCAGCCACAGCTCCGCGTACTGGGCGGTGTCCTGCACCTCGCGCTGCACCACCCAGGCGTCCAGGCCGGTGCCGGCGACCCAGCCGGCGAGCCGCTCGTGCCAGTCCTCGCCCCGTACGTGCTGCCAGTTGGCGAGGAGCTGGCAGTAGCCGCCGGGCGCCAGGTGGTCCGCGGCGCCGCGCACCAGGCGCCGGCACAGCTCGTCGCCGGGCAGGCCGCCGTCGCGGTAGGTGAACCGGCCGCCGGGCGAGATCACGAACGGCGGGTTGGAGACCACCAGGTCGAACCGGCGGTCCGCGACCGGCTCGAAGAGGCTGCCCCCGGCGGTCTCCACGTTGTCGAACCCGGAGAGCGCCGCCGTCAGCCGGGTGAAGTGCAGGGCCCGCGGGTTGACGTCGGTGGCGGTGACCCGGCCGGAGTGGCGGGCCGCGTGCAGGGCCTGGACGCCGGAGCCGGTGCCCAGGTCGAGCGTCTCGCGCACGGGCCGGCGCACCGTGATGCCGGCGAGCGTGGTGGAGGCGCCGCCGACCCCCAGGACGAGGTCGCGGCGGTCCACGCCCGTCGCGGCGCCGGCGGCGCCGATGCCGCCGGCGCCGCCGACGGCGCAGCCGAGGTCGGAGACCACCCAGGCGTCGGCGCTGTCGGCCCCGGCGACCTCGTTGGCGTACGGGCGCACGTCCACGGCGGCCCGCACCGCGCCGCCGTCGCGCAGCAGCCAGCCGCCGGCCAGGCAGTCGTCGGCCGGCAGGGCCGCCGCGGCCTGCGCCCAGGGCACGGGCTGCTGCAGCAGGAAGAGCCGGACGAGGGTCTCCAGGGGGCTTCCGCCCCGGGTGGCGCGCAGGGCGGGCGCGGTCTCGCTGCGGGCGAGGGCGGCGTACGCGGTGGCGCCGAGGAGCTCCAGGCAGCCGTCGGCGGTGAAGTCGGCGGCCGTGAACGCCTCCCGGAGCCGGGCGGCGCGGGCCGGGTCGGGGGCGGGGAGGCGGGGGTCGGCGGGGGCGTCGCTGGTCGTCACGCGCCCATTCTCCCCGGCCGCGCGCCGAGGACCCACTCCGCGGCGCCCGGCCCCTGCCCCCGGCGCCGGAACCCTGCCCTCCCGGCACCGGCACCGGCGTCCCGCTCCGCGCCCGTCCGCGCCGCGCCTGTCCGCACTGCGGGGTCCGTCCGGCGCCCCGGGGTCCGACCAGCGCCCGGGGGGCTCAGCCCTGGGGGGCGGCGGACGACGGGGACGCGGCGGGGGAGCCGGACGGCGCCTGGGCGGGGGCGGAGCCCCCGGCGGGCGCCAGGCAGCCGGGCTGCCTGGCGATGGACTCGCCCGTCCTCCCGGCCTGCAGCCTGCGGACGGCCGAGCCGTAGAGCTGGGCCGGCTGCTGTATCTGGTCCTTGACGCTCCTCAGGCCGTCGGCGAACCTGGCCTGGTCGTCGGTGGGCAGCGAGTCCACCTTCTGCTGCACCTGCCCGAAGCCGGCGGCGGCGTCGCGCAGGCCCCGCAGGACCTGCTGCTGGAGCTGCGCGCCGCCGTCGGCCTTCGGTGCCCCGGCCCCGTCCAGGGCGGCGGCGATCTGCCGGGCCGCCTGCGCCTGGGCCGCCATGTCGGCGGAGAGCCGCTTGCGCAGGTCGTCCGGGCTCTCGCCCTGCCGGACCCGGCCGAGGTCGGCCTGTGCGTCCTGGGACCGGGCGTAGGGGGCCCCGGCGGTGCCGCAGAGCTTCTTGGCCCAGGCGTCCAGCTGCGCGGTGTCGTCGCTGCCGCCGGTGCACGCCGCCGCGCCGAAGGCGAGGAGGGCGCCCGCAGCGGGCAGGGCCAGCAGCTTGATCTTCACCGGAGTGTTCCCCTTCGGTTCGGCGGCGGGTGCGGGTGCACCGCCTGGGAACCTACACGGCGGAGCGGTCGCGGCGGGGGGCCGGGAGGCCGGTCCCGGGCCCGCGCGAGGTTCGGCACCCCCCTCGGCGCGCCCTTCGGCGCACCCGGCTCAGCGCACCCGGCGCTGCTCGTGCCACCGGTCGATCAGGGCGGGCATCTCGCGGAGCATGTAGGCGTAGAAGTCGCGCATCTCCCGCAGCCGCAGCCCCGCGGGGCTGTCCTCGCCCACCTCCTCGATGCCCTCGTCGGCGGTCCGCAGCATGGTGTCGAGGAGGTGGTCCCGGCTGGACGTCATGACCGCCCAGCCGTCGGGCCGCAGCCGGTAGTGGTCGCGGCGGTCGCCGGCCGGGGCGGGCATCCGCTCCGCGAGCCGGAGGGAGACCAGGGTCTTCAGGGCGCCGGAGACCGCCCCGGCGCTGGCCCCCAGCTGCTCGCAGAGCTCGGGCGCCGTGGTGGTCTCCTCCTCGCAGAAGAGCAGGGCGCACATGACGCGGGCCGCCATCCGCTGCATGCCCGCCTGGGTGAGGACCAGGGCGAGCCGCTCGGCGGTCGCGGACATGTCGGTCATGGTGGGCCCTCCCTCGGCCGGGCTGCGTACCGGATCGCGTACCGGAATCCTAACGCTTCCGAATCTTCAATAATTACTGAAACTTCACTAGGATCGGATCCATGGACAAAGCGATCCAGCTGGAGAGGCTGGCCAAGACCTACGGCCGCAGACGCGGCCTGGTCGACCTGACCCTCGACGTCGGGCGCGGCGAGGTGTTCGGCTTCCTGGGGCCGAACGGCGCGGGCAAGTCCACCACGATCCGGCTCCTGCTGGACCTGATCAGGCCCAGCGGCGGGAGGGCCGTCGTCCTCGGACTCGACCCCCGCCGCGACGCGGTGGAGCTGCACCGCCGCACCGGCTACCTGGCCGGCGACTTCACCGTCGACGGACGGCAGACCGTGCGGGAGTGCCTGGCCTTCCTGGCGGCGCTGCGCGGCGGGGTGCCCGAGCGGCGGGTCACGGCACTGGCGGAACGGCTCGGGCTGGAGCTCGCCCCGCGGATCCGCTCGCTGTCCAAGGGCAACCGGCAGAAGCTGGGGCTGGTGCAGGCCTTCATGCACGAGCCGGAACTGCTGGTGCTGGACGAGCCGACCTCGGGGCTCGACCCGCTGGTCCAACAGGTCTTCCTGGACCTCGTCCGGGAGGCCCGCGCGGAGGGCCGCACCGTCTTCATGTCCTCGCACGTCATGAGCGAGGTGCAGGCCGTCGCCGACCGGGTGGCGATCATCCGCGAGGGGCGGCTGGTCACCGTGGACACCGTCTCCTCCCTGCGGGAGCGCGCCGTGCGGACGGTGGAGCTGCACTTCGACGGACCGGCTCCGGCCGGGGAGTTCGAGGGGCTGCCCGGCGTGACCGACGTCGTGGCCGAGGGGTCGCGGCTGCACTGCCGGATCGCCGGCAGCCCGGACGCCCTGGTCAAGGCCGCCGCGCGGCACACCGTCACCGGGCTGCTGTGCGAGGAGCCCGACCTCGAGGAGCTGTTCTTCGCGTACTACCGGAACGGAGGCGGCGATGACCGCGTCACGGATGCCTGAGGCCACGGAGGCGGCCAGGACGCCGGAGGCGCCCGAGGCCCTGCCGCACGGCCGGCTGCCCCGCACCGTGTGGAGCCAGGCCCTGCGCGACAACCGGCGCGCCCTCGCCGGATGGACCGCGGGCACCGCGCTCGCCGGGGCGATGTACGCGAGCTTCTACCCGCAGATCGGCGGCTCCATGGGGGACCTCACCCGGAGCTTCCCCGAGGGCCTGCGGCAGGCCTTCCACATGGAGGACCTGTCCAGCGCGGCCGGCTACCTCGGCTCCACGCCGTTCGGGCTCGTCGTCCCGCTGCTGGCGCTCTTCCACGGGGCGGCCGCCGGCGCCCGCGCCGTCGCCGGCGACGAGGAGTCCGGCTACCTCGACCTGCTGCTGGCGCACCCGGTGGGCCGGGTGCGGCTGGTCCTCCAGCGGTACGCGGCGCTGGCCACCGGGTCCGCGGCCGTCGCCGGCGGGGTCCTGCTGATGATGCTGGCGGTCCGCGGGCCCGCCGACCTCGGCGGCATCCCGGTCACCGCCTTCGCCGCGCAGTGCCTGAACCTGGCGCTGTTCGGCGCGTTCTTCGGCGCCCTCGCGCTCTGCATCGGCTGCTTCGTCGGGCGGCGCGGCACGGTCTTCGGGGCGACCGCGGCCGTCGGCGTGCTGTCGTACGCGGCGAACGCCCTGGGGCCGCTGGTGGGGCTGGGCTGGACGCGCCGCTTCTCCGCGTTCCACTACTACATCGGCGGCGACCCGCTGCGGAACGGCTTCCAGTGGGCGCACGCCGGGGTGCTGGCGGCCGCCAGCGCCGTGCTGGTGCTGCTGGGCGCCTGGGCCTTCCGGCGCCGCGACATCGGGGTCTGAGGGCCCCGCACGGAGCGGGCCCCGCCGCACCGGGGGTGCGGACGGGCCCGCTCCGTGCGCCGGGGCCGGGGGCCGGGCCGGTCCGGGGGCCGGGCCCGTTCGGGTGCCAAGCCGATCCGGGTGCCGGGCCCGTTCGGGGGTCAGGCCCGTTCGGGGGTCAGTGCACCGCCGCCGGGTCGGCGGACCGGGTGACGTGGCCGCCGTCGCCGCCGTCGCCGTCGCCCATGGCGATGCCGCGGCGCTTCGAGACGTACACCGCCGCCACCACCACGGCCAGCGCGAACGCCGCCACGCCGATCCGCAGGCCCGTGCTGGCGTGGGCGCCGAAGCTGAACCGGACGATCGCCGGGGCGATGAGCAGCGAGACCAGGTTCATCACCTTGAGCAGCGGGTTGATGGCCGGGCCCGCCGTGTCCTTGAAGGGGTCGCCCACGGTGTCGCCGATGATCGTCGCCGCGTGGGCCTCGCTGCCCTTGCCTCCGTGGTGGCCGTCCTCGACGAGCTTCTTGGCGTTGTCCCAGGCGCCGCCCGAGTTCGCCAGGAAAACCGCCATCAGCGCACCCGCGCCGATCGCGCCCGCCAGATAGGCGCCGAGCGGCCCGACGCCGAGGCCGAAGCCCACCGCGATCGGGGCGAGGACCGCCAGCAGGCCCGGCGTGGCCAGCTCGCGCAGCGCGTCCTTGGTGCAGATGTCCACCACCCGGCCGTACTCGGGCGTCTCGGTGCCGTCCATGATCCCCGGGTGGTCGCGGAACTGGCGCCGCACCTCGAAGACCACCGCGCCCGCGGACCGGGACACGGCGTTGATGGCCAGGCCCGAGAAGAGGAACACCACGGCCGCACCCAGCAGCAGGCCCACCAGGTTGTTGGGCTGCGCGACGGAGAGCGAGAGGCTGTTGCCGTGGGCGGCCGGCCCCACGTCGTCCACCGCCGTGGCGATGGCGTCCGTGAACGAGCCGAAGAGCGCGGTCGCCGCCAGCACCGCCGTGGCGATCGCGATGCCCTTGGTGATCGCCTTCGTCGTGTTGCCCACCGCGTCGAGCTCGGTGAGGACCTGCGCCCCGGCGCCGTGCACGTCGCCGGACATCTCGGCGATGCCCTGGGCGTTGTCCGAGACCGGGCCGAAGGTGTCCATCGCGACGATCACACCCACCGTGGTGAGCAGGCCGGTGCCGGCCAGCGCCACCGCGAAGAGCGCCAGCACGATGGAGCCGCCGCCCAGCAGGTAGGCGCCGTAGACGGCGGCGCCGATCACCACCGCCGAGTAGACCGCCGACTCCAGGCCGATCGAGATGCCGGAGAGGATGACGGTGGCCGGGCCGGTCAGGGAGGTCCGGCCGATGTCGCGCACCGGACGGCGCGTCGTCTCGGTGAAGTAGCCGGTCAGCTGCTGGATGACCGCCGCCAGGACGATGCCGACGGCCACCGAGCCCAGGGTGAACAGCCTCGGGTCGCCGTCGTGGCTGCTGATCGCCGCCGGCACGTGGTGGAGGTCGGCGAAGCTGGACGGCAGGAAGGCGAGGACGGCGGCGGCCACCAGCAGCAGCGAGATCGCCGCCGAGATGAAGAAGCCGCGGTTGATCGCGGTCATGCCGCTGCGGTCCCTGGTGCGGGGCGACACCGCGAAGATGCCGATCACCGCGGTGACCACGCCGATCGCCGGGACCACCAGGGGGAAGGCCAGGCCGTCGTCGCCGAAGGCCGCCCGGCCCAGGATCAGGGCGGCGACCAGCATGACCGCGTAGGACTCGAAGAGGTCCGCCGCCATGCCGGCGCAGTCGCCGACGTTGTCGCCCACGTTGTCGGCGATGGTGGCGGCGTTGCGCGGGTCGTCCTCGGGGATGCCCTGCTCGACCTTGCCGACCAGGTCGGCGCCGACGTCAGCCGCCTTGGTGAAGATGCCGCCGCCGACGCGCATGAACATCGCGAGGAGTGCGGCGCCGAAGCCGAAGCCCTCGAGCACCTTGGGCGCGTCGGCCCGGTAGATCAGGACCACGGCGGACGCGCCCAGCAGGCCGAGGCCCACCGTGCACATGCCGACCACCCCGCCGGTGCGGAAGGCGATCCGCATCGCCCGGTGGGAGACGAGCCGCACGTCGGGGGCGGCGTTGGGGCCGCCCGCGGCCGCGGGTGCGGCGGGCCCGGCGGGAGGGGCGGCGGGCGTGGCGGCGCGGGCGGCCGCGGCGACCCGCACGTTGCTGCGGACCGCCAGCCACATGCCCAGGTATCCGGTGGCGGCCGAGAACGCGGCTCCCACCAGGAAGAACAGCGAGCGCCCGATGCGCTGGCTCCCGGTGTCCGCGGGAAGCAGGAGCAGCAGCAGGAACACCACGACGGCGAAGACGGCGATGGTGCGCAACTGGCGGGCGAGGTAGGCGTTGGCGCCCTCCTGGACCGCGGCGGCGATCCGCTTCATGGCGTCGGTGCCCTGGTCGTTGGCGAGCACCTGGCGGACCAGGACCGCGGCGACGCCGAGGGCGGCGAGTGCGACGGCGGCGACCACGACCACGAGGGTCAGGTTGCGTCCGGTGAGAGCGGCCGTGACGCCCGAGGAGGCGTCGGCGAGTGGTGGGTGGAAGGTCCGGGTCGTTGCGTACGTGCTTGCCGTGTCATTGAGCCCCGCCATCAGTCCTCCTTGACGTCTGGCACGTCGGCGCCGCCGGCCGCGTCGGGCCGGGAGGTCGGGGCGGAACCGCTGGAACAGCCGCGACCTGAGCGGTGCGCACAAAACTGCTCGGCAGTGCGGGCGTTGCAACACATCCGGCCGGACCTGTGCGGTACCGGCCGAATGCCGAGGATTGTAAGGACCAACCCTTGATCACAACAGACCAGCGGCACCGGCGACGGCGTCGTCGGCGGCAGTCGCCACCACTGGGGACATCCTCCAATGGCGTGCTGATCCGGGCCATCGGGGCGGACGGCCTTCACACCGGGGGACCAACGGGCCGGCGGGGCGGCGGACGGGACCGGCGCGCGGCGGGCCTGGTCCGGGGCGGACCCGGACGGGACGGGGGAAGCGGGCGGGGTGCGGGCAGGGGACGCGCGGACGGGGCAGACGGGGCGGACAGGGCGGACAGGGCGGACAGGGCGAGAGAAGCGAGAGGGGCAGGAAGCGAGGAGAGGGGCGGGAGGGGCAGGGCGGGGACGAGAGGCGGCCGGTCCGGCACTCGCTGCCCCCGGGCCCCGCAGCCCCCGGGCGTGGGGGGGGGGGGGGGGGGCGGCGGGGGGGGGGGGGGGGGCGGGCCCCCCCGCCCGCAGCGCCGCCTGACCCCGCCGCCCGCGGCGGCCGGGGGCGCCCCGGGGCCGCCGCGGGGGCGCGGGTAGCAT
>NZ_JBIAWP010000009.1:0-82135 GCF_042895785.1 Streptomyces sp. NPDC001380 | reverse complement strand
CGGGGGGGGGGGGGGGGGGGGGGGGGGGGGGGGCCGGGCGGCCCCCCGCGCCCCCCCGGCCCCCCCCCGCGCGGGGGGGGGCCCGGGCCCCCCCGGGGGGGGGGGGGCCCCCCCCCCCCCACGCCCGGTACGGGACCGGGCGGTCCGGTCAGGCGGAGACCTGGGGCTCCGCGACCGGCCAGCTCATCCGGACCACTCCGCCCACGTCGTCGCTGGCGACGTCGAGGTCGTCGACGAGGCCACTGATCACGGCCAGGCCCATCGCATCCTCGCCGGAGTCGTCGGCGTCCGCGTCGGCGGCGGGGGCCGCGGGCTCGGGTTCGAGGCCGACGCCGTCGCCCACCTCGATGAGGAACCGCTTCTCCTGCTCCACCAGGGTGACCCGCACCGGGTCCTCCAGCCCGGAGCGCAGGTGCAGCCCGACCGCCCGCGAGCACGCCTCACCGACCGCCAGTCTCACCTCGTCCAGGACGGACTCGTCGACCCCGGCGCGGCGCGCGACCGCGGCGGCGACCAGCCGGGCGGTGCGCACGTGCTCGGGGAGGGCGCTGAATCGGAGCTCGACGGTTGCCATGGATTCCCCTCGGATCGTTGCACTGCTGCCGTGAGCCACGCCCCTGGGGCCGCCCGCACGGGAGGTGCGGACGGTCCCCGGGGCGCGTCTGCTCAGTCGGTCGCCGCGACGGCCTCGTCCACGGTGGTGTGGATGGGGAACACCTTGGTGAGACCGGTGATCCGGAAGATCTTCAGAATGCGCTCCTGATTGCACACCAGACGGAGCGAGCCCTCGTGCGCGCGCACGCGCTTGAGCCCGCCGACGAGGACACCCAGACCGGTCGAGTCGAGGAAGTCCACGCCTTCCATGTCGACGATCAGGTGGTAGTGACCCTCGTTGACCAGCTCGACGAGCTGCTCGCGCAGCTTCGGGGCGGTGTACACATCGATCTCGCCGCCCACCTCGACGACCGTGCGGTCGTCGACGGTACGGGTCGACAGGGACAGGTCCACGGAACCTCCAGCACCTTGCCTTGCTTCGTTGCGATCTCGGTCGCCCAGGGCGGGCGACCGCCACCCGCGATGGCATTCAACCACCTGCGACCAGGGCAGCACGACGGCTTGCCGCGATTCTCCGTCACGGCAGTGACACACTGGGTCCTTGTGCCGCCCAGCAGTCGCCCGCCCGCCGCCGTACTGGAGAAGCTGTCCGCCGTCCGGCGACGGCAAGATCGGCTCACCCATACGGAGCATGTGCCCGCCCGCCCGGGCAGCCATGCGGACTGGCCGTCCGGAATCCGTGCGGAAGTCGTCGAGGCCGCCGCCGGGCTCGGCATCGCCCGGCCCTGGAAACACCAGGCCCGGGCCATGGAACTGGCCCTGGCGGGGCGCAGCACCGTGATCGCCACGGGCACCGCCTCCGGCAAGTCGCTGGGCTACCTCGCCCCCGTGCTGAGCACGCTGCTGGACGGTACGGAGGCCCCCAACGGCCGCGGCGCCACCGCGCTCTACCTCGCCCCGACGAAGGCGCTCGCCGCCGACCAGCGGCGGCGCGCCACCGAACTCGCGCCGCCCCGGGTGCGCGCCGCGCTGCACGACGGCGACACGCCGGTGGAGGAGCGCGAATGGGTGAGGCAGTACGCCTCCTACGTCCTTACCAACCCCGACATGCTCCACCGCTCGGTCCTCCCGGCGCACACCCGCTGGTCCTCCTTCCTCAAGGCGCTGCGGTACGTGGTGGTCGACGAGTGCCACACCTACCGGGGCGTCTTCGGCTCCCACGTCGCCCAGGTGCTGCGCCGGCTGCGGCGGATCTGCGCCCGCTACGGCTCCGAACCGGTCTTCCTGCTCGCCTCCGCCACCGCCGCCGAGCCCGGCGCCTCCGCGTCACGGCTGACGGGCGTGCCGGTCACCGAGGTGACGGAGGACGCCTCGCCGCGCGGGGAGCTGGTCTTCGCCCTCTGGGAGCCGCCCCTGACCGACCTGGTGGGCGAGCAGGGCGCGCCCGTCCGCCGCACCGCGACCGCGGAGGCCGCCGACCTGCTCACGGACCTGGTGGCGGAGGGGACCCGCACCGTCGTCTTCGTCCGGTCCCGGCGCGGCGCGGAGGTGGTGGCGCTGCAGGCCCAGGAACGGCTGGCCGAGGTGGACCGGAGGCTGGCCGGGCGGGTCGCGGCCTACCGCGGCGGGTACCTGGCCGAGGAGCGGCGCAGCCTGGAACGCGACCTCCACTCCGGGCGGCTGCTCGGCGTGGCGTCGACCTCGGCGCTGGAGCTCGGCATGGATGTCTCCGGGCTGGACGCGGTCCTCCTGGCCGGCTACCCGGGGACCCGGGCCTCCCTGTGGCAGCAGGCCGGCCGGGCGGGGCGGGCCGGCCAGGGCGCGCTGGCGGTGCTGATCGCCAGGGACGACCCGCTGGACACCTACCTCGTCCACCACCCGGAGGCGCTCTTCCGGCGGCCGGTGGAGTCCACCGTGCTGGACCCCGACAACCCGCACGTCCTGGCCCCGCACCTGTGCGCGGCCGCGGCCGAGCTGCCGCTGGGCCCGTCCGACCTGGAGCTGTTCGGCCCCTCCACGGAGCCCCTGCTGCACCGGCTGGAGCAGCGCGGGCTGCTGCGGCGGCGGGCCGGCGGCGCCTGGTACTGGACCCGCCGGGAGCGGGCGGCGGACGGTGTGGACATCCGCGGCGGCGGGGGGACACCCGTCCAGATCGTCGAGGCGGCAACCGGCCGGCTGCTGGGCACGGTCGACGCGGCGGCGGCCCACACCGCGGTCCACAGCGGGGCCGTCCACCTCCACCAGGGCCGCAGCTACCTGGTGCGGGAGCTGGACCTGGAGGCGTCGGTCGCGCTGGTGGAGGAGGCCGACCCGCCCTACACCACCGTCGCGCGGGACACCACCTCGGTGAGCGTGCTGGGCACGGACACCACCGTGCCCTGGGGGGAGGCCCTGCTGAACTACGGCTCGGTGGAGGTCGTCAACCAGGTCGTCTCCTTCCTGCGGCGCCGGATCGCGACTGGCGAGGTGCTGGGCGAGACCAGGCTCGACCTGCCGCCCCGCACGCTGCGGACCCGCGCGGTGTGGTGGTCCGTGACGGAGGACCAGCTGGACGCGGCCGGTGTCGCCCCGGAGGAGCTGCCCGGTGCCGCGCACGCCGCCGAGCACGCCTCCATCGGGCTGCTGCCCCTCTTCGCCACCTGCGACCGCTGGGACATCGGCGGCGTCTCCGTACCGCTCCACCCCGACACGGGGCTGCCCACGGTGTTCGTGTACGACGGCCACCCGGGCGGCGCGGGCTTCGCCGAGCAGGGGTTCCGTCGGGCCCGTGCGTGGCTCACCGCGACCAGGGAGGCCATTGCCGCCTGCGAGTGCGAGCGGGGCTGCCCCTCCTGCATCCAGTCGCCCAAGTGCGGCAACGGCAACGATCCGCTGGACAAGGCGGCGGCGGTCAGGCTGCTGGACGTCCTGCTCGCCGGGGCGCCCTGACGTCGGGGCGCTCCGGCATCGGGGCGACCTGATATCGGGGCGACCTGCCGCCGAAAGCGGTGCGGGAGGCCTGCCGCCGGGCCCCGGCCGGGGCCCAGCGGCCGCGGCGGAGCCGGGCCTGGTGCCGACCGCGGGACCGGCACCGACCGCGACGCGGTGCCCCCGGCCGCGGGGACGTCTCCCGCCGCGGGGACGTCCCCGGCCCCGGGCGGCTCGGAGCGCAGCGGTCCGGCGCGGGCCCGGGCCCGCGCCGGCGGCAGCACCGCGGGCAGGCCGCGCACCGGCAGTTCCACCCCGACCTCCACCGCGTCACCCCGGGGCGTGCACGCCGTCATCCGGACCCGGTGGGCCGCGGCGATCCCCGCGGCCCGCCGGCACGCCCCGGCGGGATCCAGCAGCAGCCCGCGGGCCGCTGCCAGGGCCGCCAGGTCCGCCGCCGACTCCGCCCGGTGGCGTGCCGCCACGGCGGCGCCCGCGGCGAACACGGCCGCGAAGGCGCAGCAGACCAGCGCCGCCAGCGACACGAGCCACACCGTCGCGGAGCCGCGGTCGCCCGCGGCGCCCTCGGGTCGCCGGATCACGGCGCACCCCCGTCCGCGACGGGAGGCGCCTGCGGTGGGAGGTCCTCCCGGGCGGCCACCGCATCGGCAGCCGTCCGGACCGACAGCACCCCCGCCAGGCCTCCCGGCCCGCCGAAGGAGGCGGTGACCGCCACCCGGACGGTCTCCGCCCCGCGGACCAGGCGGACCTCGGCACCGACCGGGGCGGCCCGGCGTACGGCCGCGAGCACGGCCGTGTCCTCCTCGCCGCGCGCGGCGGCACGCGCCCCCACCCGTGCGGCGTCCACACACCGGATCTGGGCGGCGGCCGCCAGCACGCCCCAGACGAGCATCGCGGCGAGCAGGACGAGCGCCGGAAGGGCGACCGCCGTCTCGGCGGTGGCGTACCCGCCCTCCCGCCATGTGCGACAGGCGGGACGGGCGCTGCAAAAGCGGCGGGAGCGGCCGGAGCGGCGGGGATCAGAACGCCGCATCGAGTGCCCGCTGGACGAGTTTGGCGAGGGCGGCACTGACCGTGTCGCTGGTCACGACCTTGTAGAGCACTGCGGCGAATCCGCAGGCCGCCACCGTCCCCACCGCGTACTCGGCGGTGGTCATCCCGGCGTCCGGGCGGGCGGCCGCCCGGCGGACCGAGGCGGCGAACCGTCGCGGCAGCGGGACACGGGCCCGCCGGGTCGACGGGATGCGGGGCCGCTGCGACAGCGGCCTGCGGGGTGCGGGAACACGGGGCGCGGGAACACGGGGCGCGGGAACACGGGCGGGAAGGGCGGTCATGGTGTCCTCCTCGGACGGCGGGGTGACTCGGATGGCGGGGTGATCGGACCGTGCGGTGAGCGGCCCGGGTGCCGCGGCGGCGCGGGTGCTCCGGTCGGACGGGGCGGATGCGCGGGACGGACGGGCAGCCGTCGGGCGGGAGGAAGGCGGCGGTCGCGGCGGGCGGGAGAGGGACGGGCCCGGTCCGGCCGGGTCACGGGGCTTCACCGCGGCGCGAGGAAGGCAGAGGCGAGCCCGGCGACCACCGGCACGACGCCGACGAGGACGAAGGCGGGCAGGAAGCACACGCCCAGCGGTGCCGTCGCAAGGACTCCGGCCCTCCGGGTGCGTACGGCCGCTGCCCGGACCGCCGCCGCACGCTGCTCCCGTGCCAGCCGGGTGAGGGTGGCCACCGGGGGCGCTCCGTCGGCGTCGGCCGCGGACAGGCAGCGGCCCAGCGGCGCCAGTCCGGGACAGTCGGCGGCAGCCCGGCCCCAGCAGTCGGACGGCTCGGCCCCCATGCGCAGCCCGGCGGCCACCGCGGCCAGGCGTTCCCGCATCGGGGACCCCACCGCCCGGGACACGGCCGCCGCGGCCTCGGCGGGGATCCCCGAGGCCCCCAGGCAGGCGGCCAGCAGTTCCGCCGTCAGCGGCAGCTGCGCCTCCAGGCGGGGGTCGGGGGCGTCCGCACCCCTCGGCGACAGCCTCCGCAGCCCCCACTGCAGGGCGAACGCCGCCACGGCGCCGGCCAGGACACCCGCCGCGCCGCCGACCAGCAGGGCCACGCAGAGCCCCGCAGCCACGGGCGCCGTGCGGCGGAGCCGGTTGCGGTCCGCGTCCGGCCCGGTTGCCCCGGGCGGCCCTGCGGGCCCTCTCGCCGACCCCTTCGTGGGTCCTGTGCCGCGCCACGGCCACGGCCGGAACCGCCGAGCGCGCGGCCGCCCCCTCGGAGGGCGCCCCTTCCCGGCGGTGACGCCGTCCGGCACGGCCGTCCGACGCCGTCCCTCCCGCCGGGACCGTCGGGGCTGTCGGAGCTGTCGGAGCTGTCGGAGCTGTCGGGGCCGCCGTACGGCTTCCCCGGCACGGACCAGGACCCACACGGCGGCCGGCGCTGCCGCGACGGCAGCGAACTGAGCACTCATCAGGGAATTCCTCCTTGCAGCGGGGCACATCCCGCTCGGCTCGGGTGGTCAGCACGCCTCCACGCCCTCCGCAGCACGCACGATCCGGGCCGTCCAGAGGAGTCCGGCCGCCTCCAGGGCCGCGCCCGCGACGAGGCAGCCCAACCCCGCGGGGGTGTGCAGCAGCATGCGCAGCGGATCGGCGCCGAGGGCGCCGCCCAGCAGCAGGCCGACCACCGGGAGCACGGCGAGCAGCGCCGCCGTCGTCCGCGGACCGGCCAGCTCACCCCGGACGGTCTCCCGCAGTGCACGGTCGGCGCGCAGTGCCTCCGCCACCCGGTCGAGGGCGTCGGCCAGGCCGGCCCCGCTGTCGGACGCCACCTGCCAGCAGGCCGCGATCGCCGCCGCACCGCCCGCACCGGGGAGCCGGGCCGTCCGGCGCAGGGCCTCCGGCACGTCACCGGCGAAGCGTGCGGCCGCCAGCAGGGAGGTGGTGTCGAGGCCGGCGCGGCACAGCACCTGGTGGGAGGGACCGCCCGGCGCCGTCACGGAGGCCATGGCCCGGTCGGGCACCGCTCCGGTGCGCAGTCCGGCGGCGAGGGCGGTGCACAGTTCCACGACGGCGGCCTCCCGCCGCTCCCGGCGGCGGCGTTCGTGCAGGCCGAGCCGCCACCGCCGCACCGGCCGCAGGGCGACCGCTCCCCCCAGCAGCGGGACGGGTGAGCGGAGCGCCCAGCCGGCGAGGAGGCCGACGGGCAGGAGCAGGAGTTCGGGCGCCGTCCACCGGAGGTGCCGGACGCCGCGGCCGAGAGCGGCGGTCCACCGCTCCGGCACGGGACCGGACACCCCGCCCCCCGGGCCGCCGCCCGCCGGGGCACCGCCGCCGAGGAGGCGCCGCCGGGTGCGCCCGCGACGGACCACGGCACGGTGGGCCCCCGCGGCGGACAGGCCCAGCAGCGCCGCCCAGGGCAGCCCGGCACCGGCGCTCACCACGGGAGTCCTGCGGCCGGGTCCACACCGCGGACGGCGCAGCGCGAGACCAGGTGGTTCCAGCCCGGTCCGGGGCCGAATCCCCCGTCCGGCTGGAACACGGCTGCAGGCACGGTCACCGCGAACCCCGCCCGGTCGCGTACCAGCACATGGACGCCGGCCACCCGCCGCAGGCCGCTTCCGGGATGGCGCACCAGGTGGACCACCGCGTCCAGAGCGGCGCACAGCTGGCTGTGCAGGGCGGCGCGGTCGAGCCCCGCCATGGACCCCAGGGCCTCCAGCCGCGCCGGGACGTCGGCCCCGGTGTTGGCGTGGACCGTGCCGCAGCCGCCCTCGTGGCCGGTGTTGAGGGCGCTGAGCAGGTCCAGGACCTCGGGGCCGCGGACCTCGCCGACCACCAGCCGGTCGGGCCTCATCCGCAGCGCCTGACGCACGAGGTCACGCAGGTCGACGCGGCCCAGGCCCTCCTGGTTGGGCGGCCTGGCCTCCAGGCGGACCACGTGCGGGTGGGCCGGCCGCAGCTCCGCGGAGTCCTCGGCGAGCACGATCCGCTCACCGGGGTCCACCAGGCCGAGGAGGGCCGAGAGAAGGGTCGTCTTGCCGCTTCCCGTACCGCCGCTGACCAGGAAGGAGAGACGGGCGTCGACGAGGGCGCGCAGCAGGTGCGCGCCGTGCGGGGAGAGGGACCCCGCCCCGGTCAGCTCCTCCAGGGTGAAGGCCCGGGCCCGGGACACGCGGAGCGAGATGTGGGTGCACCCCACGGCTGTCGGCGGCAGAACGGCGTGGAGGCGTGTGCCGTCCGGCAGGCGGGCGTCCGCCCACGGGCGCGCGTCGTCCAGTCTGCGCCCGGCCGCGGTCGCCAGACGCTGCGCCAGCCGGCGCACGGCGGCAGCATCGGGGAAGGACACGCCCTCCGCCCTGGTGAGGCCGCACCCGCGGTCGACCCAGACCTCGTCGGGTGCGTTGACCAGGACGTCGGTCACCTGCGGATCGGCGAGCAGCGGATCGAGCGGTCCCGCTCCGACGATCTCCGCCCGCAGCGCGTGGACGGCGGCCATGAGCTGCTCACCGCCGAGCGGGGCATGCTCGGCCCGCAGCGCAGCGGCGACGGAGGCGGTGGTGGGCTCCGCGCCCGCCTCCGCGAGGCGGAGCCGCACGGCGTCGACCAGCGCGGCGGGCTGCGGAGGGGCCGCCGGTTCCCTCGGCTCTCCCCGCAGCGGTCGGGGCGCGTCCCCGGTATGCGTTCCGGTCTCCCGCAGCGGAGGACCGGGCGTCGGGGGCCCACCGGATCCCGGCCTCCCGGCGGCGGACACCCCGGCGTGCGCCCCGGCCGGTCCTGCTCCTGCTCCTGCTCCTGCTCCTGCTCCGAGGATACGGCGGCCGATCCGCCGCCGCCCGGCTTCCGCTCCCACGAGCGGACCGCCTGCGTGTCCGCGCGTCATGCGACCGCGCTCCGGCCAGTGGCCGGCGGCACGGCCCGGGCGAGGAACGCCGAGCAGAACCGGGCGAGCGGTCCTCTCTCGCGCAGTCCCGGCGGGGTCCCCCGCTCGACGTCCGCGGCCAGGCCCGGCTCGCCGGGCAGCTCGCCCGCCAGGTCCATCCGGAGGCCGCGGGCGACCTCCGTGGCGTCGAGCCCGGGGCAGGCGGGCGTCCGGACCACGGCCCGCAGGTCGGAGAGTCGCATCCGGGCCGCGGCGGCGACGCGGCCCGCCGCCGCCACGGCCCGCAGTTCCGCCGGTACGACCAGCAGGCCGGTGTCGGCCTGCTCCAGTGCCTCCGCGGCGGCGGGGTCGAGATGGCGGGGGAGGTCGAGGACGACCAGCCCGCCGCGCCGGCGCGCGGCGGCCAGCACGGAGCGCATGGCGTCGGGCGGGATGGCGAGGATGTCGCTGCGGTCCCACGAGAGGGCGGCGAGGCGGTGCAGGCTGGGAAGCGCCTTCTCCAGTTCGTGGCCGTTGACCCGGCCCCGGGAGCCGGCGAGGTCCGGCCAGCGGAGCCCGGAGGCTCCCTCGCCGCCGAGCAGCACGTCGAGGCCGCCGCCGAGCGGATCCCCGTCGATGAGCATGGTGCGGTGCCCCTCGCGGGCGGCGGTCACGGCGAGCGCGCAGGCGAGCGTGGAGGCGCCGGCACCTCCCCGGCCGCCGAGCACGGCGACGGTCAGCGCATGGGTGCCCACCCCCTCGGCGGCGTCCGCGACGCGGTCCAGCAGCCACGTCTCCGCGTCGGGCAGGAAGAGCACGTGGTCGGCGCCCACGCCGACCGCCCGCACCCACACCTCGCAGTCATCGAGGTCCCGGCCGATGAGCAGCACCCCCTCGCGGCGCGGCATGTCGGAGCAGCACCCGGCGAGGTCGTCGCCGACCAGGGCGAGCGGTGCGCTCTCCCACTGGCGCCGGGTCGGCGGCGCACCCCGCACCACGACCGGCTCGGCGCCCGCCGCGGTGCAGATCCTGAGCAGGCGCTCGACCAGCTCCTCGTCCCCGCTGATGATCAGTGGTCCGGTGACCGGGGGGATCCCGGAGGGTCCTTGGTGCGTCGACGGCTCGGCCATGGTCGTCTCCCCGTGTGCGGTTCCCCGCGGACCGGCCGGACCGCGGGACTCCACGGTGGGACCGGCCGCACACCGCCGCCAGCAGCGGTCCACGGGCTGGGGAAAACGCCGGGCTGTGGAAAACGGGGCTCACCCTCCCGGGTGATCTCCGTGCCGCCGGCCGGCCGTGGGGAACCCCCGCCGGGTGCCGCTCGTCCCACCGGTCGATGCCGGTTCGCGGCCCGTCCGGTGGTCAACAGGCCGGTCGGCGGGCGACGGGACGCACGGGTGCGGAAGTGGAGGAGGGCGGGCGGGGTGCACGGCGGCGGGGACGGCCGACAGGCCCGGGATGACGGAGGGTGCCCGGCGCGCGGCGGAAAGGCGGGCCGGCCGGTGCGGCGCACACGCCAGCACCAGGCAGGCAGCTACGCAAAGTGACGGCCGGTGGGTCTGCGCGCGGCGGCGGCCTGCAGGCGCGGAGCGGGGAGGCGGGCGGACCGAACGCATCCGGACATGCGACGACCCCCGCCGGGGGGGAGAGCGGGGGTCGTCATCCTCGGCCGACTCGGGGGGGGAGGAGTCGGACCGGGTTAGCACGGTCGCGAACGATCCGTGACTTCCATGGTGTACCCGAGGGCCCCGAAACACAAACCCGCGCGCCCGGGAGTACGCCGAATGGCGGCCCCCCTATCCTCGACCCCGTGGAGAACCAGGCCGAACCCCCAGCAGGCCCGGAGGAGCACGCTTTCCGGACGTCTCGCCCGACCCGTACTGCAGCCTTCTTCGACCTCGACAAGACCATCATCGCCAAGTCGAGCGCACTCGCCTTCAGCAGGCCCCTCTACCGGGGCGGCCTGATCAACCGGCGGGCCGTGCTGCGGAGCTCGTACGCCCAGTTCGTCTTCCTGGTGGGAGGCGCGGACCACGACCAGATGGAGCGGATGCGCCAGTACCTCTCGGCGCTCTGCCGCGGCTGGGACGTGCAGCAGGTTCGGGAGATCGTGGCGGAGACGCTGCACGGCCTGATCGACCCGCTGATCTACGACGAGGCGGCCTCGCTCATCGAGGAGCACCACGCGGCCGGCCGCGACGTGGTCATCGTCAGCAGCTCCGGTTCGGAGCTCGTCGGACCGATCGGGGAGATGCTGGGCGCCGACCACGTCATCGCCACCCGTCTGGAGGAGCGCGACGGCCGCTACACGGGCGAGATCGAGTACTACGCCTACGGGGAGAACAAGGCCGCCGCCATCAGGGAGCTGGCCGAGGCCGAGGACTACGACCTGTCCCGCTGCCACGCCTACAGCGACTCGGTCACCGACCTGCCGCTCCTGGAGGCCGTGGGCCACCCGTCCGCGGTCAACCCGGACCGGGGGCTGCGGCGCGAGGCGCTGGCCCGCGACTGGCCGGTGCTCACGTTCAGCAGACCGGTGCAGCTGCGCCGCCGGATCCCCTCCTTCCGGGTGCCCAGCGGGCCGGTCCTGGCCGGAGCGGCGGTCGCCGCGGCCGCCACCGCCGCCGGTCTCGTCTGGTACAGCGCCCGGCGCCGCGCGCAGACGGTCTGACCCGCGGCTCCCGGGGCGGCTCGCCGCGCCCCGCCGCACCGGAGCGGCTGCGGGAGTGCGACCGATGGGCAGACCGCCCGAAAGCCGTCAGAACCGTCCCGGGCGGACGGAGGGCGAAGAACGGCGGCCCCGGGGTTTCGCTCGCCCGGAAACAGCGCTACAAAGGAAGCAACGGCCCGCGAGACCCGACGGAACCGCTCAGGAACCGTTGCAGACGCAGTCCTGGCCCCACGGACCGAGCACAGAACCGGGCACCCACGTGCAGCCGACCCGCCAACCGGGCCGCCGCACCAGGCAGAGGGCAGAGATCCCCGCCTGATGGGCACGACAAGGCGCACGCATGGTCACCCGGCGACCGTGCCAGTGGCGGCACCTCTTCGCGAGGTGCCGCCGCATTGCGTGTCGGGGGCCGTCCGCACGCGGGAGCCGTCCGCGGACGGACGGCGCCGGCCCCGCCCGGGGTCGGAGGCCGGACGGACGGGTCAGACCATGCCCCGCTGCATCGCCTCGCAGACCGCGGTGCTCTCCCTGACCCCGAGGCGCAGGGCCCGCCCGCAGTGGGCGATCCAGGCCGCCATCCCCTCCGCGGTGCCCGAGGCGTACCCGGCCAGCGCGGCGCGGTAGGCCTCCGTGCCGAGCTCGGCGAGACCGACCTCGGCCGGGCAGATCGCCTTGGGGTCGAGGCCCTCCGCGATCAGCACGATCCGCTGCGCGGCCCGCGCCACGAGGCCGTTGCCCGAGGTGAAGGGCCGCAGCACCATCAGCTCGCCGTGCACCACGGCGGCGGTCACCAGCGCCGGCGCGGTCCGGGCGCCGGGCCCGGCGCCCGCGCGGTCGGCACGTGCCGCCAGGAGCACCGCCAACTGGTCCAGCCGGGCCGCCGCCTCGGCGGCGGAGGGCGGGGCGGGCAGCCCGGCCGGGGCCGGGAACGGCGCCGGGGCCGCCTCCCCGAGGGTCTCGGAGGCGGCAACCTCCGCAGGGAACAGCTCAGCCGCCGACTCGCCGGCCCGGCGCGGGCGCCCGACGTCCGGGGCGTCGTCCCCCGCGGCCAGCAGGTGAAGGCGCGCCAGGACCTGCAGCGGGGAGGTCCGCCAGACGCTCAGCAGCTGCCCGGCGTCCGCGGCGAGCCGCAGCGCGCCGCCCACGGTCCGGGCCTCGGCGCCGGTCCCGAAGTCGGTGCGCCGCCGGACCTCCTCCAGCGGCCAGTCGGCGCCGTCCAGGGCGGCCGAGGCGCGGGCGCCCCGGAGGGCGGCCTCGGAGGTGACCTCGGCCGCGCGGCGGCGCATCACCCGGTGTCCGTAGAGGCGGTCGACGGCACGCCGGACCTCGGCGACGGCCTCCGGCACGCCGGGCAGGTCGGCGAGCGGGGCGAGGGGATCAGCTGCAGTGCTCACGCGGTCGAGCGTACGGACCGGTCGGGCACGCGGCGCCCCCGGGTCCCGCACTCCGCCGCGCCGCCGCCGCGTCGTCTCCCTGCCGCACCCGGACGCCGTGCGGGACACCGCACCGGGGCACGGGGTCGGGGCACGGGATCGGGAGACGGGATCGGAGGCCGCGCCGGGGCGCGGGCCTCCGGGCCGGACCGCCCGCTGCGCGCGGCTGCATGGTCCCCGGGCGGTGGGCGGTCCCGGGCCGCACCCGTCCGGGACGTCACTCGTTCGGACCAATCGGGCGCTTCCGTGATCACCCAGAGCCTGCACACCGCTACGATGTGCTCTATCGAAGACGATAACTATTGTCGTCTTCAGTCCAAGCCCCCAACGGAAGCCCGCACCATGAAGATCGCCTTCGTCGGCAAGGGCGGCAGCGGCAAGACCACGCTGTCGTCGCTGCTCGTCCGCCACCTCGCCGCCGCCGGCCGCCCGGTCGTCGCCGTGGACGCCGACATCAACCAGCACCTCGGCACGGCCCTGGGGCTCGACGAGGCGCAGGCCGCCGGACTGCCCGCCATGGGCGGCGAACTCCCCCACATCAAGGAGTACCTGCGCGGGGACAACCCGCGGATCGCCTCCGCCGAGCAGATGATCAAGACGACCCCGCCCGGCCGCGGCTCCCGCCTGGTGCGCATCGACGAGGACAACCCCCTGTACGACCGGTGCGCCCGCCCGGTCGCCCTGGAGGGCGGCACGGTGCGGCTGATGGCCACCGGCGCCTTCGCCGAGGACGACCTCGGGGTGTCCTGCTACCACTCCAAGGTCGGGGCCGTGGAGCTCTACCTGAACCACCTCGTCGACGGTCCCGGCGAGTACGCCGTGGTCGACATGACCGCGGGCTCTGACTCCTTCGCCTCCGGCCTGTTCACCCGCTTCGACGTGACCTTCCTGGTGGCCGAGCCGACCCGCAAGGGGGTCTCCGTCTACCGGCAGTACAAGGAGTACGCCCGCGACTACGGCGTCGCGCTCCGGGTGGTCGGCAACAAGGTTCAGGGCCCGGACGACCTCGCCTACCTGCGGCGCGAGGCCGGGGACGACCTCATCGCCTCCTTCGGGCACTCCGACTGGGTCCGCCGCCTCGACCGGGGCGCGGACCTGTGCCTGGCCGACCTGGAGGAGGAGAACCGCCGGGTCCTGCGCACCCTCCAGGAGGAGGCGGACGCCGCCCACGCCGGGCGCGACTGGGAGCGCTACACCCGCCAGGCGGTCCACTTCCACCTGCGCAACGCCGAGAGCTGGGGCAACGCCAGGACCGGTGCGGACCTCGCCACCCAGGTGGACCCCGGCTTCACGCTCGGCCGGCGGCACCTGCGGGCCGAGGCCCCGGCGGCCGTCTGACCCCATCCGACCCCGCCGCCGTCCCCTGCGGGCCGGGCGCCCCCTCCGCACACCGGCGGAGGGGGCGCCGCGCCGTGCACCCGCGGCGGCCGGGAGGCCGGCCCGTCCCGGGCGGGCCGGACGGACGGCCCCGGGCGGGCCGCAGGAGGCCGGGACCGCCGCGGGTGCACGGGGCCGGGCGCAGGGGGCGGACGCTCCGGCAGCCGCCGCCCCGGCCGGCGGACGGCCCACAGAGCCGGACGCAGGGCCGGACGCAGGGCCGGACGCAGGGCCGAACGCAGCGGCCGGACACAGTGGGCGGACCGTCACCCGCCAGGGCGAACTTCCCTCCGGGCCGCAGCGGCGGCGATCACGTCGGGCGAGAATTCCATTACTCTCCGTTTGCCATTCCTTGCCGATTCTTTATCGTCCCGGCGATCGACAGGAACGACATGACACCCGACGCCCGGTCCACACCCCCCTCGCCCGCCACGCCCCGGCCCGCAGCCCCGGCGGCCGACAACGCCCGCTTCCGCCCCTGGTCCTCCTGGCTCGGCCACCGCACCCGGAGCCCCCGCACGGGCGGCGCCGGCGCCGCGCTCGACCACCTGGTGGGCGGGGTCCGGCGCTTCCAGCGGTACACCGCCCCCCTGGTCCGCCAGGAGCTGGCCCGGCTGGCCCGGGAGGGCCAGGCCCCGTCGCAGCTCTTCGTGAGCTGCGCGGACTCGCGGATGGTGACCAGCATGATCACCAGCAGCGGGCCGGGCGACCTGTTCACCGTCCGGAACGTCGGCAACCTCGTACCGCCCCCGCAGGGGCGCGGCACGCCCGGGGAGCCGGGCGACGACTCGGTGGGCGCGGCCGTGGAGTACGCGGTCGAGGTGCTGCGCGTCCGGTCGGTGACGGTCTGCGGGCACTCCGGCTGCGGCGCCATGCAGGGGCTGCTCCGGGGCGCGCACCGGCCGTCCGGGGAGGCCACCCCGCTCGGGCGCTGGCTGCGCAACGGCGGCGCGTCGCTGGCCCGGGCACAGCGGGAGCCCGCCCGCTTCGCGGACCGGCCCGCGGACGAGCTGGAGCGCCTCTGCCTGTCCAACGTGGTGCAGCAGCTGGAGAACCTGGCCGCCCATCCCGCCGTGCGGTCCCGCACGGCGGACGGCGGCCCGGACGGCCTGGAGCTGGTGGGGATGTACTTCGACATCGCGGCGGCGCAGGCGTACCTGCTGGACCCGGCGTCGGGGGTGTTCCGCCCGGTGGGCGCGGAGGAGGCCGGCAGCGCCGCCTGACATCCCCGCACGGCGCCCCTCCCCCGCCGCGCCGCCGCACCGCCGCCCCCGGCCGCCCACCGCCGCCGGGGGCGGCCCGCACCCGGCGCCCACCACCCCGAGAGGTCTGGACCAATTCCGCCGGGGACCCTTGTCAGCATGCCTCCCCTCCTGGTGAGGTAGGTCACGGGACGATGGGACCATCCCGCGATCATCTCGATGAGGAGTGCGCGTTGAGCAACGAGAGCCTGGCCAACCTGCTCAAGGAGGAGCGCCGCTTCGCCCCGCCCGCGGAGCTGGCCGCAGCCGCCAACGTCACCGCCGCCGCGTACGGGCAGGCCTCGGCCGACCGGCTCGGCTTCTGGGCGGAGCAGGCCCGCCGCCTCAGCTGGGCGGTGGAGCCCACCGAGACCCTGGACTGGTCCAACCCGCCGTTCGCGAAGTGGTTCGCCGACGGGAAGCTCAACGTCGCGTACAACTGCGTCGACCGCCACGTCGAGGCCGGCCTCGGCGACCGCGTCGCCATCCACTTCGAGGGCGAGCCCGGCGACGGCCGCAGCATCACCTACGCCGAGCTCAAGGACGAGGTCTCCCGGGCCGCCAACGCCCTGCTGGAGCTCGGCGTCGGCAAGGGCGACCGGGTGGCGGTCTACCTGCCGATGATCCCCGAGGCCGTGGTGGCGATGCTGGCCTGCGCCCGGATCGGCGCGGCCCACTCCGTGGTCTTCGGCGGGTTCTCGGCCGACGCGGTCGCCTCCCGCATCCAGGACGCCGACGCCAGGCTGGTGATCACCGCCGACGGCGGGTACCGGCGCGGCGCCCCGAGCGCCCTCAAGCCCGCCATCGACCAGGCCCTGGAGCGCTGCCCCGGCGTGGAGCACGTGCTGGTGGTCCGCCGGACCGGCCAGGAGACCTCCTGGACCGAGGGCCGCGACGTGTGGTGGCACGACGCCGTCGGCCGCCAGTCCGCCGAGCACACCCCCGAGGCGCACGACGCCGAGCACCCGCTCTTCATCCTGTACACCTCGGGCACCACGGGGAAGCCCAAGGGCATCCTGCACACCTCCGGCGGCTACCTGACGCAGGCCGCCTACACGCACCACGCGGTCTTCGACCTCAAGCCGGAGACCGACGTCTACTGGTGCACGGCCGACATCGGCTGGGTCACCGGGCACTCGTACATCGTCTACGGGCCGCTGGCCAACGGCGCCACCCAGGTGATCTACGAGGGCACCCCGGACCACCCGCACCAGGGCCGCTTCTGGGAGATCGTGCAGAAGTACGGCGTCAGCATCCTCTACACGGCGCCGACCGCGATCCGCACCTTCATGAAGTGGGGCGACGACATCCCCGCCAAGTTCGACCTGTCCAGCCTGCGGGTGCTCGGCAGCGTCGGCGAGCCGATCAACCCCGAGGCGTGGGTCTGGTACCGGGAGAAGATCGGCGGGGGCCGCTGCCCGGTCGTCGACACCTGGTGGCAGACCGAGACCGGCGCCATGATGATCAGCCCGCTGCCGGGCGTCACCGAGACCAAGCCGGGCTCCGCCCAGCGCCCGCTCCCCGGCATCGCCGCCACGGTCGTGGACGACGAGGCCCGCGAGGTGCCGAACGGATCCGGCGGCTACCTCGTGCTGACCGAGCCGTGGCCGTCCATGCTGCGCACCGTCTGGGGCGACGACCAGCGGTACATCGACACCTACTGGTCGCGCTTCGAGGGCCGCTACTTCGCCGGCGACGGCGCGAAGAAGGACGAGGACGGCGACATCTGGCTGCTCGGCCGGGTGGACGACGTGATGCTGGTCTCCGGCCACAACATCTCCACCACGGAGGTGGAGTCGGCCCTCGTCTCCCACCCGAAGGTCGCCGAGTCGGCCGTGGTCGGCGCCGTCGACCCGACGACCGGCCAGGCCATCGTGGCCTTCGTGATCCTGCGCGGCACCGCGGCCGACAGCGCCGACCTGGCCGCCGAGCTGCGCGACCACGTCGGCCGCACGCTGGGCCCGATCGCCAAGCCCAAGCGGATCCTCGTCGTGGGCGAGCTGCCGAAGACGCGCTCCGGCAAGATCATGAGGCGGCTGCTGCGCGACGTCGCGGAGAACCGCGCGCTGGGCGACGTCACCACCCTCACGGACTCCTCGGTGATGGACCTCATCCAGGCCAAGCTGCCGAGCGCCCCCGGCGAGGACTGACGTCCGCGGGGGCGCCCCCACCCGGACGCCTCCGACCCGGACCGCCCGCCGGCCCGCGGCCGCCCCGGCACCCGCCGGGGCGGCCGCGTCCGTGCGCGGCGGCGGGGCGGCCGCGCCCGTGGGCGGCGGGGTGCTGTGCGGCGGGGTGCTGTGCGGCACCGGACGGACGGCGGTGCGGCCCCGGCGGGAGGTCCGCGCCGCGGCCTCGCACAGGACTGCCCCGAGGGTCCGCGGGTAGGGTGTGGCCAGGGGCTCGGCCCCGAAGAGGCGCGCCGGGAAGTCTGGTCGGCACCACACCGCAGGTGTGTCCGCATCCCGCCGATCCGCCCAGGAGGTCCCCGCGTGGCCACCGCCCCGCCCCGCCGCTCCGGTCCCCGCCAGCTGTTCGGCCTCCTCTCGCTGCCCGAGCGGAACTTCGTGGTCGACGCCCTGCGCACCGAGACCGTGGGCGGCGTCCTGCTGCTCGCCGCCGCCGTGGTGGCGCTGCTGTGGGCGAACGTCTGGCCGCACGCCTACGAGAGCGTCCGGGACATCACCGTCGGGCCGTCCGGCCCGCTGCACCTCGACCTCTCCCTGGAGGCGTGGGCCGAGGACGGACTGCTGACGGTCTTCTTCTTCGTCGCCGGCATCGAGCTCAAGCGCGAACTGGTCGCCGGGGACCTGCGCGACCCGAAGGCGGCGGCGCTGCCCGTGGTGGCGGCGGTGTGCGGCATGGCGGTCCCCGCACTGGTCTACGCGGGGGTGAACCTCGGCGGCGGACACCTGCACGGCTGGGCGATCCCCACCGCCACCGACATCGCCTTCGCCCTCGGGGTGCTCGCGGTCGTCGGCACCCACCTGCCGTCGGCGCTGCGCGCCTTCCTGCTCACCCTCGCGGTCGTCGACGACCTCGGCGCCATCCTGGTCATCGCCGTCCTGTACACCTCCGCCATCACGCTCTGGGCACTGCTGGGCGCCGCCGCCGGGCTCGTCCTCTTCGGCGTGCTGCACCGGCGCAGGGTCCGCGGCTGGTACGTCTACGTGCCGCTGGGGGTGGCGGTCTGGGCGCTCATGCACGAGAGCGGGGTGCACGCCACGGTGGCCGGGGTCGCCATGGGCCTGCTGCTGCGCTGCACCCGGGACGAGGGCGAGGACCGCTCCCCCGCGGAGCGGATCGAGCACCGGGTGCGGCCCTTCTCCGCCGGGTTCTGCGTGCCCGTCTTCGCGTTGTTCGCGGCCGGGGTGGCCGTCTCGCCGACCGCGCTGGGGCAGGTCTTCACCGAGGCCGCCCCGCTGGGCGTGGTGCTGGGGCTCGCCGTCGGCAAGGTGCTCGGCGTCTTCGGCGGCACCTGGCTCGCCGCCCGCTTCACCCGGGCCGAGCTCAACCCCTCGCTGCGCTGGTCCGACCTGTACGCGCTGGCCACCCTCGCCGGCATCGGCTTCACCGTCTCGCTGCTGATCAGCGAGCTGGCCTTCCCCGGCGACCCGGAGCTCGCGGCCCGGGCGAAGGCGGCGGTCCTGGTGGGCTCGCTCTTCTGCGCCCTGCTGGCGAGCGTGCTGCTGCGGCTGCGCAACCGCCACTACCGGCAGCTGTGGGAGGACGAGGAGCGCGACGAGGACCACGACGGCATCCCGGACGTGTACCAGGTCCCGGAGTCCCGGCCGGTGCGGGGCGAGGGGTGAGCGACGGGGGCGGCCGACGGGGGACGGCCGGTGAGGGGCGACCAGCGAAGGACGACCGCTGAGGGACGGCCGACGGGGGACGGCCGACGGGGGACGGCCGGCGAGGGGGCGCCGGGACGGCGGGGAGGCCGCCCGAGTGAGGGGCGCGCCGGGCGGGCAGGGGTCGAGTGGTGGCCGCAGGGCCGGTGAGGGCATGATCTGAGGGCGTGTCGCAACGCCCTGTCAACAAGGAGGAACGCGATGTCCGCAGGAGTCGACGGCCTGTCCACGAGCGGGAGCACCGCGTTCCACGACGGTGAGCGCTCGCTCGGCCGGCTGGTCTCGGCCGCGACGGCGGACCTCTCCTCGCTGGTCCACGACGAGATCGCCCTCGCGAAGGCGGAGATCCGGCAGGACGTGAAGCGCGGCGTGGCGGGCGGCGCGTCGCTGGCCGTGGCCGGGGTGGTCGCGCTGGCCGCCATCCCGATGCTGAGCTTCGCCGCCGCCTACGGCATCCACGCCCTGGGGATCACCCTGGGCTGGTCGTTCCTGATCGTGGGCGGCGCCTACCTGGTGCTGGCGGCGCTCCTCGGCCTGCTGGCGATGCGCTCCTTCAAGAAGGTGGAGAAGCCGCAGCGCACCATCGAGGGCGCCAAGGCCACCGCGGACGTGCTGAGGAAGGCCCGGCCGCGCCCGGCGACCGAGCAGGAGAAGCGCGCCGTCCTGGAGCGCTGACACCGGCGCCCCGACGGCGCTCCCCGACGGCGCTCCCCGACAGCGCCCGCGCGGGGGCCCGGGCCGGCTCCGCGCCGGGCGCGGGCTCCCCGCGCCGGGCGCCGCGCCCCTGTCGGGCGCCCGGTGTGACACTCTCTCGGTATGCCGCTCGACGAATCCCCCGCCACGCCCCACACCGGGGGCTCCTGGAACGTCCGTCTGGACGGGCCCTGGACGCACCGGGACGTGGCCGCCAACGGTGCCCGCTTCCACGTCGCCGAGCTGGGCGAGGGCCCGCTGGTGCTGCTGGTCCACGGCTGGCCGCAGTTCTGGTGGACCTGGCGCCACCAGCTGACGGCGCTCGCCGACGCCGGCTTCCGCGCCGTCGCCGTGGACCTGCGGGGTGTCGGCGGCAGCGACCGCACGCCGCGCGGCTACGACCCCTCGAACCTGGCGCTGGACATCACCGGCGTGATCCGTTCCCTGGGCGAGCGCGATGCCGCACTGGTCGGCCACGACACCGGGGGGTTCCTGGCGTGGGTGGCCGCCGTGATGCGGCCCTCGCTGGTCCGCGGCCTGGCGGTCGTCTCGGCGGCGCACCCGCGCCGGCTGCGGCGGGCCCTGCTCACCGACCGGCGGCAGCTGGCGGCGTACGAGCACGTGCTGGGCTTCCAGCGGCCGTGGGTGCCGGAGCGGCAGCTGGTCGCGGACGACGCGCAGCAGGTCGAGCGGTACCTGCGGGCCTGGACGGCGGGCGGCGGGCCGGACGAGAAGGCGGCCGCCGTCTACCGGCAGGCGATGCGGATCCCCAGCACGGCGCACTGCTCGATCGAGCCGTACCGCTGGCTGATGCGGTCGATGGCGCGGCCGGACGGCTTCCAGTTCTCGCGCCGGATGAAGCGGCCGGTGCGGGTGCCGACCCTGCACGTGCACGGCGCCCTGGACCCGGTGCTGCTGACGGACACGGCGGCCGGTTCGGGCGCGTACGTCGAGGCGCCGTACCGGTGGCTGCTGCAGGACGGGGTCGGGCACTTCCCGCACGAGGAGGACCCCGAGGGCTTCACGCGGGAGCTGGTGGCCTGGCTGCGCGAGGAGGCGGCGGGCCGCTGAGGCGGGCGCCGCGGATCGGGAGGCCTCGCGGACCGCGGGGCGTCGCGGATCGTGGGGACGCCGCGTCGACATCTTCACAATCTGACCATAAATTAATAGGACGAATGCATAGGCCAATTGGAGGCCTCCGGGGGCGATTACCCCCCTGGAAGGCCGGGCATGGGTTCCGTATGACCTGGATGCACGAGCGCGCCCACGCGTCCCGGACCCGGCGCCGGACCACCGCGCCGACGCCCGCCCTCGACCAGCCCGCCGCCGACACGGGGGCGGCGGTGCTGTACCCCCGCGGGGACGGCCGGCTGGGCATCCCCCACATCATCGGGCGCCGCGCCCGCTGGATGACCGCCCGGCTGCGGCCGGGCGGGCGCGACTGACCCCGGGCACCCGCGCCACCCCCGGACGCACACCGGCGGCCCCGGCCGCGCACGGCCGCACCGGTCCCGCACCCCTGTCCCCACCGCGCCGTTCTCGGGCCGGAGGCCCGGGGCTGCGGGCCGCAGCCCCGGAACTCAGAGGGCGCAGCCCTGCGTGTCCACCCGGGCCGTGGCGGCGGCGCCCTGCCGGGCGTCCGGCAGCACCTCGGCGGCGGTGAGCGCGTAGCCGGTGTCCGGGCTGTCCAGCGACTTGGCGAAGACCACGCCGTACACCCGGCCGTCGGGGGTCAGCAGCGGCCCGCCCGAGTTGCCCTGGCGGACCAGCGAGCGCACCGAGTAGACGTCGCGCACGACCTGGCCCCGGTGGTAGATGTCCGGGCCGTTGGCCTGGATGCGGCCGCGCAGCCGTGCGGGCTGGACGTTGAAGGAGCCGTTCTCGGGGAAGCCCGCGACGACGGCGCTGTCGTTGGTGCCCGCCTGCCCGGCGAAGTCCAGCGCGGGGGCGTCGAGCCGGGGCACGTCCAGGACGGCGATGTCGCGCTGCCAGTCGTACAGCACCACGGTGGCGTCGTAGAGGCGCCCCGCGCCGCCGAGCTGGACCGTGGGTTCGCGGACGCCGCCGACGACGTGGGCGTTGGTCATCACCCGGTGGGGGGCGAAGACGAAGCCCGTGCCCTCCAGGGTCTTGCTGCAACCGGGCGCGGTGCCGACCACCTTGACGATGGACCGGCGGGCGGTGGCCACCGCGACGCTGCCCGCGAGCGCCGGGTCGGGGGGCTGGACCTCGGTGATCGGCTCGTTCTCGAAGGGGTTGAACACCTGGGGGAAGCCGTTGCGGGCGAGCACCGAGCTGAAGTCCGAGAACCAGGTGGGCGCGCCGGGCGGCAGCGCCTCCTGCACGCCCCCGAGCACCCGGGAGGTGCGGACCTCCTTGGAGACCGTGGGCAGGGAGGTGCCGGCGAGGGCGGAGCCGATGAGCCAGGCGACGAGGAGCATCGCGGCGACGTTGACGACCGAGCCGCCCGCCGCGTCGACGACCTGGCCGCGCCGCCGGCCGATGCGGTTGCGCAGCTGCCAGCCGTAGTGGGTGGTGACGGCCTGCCCGATGGAGGCGAGCACGATGACCACCACCACGGCGACCACCGACGACGCCGTGCCGGGGGAGACGTGCTGCAGCACCAGGGGCAGCAGCTGCACCGCGACCAGCCCGCCGCCGAGGAAGCCCGCGACCGAGAGGACGCCGACAACGAAGCCCTGCCGGTAGCCGGACCAGGCGAAGCCGACAGCGGCGACGATCAGCAGTACATCCAGGACGTTCACCCGGACACCCTCCCACGGCTCTCCTCGCGCGGTGGGCGTTCGGCCCATGCACTGACTCCCCCGCCGCAGTCCCCATCATGCCCCGGGCATACGTCACGCTCACGTCCGCGGTTCACGGGGGCCGGGCCCGCGGGCCGTCGCGGGGGAGGCGCGCCGGCCGTCGCGGGGGAGGTGCGCCGGCCGTCGCGGGAAAGGTGCGCGGGCCGTGCCGGGGCGTGCAGACAAGTTGCTCCGAGCAACTAAATGTGCTAAAACGAAAATGGTGCGAGAAGACTCGACCTCACCCGCCCCCATGACCCACCGCCAGATCCTCGTGGTCATGGTGGGGCTCATGCTGGGCATGTTCCTGGCCGCGCTCGACCAGAGCATCGTCGGCACGGCCATGCCGAAGATCGTCAGCCAGTTCAACGGCCTGGACCACATGTCCTGGACCGTCACGGCGTACCTGCTGACCTCCACCGCCTCCGTCCCGCTGTACGGCAAGATCTCCGACCAGATCGGCCGCCGTCCCGTCTACCTCTTCGCCATCGTGATCTTCCTGGTCGGCTCCGCGCTGGCCGGCATGTCCCAGAACATGGGGCAGCTGATCGGCTTCCGCGCCGTCCAGGGCCTCGGCGGCGGCGGACTGATGTCGCTGTCGCTCGCGATCATCGGCGACGTCATCCCGCCCCGCGACCGGGGCCGCTACCAGGGCCTGTTCGGCGCGGTCTTCGCCGTGTCGAGCGTGGCCGGACCGCTGCTCGGCGGGTTCTTCACCGACCACCTCAGCTGGCGGTGGATCTTCTACATCAACCTGCCGGTCGGCATCGTGGCGCTCTTCGTGGCCGCGACCGTGCTCAAGATCGACCAGCGCAAGCAGAAGCACGCCATCGACTGGACGGGCTCCGCGCTGCTGGTCGGCGGCGTCACCGCCCTGCTGCTGGTCACCTCCTGGAGCGGCACCGCCAACGGCTGGACCTCCGCCACCACCCTGCTGCTGGGCGCGGCCGGCGTCGTGGCGCTGGTGCTCTTCGCCCTGGTGGAACGGCGCGCCGCGGAGCCGGTCATGCCGCCGCACCTCTTCCGCAACCACACCTTCTCCCTCACCAGCGGGATCGGCTTCGTCGTCGGCCTGGCGATGTTCGGCGCCATCATCTACCTGCCGATCTACCTGCAGGTCGTGCGCGGCGACTCGCCGACCGGCTCCGGCCTGCGCATGATCCCCATGATGGTCGGCATCCTCGGCGCCTCGATCATCTCCGGACGGGTGATCAGCAAGACCGGGAAGTACAAGGCGTGGCCGCTGGTGGGCACCGTCGTCACCGTCGTCGGGCTGGCGCTGCTCTCGCGCCTGCGGCTGGACACCTCTATGTGGCTCCTGGGCGCCTTCATGGTGCTGATGGGCATCGGCCTGGGCTGCGTGATGCAGGTGCTGGTCCTGGCCGTGCAGAACTCCGTCGAGATGAAGGACATGGGCGCGGCCACCGCCGGGTCGATGTTCTTCCGCTCGATCGGCGGCGCCTTCGGCACCGCGGTCTTCGGCACCGTCCTCACCAGCCGGCTCAACCACCACATCGCCGAGGGCATGGCGGCGGCCGGGATCAGGACGCAGGGCGGCGGCCTCGCCTCCGGCGGCCAGGAGAAGCTGACCTCCGGCGGCCGGGCCGCGATCGAGCAGCTGCCCGCGCAGGTCCAGGACGTGGTCCTGAACGGCTTCGTCAAGGCGCTCGACGACCTGTTCCTGGTCGGCATCCCGTTCGTGGCGGTCGCCTTCGTGCTGTCGCTCTTCGTCCGCGAGGTGCCGCTGCGCGGCCACGGCGGGCCGGGCGCGGACAAGGCCGAGGCGGTCCCCGTCCCGGTCATGGAGTAGCCGGCCGGCCGGTACCGGCGTCCCCCGGGGGCGGGCACGGGTCTCCGTGCCCGCCCTCCGGCGTCGGCGGCCCGGGGCCCGGCCGGGCCCGACCAGGACCCGGCGGCCCCGGGGCCCGGCCGTGCGGGGGGGTCAGCCGCGCGGCGGGCCGCCGCGGAGCCGCTCGTGCTCACCGGCCGCCAGGCCGAAGGCTTCCTCGGAGAGCCGGACGACACGGGAGGTGTCCCAGGGCCGCTCCAGGCCGCTGTGGTGCAGCACCCGGTCGATCACCCCGGCGGTGAACCCCCACACCACGCGCCCGGCGACCAGGAAGGCCGGGCCCGTGTAGCCGCTGGGGTGCCGCAGCCGGGCCCGGTTGGCCGGGTCGGTGAGGTCGGCGACCGGGACGCGGAAGACCGAGGCCACCTCCGCCGGGTCGACCGCCGCGACCGGCGACGGCTCCCGCCACCAGCCCAGCACCGGCGTCACCACGAAGTCGCTGACCGGGATGTAGAGGTCCGGCAGCACCCCGAACACCTGGATGCCGTCCGGGTCGACACCCGTCTCCTCCCGGGCCTCGCGCAGCGCGGCGTTGACCGGGCCGTCCCCCCGCGGGTCGCCGTCCTCCGGGTCCAGCGCGCCGCCCGGGAACGACGGCTGGCCCGCGTGCGAGCGCAGCGACCTGGCCCGCTCGATGAGCAGCAGGTCCGGACCGTGCGCGTCCTCGCCGAAGAGCACCAGCACGGCGGAGCGGCGGCCCCCGTCGGGCGGCGGCAGGAAGCGGCTCAGCTGGTGCGGCTCCACGCGCTCCGCGGCGTCCCGGACCGGCAGCAGCCAGCCGGGCAGGCCGTCCCGCTCGACCGGCGCCGTCACGACTGCCCCGCCGCGTCCGGTGCGGCCGTGTCCGGGGTGGCCCCCCCGGCGGCCGAGCCGATCGCCGCCGCCTCGCCCGGGTAGTCGGCGGGCGGTCTGAGCCGCTGGCCGGGCTGACCGCCCTTCTCGTACTTCAGCAGCTTCCGCGCCTTCTCCGGGTCGGTCTCGCCCTCGCCGTAGGAGGGGCAGAGCGGCGCGATCGGGCAGGCGCCGCAGGCGGGCCGGCGGGCGTGGCAGATCCGGCGGCCGTGGAAGACGACCCGGTGCGAGAGCATCGTCCACTCGCTCTTCGGGAAGATCTCCGCGACCACCGCCTCGACCCGCTCCGGGTCGGTCTCGTCCGTCCACCCGAAGCGGCGCGCGAGGCGGCCGAAGTGGGTGTCCACCGTGATGCCGGGGACGCCGAAGACGTTGCCCAGCACCACGTTGGCGGTCTTGCGGCCGACGCCGGGCAGGGTGACGAGGTCCTCCAGCCGGCCGGGCACCTCGCCGCCGAAGCGGTCCCGCAGCGCGGCGGACAGCCCCAGCAGCGACCTGGCCTTGGCCCGGAAGAAGCCGGTCGGCCGGATCAGCTCCTCCAGCTGCTCCGGGTCCGCGGCCGCCATGTCCTCCGGCGTCGGGTAGCGCGCGAAGAGGGCGGGCGTCGTCTGGTTCACCCTCAGGTCGGTGGTCTGGGCGGAGAGCACCGTGGCCACGAGCAGCTGGAAGGGGTTCTCGAAGTCCAGCTCGGGGTGCGCGTACGGGTACACCTCGGCCAGGGCGCGGTTGATGCGCCGGGCCCGCCGGACCATGCCGAGCCTGGTCTCGTTCCCCGGGGCGGCCTTCGGGGCCGCCTTCGCGGCCTTCTCCGGGCCGCGTCCCGGCGCGCTCCGCGCCCCCGCCCCGGACGGCGCGGTCTCCGGTGCGGCGGCGGTCCTCGGGACCGCGGGGGTCTTCGGCGCGGGGGTCTTCGGCACCCGACCAGCCTACGGCCCGGCGCCGACGGCGAGCGGCGAAGCGGTCGATCCGCCCCGGTGGCGCCCTGCACGACCCCCTTCCTCATATGATCGGTACTGAATGCGTCATCCTTGTGATTGATCGCACTGTTTTCCCGTCGGGCATGATGGGGAGCCGGACGTACCCGGCGGAACAGGAGGACTCCCGTGGACGACGTTCTGCGGCGCGCGCCGCTCTTCGCGGCTCTCGACGACGAGCAGTCGGCGGAGCTGCGTGCCTCGATGACCGAGGTGACCCTCGCGCGCGGCGAGTCGCTCTTCCACGAGGGCGACCCTGGCGACCGGCTGTACGTGGTCGTCGAGGGCAAGATCAAGCTGCACCGGGCGTCCCCCGACGGCCGCGAGAACATGCTGGCCGTCCTGGGCCCCAGCGAGATGATCGGCGAGCTCTCCCTCTTCGACCCGGGCCCGCGCACGGCCACCGCCACCGCGCTCACCGAGGTGAAGCTCCTCGGCCTGGGCCACGGCGACCTGCAGCCGTGGCTGCACGCCCGCCCCGAGGTGGCCATGTCGCTGCTGCGGGCCATCGCCCGCCGGCTGCGCAGGACCAACGACAGCATGTCGGACCTGGTCTTCTCCGACGTGCCCGGCCGGGTCGCCAAGGCGCTGCTGGACCTCTCCCGGCGCTTCGGCGTGCAGTCGGAGGAGGGCATCCACGTGGTGCACGACCTCACCCAGGAGGAGCTGGCCCAGCTCGTCGGCGCCTCCCGCGAGACGGTCAACAAGGCCCTCGCCGACTTCGCCGGCCGCGGCTGGCTGCGGCTGGAGGCCCGCGCGGTCATCCTCCTCGACGTGGAGCGCCTCGCCCGCCGGTCCCGCTGACCCGGGGCCGCCCGCACCGGACCGGTGCGGGCGGGACCCGGTGCGCGGCGACCGCACGCGCCGGACAGGGCGCATGCCGGACAGGACTCGTGCCGGACAGGACTCATGCCGCCAGGGCGCATGCCCGGCGGAGCACACGCGGCCCGGACACCGTGCGGTGTCCGGGCCGCGGCGCGTCCGCGCTCAGATGAGTCCGTGGTCCTCCAGGTACCGCAGCTGCGCCCGCACCGAGAGCTCGGCCGCCGGCCACAGCGACCGGTCGACGTCCGCGTACACGTGCGCCACCACGTCCGCCGCGGTGCGGTGGCCCGCCTCCACCGCGGTCTCCACCTGCGCGAGCCGGCTCGCCCGGTGCGCCAGGTAGTAGTCCACCGCGCCGAGGGCGTCGGCCAGCACCGGCCCGTGTCCGGGCAGCACCGTCGCCACCCCGTGCTCGGCGGCGAGGATGCGCAGCCGGCGCAGCGAGTCGAGGTAGTCGCCGAGCGTGCCGTCCGGGTGGGCGACCATGGTGGTGCCCCGGCCCAGCACGGTGTCGCCGGTGAGGACGGCGCCGTCGGCGGGCAGGTGGAAGCAGAGCGAGTCGGAGGTGTGGCCGGGGGTGCCGAGGACCCTCAGCTCCAGGCCGCCCGTGGTGACGGTGGCGCCGTGGTGCAGCCCCTCGCCGCCCAGGCGGTGCGTCGGGTCCAGGGCGCGCACGGGCGTGCGGGTGAGCTCGGCGAAGCGGGCGGCGCCCTCGGCGTGGTCGGCGTGGCCGTGGGTCAGCAGGGTCAGCGCGACGCGCTTGCCGAGCTCCTCGGCGGTCCGCACCACGGCCCGCAGGTGGTCCTCGTGGAGGGGGCCGGGGTCGACGACGACCGCCAGGTCGGAGCCGGGCTCGGAGAGGATCCAGGTGTTGGTGCCGTCCAGCGTCATCGGGGACGGGTTGGGGGCGAGCACGCAGACGGCCCGCTCGGTGGCCGGGCCGCCGATCCGCGGCAGCGGGGCGCCGGGGAGTATGCCGGTCACCGCGCACCGCCCCTGGCCGGCGGGAAGAGGCCGTCGAGCGTGAGGTGCTCGTGGCCGGGCCAGCGCACCGTCACCCGGTCGCCGTCGACGGCGGTCTCGGCCATGACCGGGTCCAGGCGGCGGTCGCGGGAGGCCGCGAGCGCCGCCGCCGGGGTGCCCAGCGGAGCCAGTTCGCGGAGCACGGTGACGGTCGGCGGCAGCATGCCGAGCCGTCCCTCCTCGAAGCCGGCGACCGCCGCGGCGGGGGCCGTCCAGACCACCCTGTCCGCTTCCCCCGTGGCGTCCGCGGCATGCTGGCCGCCCGGCAGCACCGCCACGAAGAACCAGGTGTCGTAGCGGCGCTCCTCGAACTCCGGCGTGATCCAGCGCGCCCAGGCGCCCAGCAGGTCGCTGCGCAGCACCAGGCCGCGCTCCCGCAGGAAGGCGGCGAAGGAGGTCTCGTGGGCCTCCAGCGCCGCGCGGGCCGCCCGCCACTCCTCCCCCGAGGTGTCGGCGACCACCGAGCCGGCGTCCGGGCCCGCGAGCAGGACCCCGGACTCCTCGAAGGTCTCCCGCACGGCGGCGCAGACCACCGCCTGCGCCGCGGCCGGGTCGGTGCCCAGCCTGCGGGCCCACTCCCCGGGCGGCGGACCGGCCCAGTCGACGTGGAGGTCGGCGTCGCGCGGGTCGACGGCGCCGCCGGGGTAGGCGTACATCCCGGCGGCGAAGGCCATCGAGGCGCGGCGCCGCAGCAGGTACGCCTCCATGCCCGGGCCGGCGTCCCGCAGCAGCACCACGGTCGCGGCGCGGCGCGGGACCGGGGGCTCGTACGCGCCGGCCGCGAGGGCCCTGATCCGGTCCGGCCACGACGGCGGCATCGCGGCGGCCGCGGACGGGCCGCCCGCCGTCCGGCCGTCCGTGCGCCCGCCGCCCATGCGCTGATCACCCATGGGCGGATGCTACGGCCCCGCGCCCGAAAAGCGAACGGCCGCACTGCGGGGCCGCCCACCGGGCGCGGGGCCGGGAGGACTGCGGGGGGAGGTTCAGCCGGCGGAGACCCGCACCTGGATCTCGACCTCGACCGGCGCGTCCAGCGGCAGCACCGCCACGCCGACCGCGCTGCGGGCGTGCACCCCGGCGTCGCCGAGGACCTCGCCCAGCAGCTCACTGGCGCCGTTGACGACCCCGGGCTGGCCGGTGAAGTCGGGCGCGGAGGCGACGAAGCCGACGACCTTGACGACCTGCTCGACCCGGTCCAGGTCGCCGACGACCGACTTGACGGCGGCCAGCGCGTTGAGGGCGCAGATCCGGGCCTGGGCCTTGGCCTCCTCGGGGGTGACCTCGGCGCCGACCTTGCCGGTGTGCTCCATCGTCCCGGCGACCAGCGGCAGCTGACCGGAGGTGAACACGAAGTCCCCCGACCGGACGGCCGGGACGTAGGCCGCGAGCGGGGGGACGACCTCGGGCACGGTCAGGCCGAGCTCGGCGAGGCGCCGCTCCACCGCGCTCACGCCTGCTTCTCCCGCTTGAGGTAGGCCACCAGCTGCTCGGGGTTGTTCGGCCCCGGCACGACCTGCACCAGCTCCCAGCCGTCCTCGCCCCAGGTGTCCAGGATCTGCTTGGTCGCGTGCACCAGCAGCGGCACCGTCACGTATTCCCACTTGGTCATGGGGCGACTCTAACGGCTGCCGCGCCCCTCCCTCGCGGCGCACCCGCCGCGCGGGCGGGGGCGGGAACCCGTCCGGACCCCGACCCGGCCCCGCCCGGACACCCGTCCGGAGGCCTGTGAGGTCAGACACAAAAGGCTGCAAATCCCTCCGCATCCCCGGGCTCTCCCTGCATCCGCCGGGTGCGCTGGCTACCCTCGCAGCGTGGGCACGCCCCCGCCGGGCAGGGGTCCGGCGGCCAGGGATGCACCACGCGGACGATTCGGACGGAGCCGGCGGGATGAGGTCGAGCATGGCGGACACGCCGGAGGCGGGCCCGGACTGGGAGGGCGTCCGGCTGCACGTGGTCAGCGGCAAGGGCGGCACCGGCAAGACCACGGTGGCCGCCGCCCTGGCCATCGCCCTGGCCGCCGAGGGGCGCCGCACCCTGCTGATCGAGGTCGAGGGGCGGCAGGGCATCGCCGAGCTGTTCGGCATCGCGGCCCTCCCCTACGAGGAGCGGAAGGTCGCCTCCGTCTCCCCGGCGCAGCTGGGCCTGGACGGCGCCGGCACCGGCGAGGTGTTCGCGCTGGCGATCGACCCGGAGCAGGCCCTCCTGGAGTACCTGGAGATGTTCTACAAGCTCGGCCGGGCGGGCAAGGCCCTGCGCAAGCTGGGCGCCATCGACTTCGCGACCACCATCGCGCCCGGCCTGCGGGACGTGCTGCTCACCGGGAAGGCGTGCGAGGCGGCCCGGCGCAAGGGCCCCGGCGGCCGCGCCTACGACGCGGTGGTCATGGACGCCCCGCCGACCGGCCGCATCACCCGCTTCCTCAACGTCAACACGGAGGTCGCGGGCCTGGCCCGGTTCGGCCCCATACACAACCAGGCCCAGGCGGTGATGCGGGTGATCCGCTCGCCCGAGACCGCCGTCCACCTGGTGACCCTGCTGGAGGAGATGCCGGTGCAGGAGACGGTGGACGGCGTCGGCGAGCTGCGGGAGGCCGGGCTGCCGGTCGGCGGCGTCGTGGTGAACATGGTCCGGCCGCCGGTGCTGGACGAGGCGGCGGTGCGGGCGGTCGACGGCGACCACCGCGAGGAGGTGGCCCGCGCCCTCGTGGACGCCGGGCTGGGCGGCCGGTCCCGCAGCGCGACGGGGGTCCGCGCCCACGTGGAGCCGCTGCTGGACCCGCTGCTGGACCAGGCCCGCGAGCACGCCGAGCGGGTGCTGCTGGAGCGCGGGCAGCGCGCCGACCTGGAGCAGCTCGACCTGCCCTCGTACGAACTGCCGCTGCTGGGCGGGGGCGTGGACCTGGGGGGCCTCTACCGGCTGGCGGCCGAACTGAAGCGGCAGGGGGCGGCGTGAGCGCGCAGGCGAGGAGCCGGGCCAAGGCGGACGCGACCGGAGCGGACCGGACGGGGACGGACGGGACCGGGACGGCGGAGAAGAGCCCGGCCGGGCTCGCGGACCCCTCCCTCGACGTCGACGCCCTCCTCGACGACCCGGACACCCGGATCATCGTGTGCTGCGGCTCCGGCGGCGTCGGCAAGACCACCACCGCGGCGGCGCTGGGGGTGCGCGCGGCCGAACGGGGCCGCCGCGTCGTGGTGCTGACCATCGACCCGGCCCGGCGGCTGGCCCAGTCCATGGGCCTCAGCGAGCTGGACAACACCCCGCGGCCGGTCAAGGGCGTCGCCGGCGACAACGGCGGCGAGCTGTTCGCGATGATGCTGGACATGAAGCGGACGTTCGACGAGATCGTCCTCGCCCACTCCGACCCGGAGCGGGCCCGGACCATCCTGGAGAACCCCTTCTACCAGTCCCTGTCGGCCGGCTTCGCCGGCACGCAGGAGTACATGGCGATGGAGAAGCTCGGGCAGCTCCGCGCCCGGGACGAGTGGGACCTGATCGTCGTCGACACCCCGCCCAGCCGCTCGGCGCTGGACTTCCTGGACGCGCCCAACCGGCTGGGATCCTTCCTGGACGGGCGGTTCATCCGGGTGCTGACGGCGCCGGCGAAGGTCGGCGGGCGCGGCGCGATGAAGTTCCTCGGCGTGGGCATGGGCCTGGTCACCGGGGTGCTCACCAAGGTCCTGGGCGCCCACGTCCTGACGGACGTGCAGACCTTCGTCGCCGCGCTGGACTCCATGTTCGGCGGCTTCCGCGAGCGCGCCGACCGCACGTACAAGCTGCTGCAGGCGCCCGGCACGGCGTTCCTGGTGGTGGCGGCGCCGGAGCGGGACGCCCTGCGGGAGGCGGCCTACTTCGTGGACCGGCTCGCCGCCGACCGCATGCCGCTCGCCGGCCTGGTGCTCAACCGGGTGCACACCACGGGCGCCCCGCAGCTCACGGCGGAGCGGGCCCTGGCGGGCGCCGAGACGCTGGAGGAGAACGGCGCGGAGCAGGACCCCGACGGCTCCCCCGGGTCCTCCGGCTCCACGGGCGCCCCGTCCGCCTCGGCCGCCGAGGCGGTGGCGGCCGGTCTGCTGCGGCTGCACGCCGAGCGCATGCAGGTGATGGCGCGCGAGCGGAGCACCCGGGACCGCTTCGTCTCGGTCTACCCGGACGTGTCGATCACCGAGGTCGCCGCGCTGCCCGGCGACGTCCACGACCTGGACGGGCTGCGGGAGATCGGGACGCGGCTGGGGCGGACCCCGGCCTGACCCGGACGGCTGCCGGGGGCTCGGGCCGCCGGGCCGCACGCCGCCGGGCGTACCGCCGTCCGGCGGAATCGGGCGCACCGCGCCCGGCCCGGCCGGCGGTGTGCCGACGGGGCCGCGTCCCCCTCCCGGGCCGGCCCTGGCGGCCGGGGGCGGACTGCAGCCCCGTACGCGCGCGGTCCGGACTCCCCCGGTCCGCGCCCCTCCGGGGCGGACCCTCCGGGCCCGGCCCCTCCGGCCGGGCCCCGCCCGGTCCGGCCCCCTGCGCCCCTGCGGCTCAGCCGGCCTGGGCGAAGTCCGGAGCGCCGGTGCCCACCGACTGCTCGTACTCGGTCCGCGCGGTCTCCAGCAGCCTGCGCCACGAGGTCACCGTGGGCCTCCGCCGCAGCAGCGCCCTGCGCTCGCGCTCCGTCATCCCGCCCCACACGCCGAACTCCACCCGGTTGTCCAGGGCGTCGGCCAGGCACTCGGTGCGCACCGGGCACCCGCTGCACACGGCCTTGGCGCGGTTCTGCGCTGCCCCCTGAACGAACAGTTCGTCCGGATCAGTCGTGCGGCAGGCGGCCTGCGCACTCCAGTCGTCAACCCAGCTCATGCTGGCGCCGTCCTCTCCCGAATCGAGGCTCCCCCACGGCGGCAACGGCATATTCACCACTGCCAGTTGAGGACGTTACGGAAGAACGGCAGGTTGCAACAGCCCCTCGCGGCCCAATCTCGAATGGCCCGAACGGACTATGCGTACCGAGGACGTCACTCGCCGGAGTGACAGCAGCCAGGAGGTGCGGTACCGGGCCGACGGAGGCTTCGGGGACCTCCGATCGGCCGGCCGGACCCGGCACATGACCGCGATCCGGTCAAATCTCATCACCCACAAGAGTGAGAGCCGAGGCATCGCGGAACTTGTCGCAACCTTGTGACAAGCCTAAGCGAACATATGGCCAGCTGTCCGGGATTCGCAGCACGTAGTCTTCTCCCCATGGCACAGAAGCGCTCGGGCTCCCCCCTGGACAAGGCCAAGCTCGCCGTGGCCTTCGCCGGCGCCAGCGTCCTGGCAGGCGTCCTCACCGCAGGACTTGCCCTCCCGGCGGCCGGCGCGCTGGGCATCACCGCGAAGAACACCGCGGAGAGCTTCGAGAGCATCCCGGCGGACTTCAAGACGCCGACGCTCTCGCAGGCGTCCTACATCTACGACGCCAAGGGCGGTCTGATCGCCAAGGTCTACGACCGCGACCGGACCATCCTCAGGCTGAACGACATCGCCCCCGTGATGCGGCAGGCCCAGGTCGACATCGAGGACGCCCGCTTCTACCAGCACGGCGCCATCGACCTGAAGGGCGTGCTCCGCGCCCTCACCAAGAACGCCGAGTCGGGCAACGTCCAGGGCGCCTCGACGCTGACCCAGCAGTACGTGAAGAACGTCTCGATCGAGCAGGCGGGCGACGACAAGGAGAAGTTCCTCCAGGCGACGCGCCAGACCATGGGTCGCAAGATCCAGGAGCTGAAGTACGCCATCAAGATCGAGGAGGACCTCACCAAGGACCAGATCCTCACCAACTACCTGAACATCACCTTCTTCGGGAACCAGGCCTTCGGCATCGAGGCGGCCGCCAACCGCTACTTCAGCAAGCACGCCAAGGACCTCACCCTCCCCGAGGCCGCCATGCTGGCCGGCCTGGTCCAGAACCCCGCGGCGTACGACCCCACGCAGCACCCGCAGGCCGCCAAGGACCGCCGCGACACGGTGATCCGCAGGATGGCGGAGCTGAAGCACATCACCGAGGACCAGGCGCAGAAGGCCGTCGCCACGCCGCTGCGGCTGAAGTACTCGCCGCCGCAGAACGGCTGCATCACCGCCCAGAAGGGCATGGGCTTCTTCTGCGACTACGTGCGCAACGTGATCAAGACCGATCCGGTCTTCGGCAAGGACAAAACCGCGCGGGGGAAGCTGCTCTCCCGCGGCGGCCTGAGGATCTACACCACCCTCGACCCCAAGGCCCAGGCCGCCGCCCAGAAGGCCGTCACCCAGCGGGTGCACGCGAGCGACCCGGTGGCCTCGGCCGTCTCCATGGTGAAGCCGGGCACCGGCCGGATCCTCGCCATGGCGCAGAGCCGCCCGTACGGCCTCGACGCGAACAAGCACCAGACCCAGGTCAACTTCAGCGTCGGCAACGACCTCGGCACCGGCGGAGGCCAGCCGGTCGGCTCCACGTTCAAGCCGATCACGGCGGCGGCCGCCATCGACGGCGGCATCCCGGCGACCCAGGTCCTCCCCTCGCCCAACAAGATGCCGTACCCGAACATGTCCACCTGCGCGGGCCAGTGGGTCAACACCGACGGCTCGGTCGTCCCGAACGAGAGCAAGGACGAGAAGGGCCCCTACGGGATGCAGGAGGCGATGAACAAGTCGGTCAACACCTACTTCGTCCAGCTGGAGGAGAAGATCGGCCTCTGCCCGGTGAAGAAGATGGCCGACAAGCTGCACCTCGGCGTCCAGGCCAACGGCAACAAGCTGCCGCAGGTCGGCTCGACCACCCTGGGCGTGTTCAACTTCTCGCCGCTGCAGATGGCGAGCGCCTACGCCGCCTTCGCCTCCCGCGGCACCTACTGCACGCCGGTCGCCATCACCGCGATCACCTACGGCAGCAAGCGGCTGGACGTGCCGAGGACGAAGTGCACCCAGGCCATGTCCGAGAGGACCGCCGACACCCTCAACACGCTGCTGCTCGGCGTGACCCAGGACGGCACCGGCACCAAGGCCGGCCTGCAGGACCGGCAGAGCGCGGGCAAGACCGGCACCACCGACGGCCGCCTCAACGCCTGGTTCACCGGCTACACCCCGGACATCGCCGCCTCGGTGTGGCTGGGCGACCCGCTGCAGAAGCGGTCCATGCGCAACATCACCATCGGCGGCACCTACTTCCCCAGCGTCTTCGGCGCCGACGGCCCCGGCCCGATCTGGCGGCTCGCCGTCAGCGGGGCGCTGGTCGGCACCCCGGCGAGCTCCTTCACCACCGTCGACATCCCGAAGCCGCAGCCGCCGCAGGACAAGGGCGGCAAGCCCGGCAAGCCGGGCGACCCGAAGGGCGGGGGCCTGACCGTCGCGGGGACCGTCAACGGCGGGGTCACCCTGCCGCCCGGCTTCATCGGCGGCGGCAACGGCCGCGCCGGAGGCGGCAAGGGCGGCGGCACGACCGGCCCCTGAGGCCCCGGCGTCCGGCGGCGGACCGCCGCCGCCCCGCACGACGGAGGGGGCACCCCGGAATCCCGGGGTGCCCCCTCCCTGCTTCCTGCCGCTTCCCGCCTCCGCCGCGCCCCGGCACCCTTGTTGCGGCGCGCGGCGAGCGGTGGCGGTGGCGGTGAGCGGTACGCCGCTCTGCCGTACGCGTCCGTGCCGCCGTGCGACCGGTCCGGTCGGCCGACCGGACCGGGTCAGCCGGCCAGGGCCCGCTTCACGGCGGCGGCGACACGGCCGCCCTCGGCGCGGCCCGCGACCTTCGGGTTCACGATCTTCATCACCGCGCCCATGGCGCGCGGCCCCTCGGCGCCGGCCGCCGCAGCCTCCCGCACCGCCTCGGCGACGAGGGCCGTCAGCTCGTCGTCGCCCAGCTGCTGCGGCAGGTAGCCGGCCAGCACCTCGCCCTCGGCCTGCTCGCGGGCGGCCGAGTCGGCGCGTCCGGCCTGGGCGAAGGCGTCGGCGGCCTCCCGGCGCTTCTTGGCCTCGCGCGTGATCACCTTGAGCACCTCGTCGTCCGAGAGCTCGCGGGCCTCCGTACCGGCCACCTCGGCGTTGGTGACCGCCGTCAGGGTGAGCCGGAGGGTCGACGAGCGCAGCTCGTCGCGGGCCTTGATGGCAGCGGTCAGGTCCTCCTGCAGCTGCTTCTTGAGCGTCATGCCCCACATTGTGCCCCCGCCGCACCGGCACTGCGCCCGATTAACGCGGCGGCGCACAACCATCGGGGCGCACGGGGCGTCCTACCTCGAGAAATGGTCCGATCATCGGACCATATTCACCCATTCTGCCCGCATTGCCCCGCCTCGAACCGCCCCTCCTCGAAACGGAGAGCCCATGAGATCCGGTCGCACCGGAGTCCGCCGCCTGGCCGTCGCCCTGGCGACTGCCGCGGCCACCGCCCTGGTCGCCGTCCCGGCCGCCACCCCCGCCCAGGCCGCCGGCGGGCCGTCCGGCATCGGCGCCAAGGGCGCCGTCCTCATCAACTCCTCGGACGGCAAGGCCCTCTGGGGCATATCCGCCGACACCAGCCGGCCGATGGCCAGCACCACCAAGATCATGACAGCCACCGTGGTGATGACCTCCAAGGGCCTGAACCTGGACCGCCTGGTCACCATCAAGAAGGAGTACCCGGCCTACGTGGCCGCCAAGGGCGGCTCCTCGGCGGACCTCCGCGTGGGCGACCGGCTCACCGTCCGCCAGCTGCTCTACGCGATGATGCTGCCCTCCGGCTGCGACGCCGCCATGGCGCTCGCCGACACCTTCGGCACCGGGACGACCGTCTCCGCCCGCACCAAGAACTTCATCGCCAGGATGAACGCCAAGGCCGTCTCGCTGGGCCTCAAGGGCACCCACTTCGACTCGTTCGACGGCATCTCCAGCACGGGGAGGAACTACACCACCCCCCGCTCCCTGGCCCTGCTCGCCCGCTACGCGATGACCGCCAGGACCATCCGCACGGTCGTCGGCAGCACCAAGACCGTGCAGAAGGCCACCAACGGCCGCACCTACACCTGGTACAACACCAACAAGCTGCTCGGCGCCTACTCGGGCGCGGTCGGCGTCAAGACCGGCACCAGCACCCCGTCCGGGCCCTGCCTCGTCTTCTCCGCCACCCGCAACGGGCGCACGGTGGTCGGCGTCCTGCTCAACGACACGAACAACCGCTTCACGGACGCCGCCAAGATCCTGAACTGGACCTACGGCGTGACGCAGTCGGCGGGCACCACCTTCGTGCCGCGCCGCCTGCCGGCCGGCGTCCCGACCGACTGACGCACCGCCCCGTCCGACGGACCCCGCCGGGGCCGGTCCCGCACGCGAGCCGCGTGCGGGACCGGCCCCGGCGCCGTGCGCCCGGCTGCCGTACGCCCGGCCGCCCCGCCCCCGGCCGCCCCGCCGCCGGCCCCGCGGTCCGTCCCCGCGGTCCGTCCCCGCGGCCCACCCCGGCCCGCCCGCACACCCGGCCCTCGCCCGCACGCACTGACGTGCCGTCTGCGACCATGGACCGATGCGACCGCTGTACGCCGTACCCCTGGGAATCGCCGCCGCCGGCGCCGCCTGCCTCGCCTACTCCGCGGGGTACGAGGTACGCGCCTTCCGCCTCCGCCGGATCGAGGTCCCGGTACTGCCGCGCGGGGCCCGGCCGATGCGCGTCCTCCAGGTCTCCGACATCCACATGGTCTCCGGCCAGCGGAAGAAGCAGCGCTGGCTGCAGGGGCTGGCGGCGCTCCGCCCCGACCTGGTGGTCAACACCGGGGACAACCTCTCCGACCCCGAGGCCGTCCCGGACGTCCTGGACGCGCTCGGTCCGCTGATGGAGTTCCCCGGCGCCTACGTCTTCGGCTCCAACGACTACTACGGCCCGGTCGCCAAGAACCCGCTGCGCTACATCGGCGCCCGCCTCTCCGGCGACCACGGGCTCAACGCGGCCGACGGCAGCGCCCGCCGCGGGATCACCGGAGCCGTCCACAACCCGTGGGAGCAGCTGCGCGACGGCTTCGACGCCGCCGGATGGCTGAACCTCACCAACACCCGCGGCCGCCTCAAGGCCGGCGGCCTGGACATCGCCTTCACCGGCCTGGACGACCCGCACATCCGGCGCGACCGGTACGCGGAGGTGGCGGGCGGCCCCGACGCCTCCGCCGACTTCTCCATGGCCGTCGTCCACGCCCCCTACCTGCGGGTCCTGGACGCCTTCACGGCCGACGGCTACCCCCTGGTGCTGGCCGGCCACACGCACGGCGGCCAGGTCTGCGTCCCCTTCTACGGCGCGCTGGTCACCAACTGCGACATCGACCCGGGGCGGGTCAAGGGCCTCTCCACCCACGCCGCGTCCGGCCGCAGCGCGTACCTGCACGTCTCGGCCGGCTGCGGCACCAACCGCTACACGCCGGTCCGCTTCGCCTGCCCGCCGGAGGCCACCCTGCTCACCCTGCTGCCCCGCCCCTGACCTGCGGCGCAGCCCCGCGCCCCGCCGTCCCGGAATCGGATTTCGTCTCCCGCCAGCGGTCCGGTAGAGTACTACTCGTCGCGCCGGAGACGGCGCGACACCGGGGTGTAGCGCAGCTTGGCAGCGCGCTTCGTTCGGGACGAAGAGGCCGTGGGTTCAAATCCCGCCACCCCGACCCAGGAAAGTGCAGTTCAGGGCCGGTCCTCCCTTCGGGGAGACCGGCCCTGAGCCGTTTCCGGGGCGGCTTTGGGAGAAAACTGGGAGAAGATCTTGGAATCTCTCTGCCGGGCCCGTCCGCCTGCCCGGGGTTCAGGAGCGCGTCCAGGGCCGCCACCGGCGAGCGCGGCGCCAGCCGCCGCCGGGCTTCGAGGGACTCCCGCCACACCTCCGTCAGCCTCTCCGCCAACCGGCGGCGCATCACCGGTGTGACGTGGGAGTAGCGGGACTGCACCGAGCCGTCCTCATGGCCCAGCCGTTCGTCCATCAGCTTGGGCGGGGTCCCCATCTCCTCCATGAGCGACTTGTGGGTGTGGCGCAGGCCGTGCGGCGTGAGTCCCGGCGCGATCGGCGCCCAGCACGCCCGGGCCCGCTGGGATGCGCCGCGCCCGCGCACGGGTATGCCGGGCCACGGCTCGGCGGTCAGCGGCACGGGGTGCTCCGGCTGCGGGGCCCGGCGGGGGTAGCGGCCGGTGGCGGCCGGCTGGAACAGCCAGGAGGCGAAGCCGCTGCGCCGCCAGTGCTCCGCCGTGCGCGCCGGGGTCCGGTCGCGTACGTAGCCGAGCTCGGCGACGGCAGCCTCCACCCGCAGCCGCTTCTCCTCGGATACGGCCTCGGGGCGGTTGAGCACGTTGGAGACCGTGCCCGTGGACACACCCGCCAGGCGGGCCACGTCGACGAGCTTCGCGCCGGTGCCGCGGGCGGCACCGTTCGCCGACCCGTGGCCGCTGAACACGTAGACCAGCCCGTGGCAGGCGCACGGCTCCGGCCGCTTGCGGGAGATGTGGCCCGCGAGCAGGACGGCCAGCCAGTCGGGGAGGTCGATGGTGCGGTACGAGTCGTCCTTGGGCGGGCAGCGGTGGAACTCGCCCGTGTCCAGCTCGTAGAGCTGCCACTCGACCCGGATCCCGGCGGGGCGGACGAAGGCGGTCTCCAGTCCGACCAGCTCGCCCCAGCGCATGCCGGTGTAGCCCTTGGTGACGCAGGCGACGAACTCGTCGTCCCGGCCGGAGAGCAGCGCGGCCCGCTCGGCGACGAGCAGGATCCCGAGGGCGTCGGTGATCACCTTCTCCGGCCCGCGGTTGCGCGAGCGGCCCGCGCGCCTGCCCCGGCCGCGCCGTTTGGCGGCGGGGTTGGAGTCGCGGAGCTGGTCGTCGACCGCGTCGCCGAGGATCAGGTGGAGGGTGCCGCGCCAGGTCTTGACGCTGCTCGGTGCGTAGACCTCCCGCTCCCGCTTCTCCCAGGCGTCGATGTCGGCCTTGGTGATGCCGCCGATCGGCGTGTCGTCGAACTCCGGCAGCAGGTGCTCCTCGATGTGGCGCCGGTAGTTCTGCATGGTGGAGGCCGCCAGGTCCTGCGCCGCGTACCAGCGGGCGGCGTACTCGCCGAAGGTGACACGGCCGGCCGACGGGTCGTGCCACCGGCCGCCGCGCACCTTCGCCTCCTCGGCGTCGGCGGCCTGCTCGGCGGCGCGCTTGGTGCGGAAGCGGAGGACCTCGCCGTTCGCGTCGGCGAGGGTTCCGTACTTGCCGGGGGCGATCTTGTAGCGGGCGCGCCAGTAGTCGCCGCGCTTCTCGCCGTAACCCAACAGGGTCTCCTTTCTCGGGTGCCGCCGTGTCCAGCGGTGGTTCAGGTCTGTTGCGGGGACTGGTTCTTGGTCGTGCGGGCCCTGCGCGGGGGCCGGGCGGTGAGCCGGACCACGGGGGCCGCGGAACGGGGTGCGCGCTGAGGCGAGCGGGTACCGGGGAGCACGTCGCCTCCGTGGCCCGCCGCGGCTGCGGGGCGTTCCTCGAAGATGCGGATGATCTCTGCCAGGTGGTCGGCGGTGAACCGGTAGCCGCCGCCGATCCGGCTGAACGGGATGCGGCGCCGGCGCGCCTGTTCCTTCACCCACCACTCGGAGCAGCCGAGGATCTCGGCGACCTGGGCGGGGCGGTAGAGGACGAAGGCGGGATCGGGGGACGGGTGTCGCGGAGAGGGGGCAGGTCGCACGTCACGGCTTTCGGGCAGCGGGGCAGGGCGGGCAGCGGCGGAACGCGGTGGATGACGGGGACGGGCCGTCAGGGCGTTCTGCGGAGGCGGGGGATGCCGATGCTGCCGATGTGGGCGGAGCTGCACGGAGGAGCGGGCACAGGCGCAGATCGTGGCGTGCTGCACGAGAGAGAGCGGGCGGATCGGCGGAGCATGGACCTCCTGATGGCAGGGCGGAGTGCGGAGCAGAACGAAGGGGGCGCCCTGGAGTCACCCCTCCGGGTAGGTCCGGCCCCCTTCCTCGGGCTCGTCGGGCTCGTCGGGTTCGAGGGACATGAGCACGGGCCCGGGGTACCGACCGGCGGCGGCGTCCTCGGCCATGGCCTGCGCGATGGCGCCCTCGGCCTCCTCGCGGACCTCGGGGTGCCGGTCGAGGTAGGCGTCGAGGGCGTCCCGGGCCGCGATGAAGGCCGCCCCGGCCTGCAGGTACTCGCGCTGCCGTCGGCGGACGTCCTCGATCAGCTCCCGGACCCGGGCGTGCATCGCCAGTCGGGGCGGGCTGAGGAGGTCCTCCAGGGACAGGCCGAAGACCTCCGAGAAGCCGATCGCCTCTTCGAGGTTGATGCGGCGGCGAGGCGTCCCGCTCTCGATGCGCCAGACCGCGGACTGGTTCATCGGGTAGCCGGCCTGGGTCAGCCGGTCGGCCAGTGCGCCGGTGCTCCATCCGCGGGCCTCGCGTTCGAGGCGTACGCGTTCGGCGAGGTTCTCCTCGCTCCACAGGGTCTGGGGACTGCTCCGGGGTGGTTCCGTCCCGTCAACCATCCGATCCTCCTCGGTTAGATTCCGATCCGTTTTGCATGGCGGCCACTGTAGCCTATCCTCAGCCGCCAGGGATCAACATCAACCCGAAAGGAATTGACCATCTGGACGGCCCCACCCGGCCGCACCCATCCCGCCTCGACACCGCCCCACGGAGGACTGTGAAGCGCACGCCCCGCAGCACTGCATCCCGCAGGCCCCCGGCATCGCCGCCGCACCGCCGGGAACAAGCACACCCTCCACGGGGGCGGACGAGCGGAGCTGCCACCTGGATCGGACCGCGGTGCCTCGCCGTACCCGTATCCGGTCAAAGCATCTCGGATCGGCGGACCCTGAGGTCGCGTCATGTGGTAGCTTCCGTGCTCCACCAACTGAAAAAGGTGACCCCGGCAGCGCGGCAACGCTCCGGGGTCCGGCACAAGGAGATTGAGCTCCTCATGCACGTTCATCGTAGCCAACACACGCGTGGCTTCACCGTCCTGCCCAACACCCTGCTGCAGGACCGGCGCCTGTCCTACACCGCCCGCGGCCTCCTGGCCGACCTGCTCTCGCGCCCGGACGGCTGGTCCGAGGACGGTCGGCGCATGGCCGACACCAGCCCCCAGGGACGCCACGCGGTCGCCAAGGCCCTCCGGGAGCTGGCCTCTTTCGGCTACTACCGCGTGGACAGGGTCCGCCGGAGCGACGGGACCTTCGTCAGCGAGGTCCACGTCTATGACACGCCCCAGCCGGCACCGGATCCCATGCATCCGGGATCCGGTCGACGGGCTCCCGAAGCCCCTGCCTCCCACCCCGTAAAGAACCGCGGGAAAGCACCCTCCCTCCCCGCCCAGCGGACCGGCGCCCACGACCGCGGCCCCGGCACGGGGGCGGAGGGGCGGGACGAAACCCCCTCCTCCACCGCAGCACCGGAGCCCCCCATCCCGGTGGACGCCGGCGTGCGCGAAGCGGTGGCCCTGCTGCACCGGGTGATCCGGCCCGAGCCGCGCCTGCGGATCGGCGCCGCCGACGCTCTGGCCCTCGCGCCACTGGTCTCGGCGTGGCTGGAGCGCGGCTACCGGCAGCGCGACCTCTCCGAAGCCCTCCTGGCCGGTCTCCCCCAGCGGGTCCACTCGGCGCAGGCCCTGCTCCGGGACCGGCTGACGCGAAAGCTGCCCGCCGTCCCCGAACCGGCACCCGCGCCGCAGCTGCACTCCGCCGAGTGCGCCGCATGCTCCCGGCCGATCCCCCACGAGGGCATCTGCCGGGTCTGCGCAGGCCTGGACAGCCGTCCCGACGACACCGCCGAGCGCGCCAGGATCGCCGCACGCGGCCGGGCCGAGGTCCGCGCCGCCCTCCTCGGGCGCAGCCCCGGACACCTGCTCCCCAGCAGAGCCTGACCCCGCCGCGCCGCCCGCATACGCCCGCGACGGCCGCCTGGCCGACGCACGCCCGTACGCGTCTGGGACGCGCACCCCGCCCCTCCATCCCGCATCCGCGCCGAGCGGTCGCATGCCCGGTCACGGCCGCCCACCCACGCCGGTCGTCGGCGCGCTCTGCCACCCTCGCCTGCCTTCCCTGGAGTCCCCATGTCCACTGCCACTCAGCCCTCCCCCGTCGCAACCCCCGCCCCACCGGCCGGCCGCCTTCGGACACGGCAGCGCCGCCGTGCTCTCTGGCCCGACCAACTGGTGATCTTCGTGCTCGGCGCGGCCGGGTGCATCCTGTCCTTCGACGCGCTGCGTCAGGTGGCCCTCGCCGCCCACGTCAGCCCGAACCTGACCTACCTGTTCCCGATCGTCATCGACGGCTTCATCGCCTACGGGGTGCGCGCGCTCCTGGTCCTGCGCGACGCCCCGTGGCACGCCCGCGCCTACGTCTGGACCCTGTTCGCCGCTGCCACCGCCGCCAGCCTCTGGGCCAACGCCCTGCACTCGGTCCGCCTCAACCAGCCGGGCGCCCGCTTCCTCATCCTCGGCAACCACACGGTTGCCGTCCTGTCCGCCATCGCGCCTCTCGCGCTCGGCGGTGCCACCCACCTGCACATCCTCGTCACCCGCCACAGTCGCAGGAACCGGCCGGCCGATACCGGCGACCACGCCGCCGACCCGGCGGCCGGAACGCCCGGCGTGATTCCGGCCGCCACCTCGGCGATTCCGGCCACGCCCTCCACCCCGATCCAGGCGAACCCGCCCGCCGCACCCGTCCTCTCGGCCGCCGGAACCGGCACCACGGCCATCCCCCACCCTGCGGCCGAGTCGCCTACCGACGGGCGGCCGCACCCGGCGCCGGGCGACGACGCAGGCCAGGACGGTACGGATGATTCCGGCCGACGCCTCCACGCCTCGCGGGGCGGACGGCGGGCGGAGGCATCCATCGAGCAGCTCGCCGAGATCATCGCCCAGGCCCACCCCGGAACCGGCCAGATCACCCGCGCCATGGCCCGCAACGCCATCGAGGCCTAGGGGCTCTCGGCCGGGAACGACCGCATAGCCGAGGCTCTCAAGCAGCTGCAGCCCGGCAACGAGGCTCTGCCGGATCCCCACGAGGACTGAACCGGCCGACCGCAGGGGTGCCCGGTCATAGACCGGGCACCTCTCCCCCACCGCACCCAGCCCACCCGCAGCGCGCACAAGGAGCCCATGAACCACGACCGCCACGCCCACCAGCCCGGCGCCGACCACCGCACCACCCCGGCGGACGACCGGACCGACCCCCGCCCCCACGGGGGAGCAAGCAAGTGCGCACGACCGTCCTACGGCCGGTCGTGCGCGGATGCCTCCGCCCAGGGGGGCGGAGGCGAGCCGGCGGTGCCGCGCGCGAGGGCGCACGCGGCACCGCCGGACCTGCGGCACCAGGGGGTGCCACAGGAGGAGCAGCCCATCCCTGACCCGTCCGCCGCTCAGACCCCTGCCGCCGCCCGAGCCGGCCACCACCGCACACCGAAGCGCCGCCCTCGCGACCCGCAGAACCTGAAGACCGTCAAGCGCACCGCCCGGTTCGACCCCTCCGAGGACGCCGAGATCCGCCGCCGCGCCACCGCCCTGGGCATCTCCGTCGCCTCCTACATCGCCCGCAAGGCCCTGGCCGACGACGCCGCACCCCTCACCACCCGCGACGAGCGCCTGGACGCGGCCATCGACGAGGCCGCCGCCCTGCGCTCCCAGATCGCCAGGCTCGGCAACAACGTCAACCAGCTCACCCGCGCCTACAACTCCGGCGCAACCCTCCCGCCCGGCCCGGTCCGGGACGCCCTCACCGCGGGCCGCGCCCTGCTCTCCGACGCCCGCGCCCTCCTCACCGCCCTGGACGAGACCGCGATGCGCCTCGCGAAGCGGAGGAACCGGTGATCGCCTCCGTCAGCCGCGGTTCCTCCACCCTGGGCCTGCTCACGTACCTCTACGGCCCCGGCGAGCACAACGAGCACACCGACCCCCACATCGTCGGCTCCTGGGACGGCTTCACCCCCGACCCCGGCCGCCACCCGGACACCACCCTCGCCCAGCTGCGCAAGGCCCTGGACCTGCGTGTCCTCCAAGCCGGCGCCAAAGCACCCAAGGAGCACGTCTGGCACTGCTCGGTACGCGCCGACCCCGGCGACCGACACTTGGGCGACCGGGAATGGGACCGCATCGCCCGCCGCGTCGTGGCCGCCGCCGGCATCGCACCCGACGGCGATCCCGACGGCTGCCGCTGGATCGCCGTGCGCCATGCGGAGGACCACATCCACATCCTGGCCACCCTCATGCGCGGCAACCTCACCCAGCCCCGCATCCGCGGCGACTGGCCGCGCATCGAAGCCGAGCTCACCCGCATCGAACACGACCTCGGCCTGACCGGCCTCGCCCACACCCGCACCCCCGGCCGCAGGCGCACCACCCCCAAGCGCCCCACCCGCCCCGAACAGCGCAAAGCCCGGCGCCGCAGCCTGGACCACACCCCACGTGAGGCGCTGCGCACCGCCGTGCGCCAGTCCCTGGCCGGCGCCGCAGGCGAGGAGGAGTTCCTCGCACGCCTCGCCGGACACGGCGTGCGGGTCAGCATCCGCCGCGCGCCCTCCGGCGACCCGATCGGCTACAAGTTCGCCCTCCCCGGCGACCGCAACGGGCGCCAGGAACCCGTCTGGTTCTCCGGCAGCACACTCGCCCCCGACCTCTCCCTGCCCAGGATCCGCGCCCGCCTCGCCGTCGGAGCAGACCAGCCCCGCTACTCAGACCCCGACCCCCGCACCCGACCGGCCGCCGCCCGACGACAGGCCGGCACCACCGTCGACCACTCCACCGCCACCCTGGTCGAGGACCAGCCCGACGACAGCCGGGCCGCCGCGACGATCAGCGGCAGTATCGAGATCCTCGACGCACTCGCAGCCACCAGCACCGTTCTCACCAGGAAGGAGATCGCGCAGGCGGCCCGCGCACTGGACCGCACGGTCATCGCCCATACCCGGGCCGCCACGGCCGACCTGCGCGCCATGCGCTCGGCCGCCCGCGCCCTGCTGACCGCAGGACCGGCCCTCGGCCGCGACGAGGACGGCGCCGCAACGGCCGCCTTCCTCTCCGGCCTCGTCCTGCTCGCCATCCTCATCGCGAAGCAGCACTCAGCATGCGGCCACCAGCACCAGGCCCAGGCCGCCCGCACAGCCGCCGACCACCTGCGCACCGCCTACACCCGGCAGACCGCCAAGCCCCTGGCCGCCCTCACCACCCGAGGCCGGCACCTCCCCCGGCCCGTCCAGGACCGGCAGGCCACAGCCGTCCGCCAGGCGCTCCCCACCGGCCTGGCCACCCAGATCCTCGACGATCCCCACTGGCCCGCTCTCGCCGCCACCCTCAGCGAAGCCGAAACCGCAGGCCACAACGCACTGAACCTGCTCACCCGGACAACAGGCCACCGCGAACTCACGAGCGCCGACTCCGCCGCCGCGGTCCTCACCTGGCGTATCCGCCGCGACACCCACCTGCCCAGCACACCCACGCCCCCGCACGTCAACGCAGCACGAGCACGCACCAGGACCACCGCCGCCTCCGGAGCGGTCACACCAGCCACAGCCCCCGCACGCACGCAGCCGCCACCGCCCCCGAGGCGGCCCGCCCGCTGACCGGGCATGGGGCCGGGTGCCGGAGTGTTCTCCGGCACCCGGCCCCGATCCGCAGGATTCCCGCGGCGGGCGGGTCCCTGTACCCGTCGGCCTACGGCACCGGCGCGGGTTATCCCACCCGTGGCGCCAGCCGCTCCAACGCCTCCTCCCACCGGAACCTCCCCCGCGCGCCACTGGCCTTGAGGCGGTGCGGCTGGTAGCTGCCGACCAGCACTCCCATGGCACGCAGCTGCTCCAGGCTCCGGACATGCACGGGGTGCGCGGCCTGGGCGGCGTTGTGCTGCCTGCCGACCCCACCGACCTGCGCAGGACCAGTCCACGCCTCACCCCCGGCGGCCGATACGGATGAGGAAGTCGTTGTCCTCGGTGAAGGTGTCGCCGCTGCTGTGCTCGGACAGAGCGGCCTTCACGGCGGTGCCGAAGTCGGTGAGGCGATCGCCGAGGAGATGGGGTGCGGCGAAGCTCGTGGAGTGGAGGCAGCCGAGGATGCCCTCGGTGGTCCACGTCCGGTGCACCGGCACCCGGGTCTCTTCGACCTGGCAGAAGGGGGACTCTTCCATGACCTCGCTGTAGGGCCGGTTGTGGTGCTCGAAGGTGCTGCTGCCGGCGCGCCGTTCTCCGCCGAGGAATTCCTGGACGACGGACCATACGGCCTGCTTCCAGGGAGTGCCGGCCGACCAGAAGCTGCTGTCGCCGAAGACGGCGACTGCGCCGCCCGACGCAACCTGGTCATCGAGGAGTTCGAGCACCGTTGCCTGGTCGAGCCAGTGGAAAGCCCGGCAGATGGTGACCAGGTGGGCCTGCCATCCGGCGGGTGGCCGGAAGTCCTCGGCTCGCGATGCGACGAGGGCCAGGCTGCTTCCAGGGGGAAGAGCGGGCCTCAGGACGGCATCGGCGATATGGAGCATCCCGGTGTCGTTGTCGACGGCGATGATGTCGTCGAACCGGCCCCCCAGGGCTTCGACGACCATGCCGGTTCCGGTTCCGATGTCGAGGAGTCGGCGGGGAGCCGCAGTCGGTGCGGCCCGGTCGAGGACGGCGGCGACCTCCTCAGGGATGCCCGGGCGGTACTGGCGGTAGTAGTCGGCGGTGCCGGTGAACAGGCTCATGGATTCCTTGCGCACTGACTTCCCCCGCTGGTCGACAGGTACTGCAGTCCAGGCGCCCGATCGAGGTTGAGGGTGAAGCACTCGTACCCAACGGGCCGATCCCCAGCAGCGGGCAGGACAAGCGTGTAACCCCTCCCGCGGAAGGCCGCCGGTCCGGCCTGCACAAGGCGGTCGCAGGTGCCTCTGCGCCACAGGTGCAGCGCTCCGTCACTGTACGAGAGCCTCAGCGCACCCGGGACCTGATCACATGTGTAGGTGCCGAGCACCGTGTGCGAGGTATCCGTCTGCCCGACCGCATCTGCGCTGTGGAGGCGGGAAGGGGCAAAGGGGCGCTGATTCAGGGGACGCAGGGCGGCCTGTGAGACCGCAGCGGGGAGATCCCCGTCGGGGTTTCCGCGGATGACGTCGAGCAGCGCGGCGACGACGTGGTCGGCAGGCAGCGCGGCGTGGTTCGACAGGCAGATGACGCGCAGGCCTTCGCGGGCGAGGTGGACGGCGGCGGAGAAGCCCTGCTCATGGCCGTAGTGGAAGACGGCGGCGTGCTCGGGTCGGGCATCGGCGTACAGGCCCGGGCCGTAGAGGTGGGGCGGGTGGTCGCTGACGCGGTAGGGAAGGTCGGCCTCGGCCGGAAGCCGGACATCCGGGTGCTGGAGCCAGGTGCTGTGCAGGTGAGCGAGCCAGCGGTCCAGATCGGCGGCAGTGCACCACAGGGAGCCGGGGCCGGGCAGTGCCACAGGACGGGCGCAGTGCTCCCAGCCGGCCCGGGTGACCTGGTAGGCCGATGCGCTGCCTGGGACAGCCTGGCGCGGGTCGGCCTTGAAGCAGGTGGAGGCCATGCCCAGCGGAGCGAAGAGCTGCTGGTGTGCGAGGTCGAGAAGGTCGGTGCCGTGGACGGTTCGCAGGATCTCGGCGATGAGCAGGTAGCCGGTGTTGCTGTACAGGAATCGGCCGGGCGGGGCAGCTCGACTGGTCTGCCGGTAGGACAGGGCCAGAAGGTCGTCGGCGGTGTAGTGGTCCAGGTCGCGGAGACCGGCCAGGGAGAGCAGGGATTCGGCGTCCCGGACACCGCCGTGGTGGAGCAGGAGGTCTGCCACGGTGACGTCGGGGATGCGGAAGCGCGGCAGCAGAGCAGTGACGGGTCGGTCCAGGGAGAGCAGTCCCTGGCGGGCTGCGAGCAGGACGAGGTGGGCAGTGATCTGCTTGGCCACGGAGCCGACGTTGAAGGTGGTCGTGTCGCCGACGGGGACGCCGAGTTCGAGGTTGGCGGCACCCGTGTGCACCTGTACCGGCGGGCCGTCGCCGGGGTGGACGAGCAGGGCCAGTCCGGGTCCGTCCACGACGAGGGCGGAGGTGTTCACAGGCTGAGCGCCTCCCTGTGGACGACACGGAGACGGTGGAGCAGGTCCGGATCGGGGACGAGGGCAAGCGCCCGGGCGTGGTCGTCGGCGGTCCTGGCCAGGAGTCCTCGCTGCTGGTTGAGGTAGGCGGTGAGGAAGCAGCGGAGGTCCCCGCTCGTCCGGTCGAGGACGCGGGCGGTGTAGAGCATGGTGAGAGGGAAGGCCCAACAAGCGTGCAGGAAGCCGAAGGCGGGCCGGTTCGTGCCCTTCCAGGGCGAGAAGAACCGCTCCTCCTCTCTGATCTTGGTGCCGGTGGCGGTCAAGGCGTCGTTGAGCCAGTTGTGGCCCGCCTCGTGGATGAGGTCGCGGGCCAGGACGACGGGGTCGCCGGCGTGGTCACAGAAGACGGTGCCGGGCAGCCGGGTGATGGTCCAGCTGTCGAGGGTCTCGCCGAGCCTCCTGGGGCGTAGGAGGCAGAGGACGACGGCGTGGTCGGCGAGCAGTGCGCCGAAGCCCGCCTCGGCAGCGGTGGCGTATGCGGTGACGGCCAGTTCCCGCAAGCCGTCCGGGGCTGCGGCGCTGTCGGGTCCGAGCACGTAGTAGGGGGTCTCGGAGATCGGGGATCGGGGCAGGCGTGCGAGCTCGGGGGCGAGGACGGCACGGGGACCGGCGACGGTGGCGGTGGAGAGGGCGGGGACGTTGGCGTCCGGATGGCCGCGGTACCAGTCGAAGGCCGGGATGTCCCGGCGGCGGGCAGCGGCTTCGGCCCCTTCGAGGACATGGTGGGCGAGGGCGTAGTCCACGGAGGCAGAAGCCGGAGTGACGGCGGGTTGCAGCGCTGTGGGCTGGATGACAGCGCGGATCCGGTGAATCCGGGTCCGGTGGAACCGCTGGACGGCGGCAAGGGGCAGCAGGGGGTCGGCGGTCGGTGCTTCCACGGGATGCCTCCTCGGTGGTGTGAGGCCTGGGGCCGGGCTGAGGGCCCGGCCCCAGGTGGTGCGTCTCGTCGTCAGGCGGCGGAGCCGGTTCCGGCCTCGCCGCTCGGCCAGCCCTCGGCCGAGACGCTGGAGGTGTGGGCGGTGGTGCGGACCGACTCGTCGTCGCCGCGCAGGTCCTCGACGGCGGCGAGGAAGTCACTGATCCGGTCGGTGTTCTCCATGGTGTGTGAGCCCTCTCAGGTCGTTGTACGGGTCTTGGATGGGGTGAGCGGCCGGGGCTTCGGCGGGGATCGGGCGGTGCGCACCGCGGTGTCCTTCCGTGCGGGGCTGGTCAGGTTCCGCGTCGGGCAGGCAAGGCGGTCGTGGCCGCCGCCTGTCGTAGCGCGTCGCGCAGCTCGTCCATGGCGGGCCGGTCGGCCGGCTCGGGTGCGAGGGCTGCGGCGATCAGGGGGCGCAGGGGCGCCGGGGCGGTGGCCAGGCGGGGATGGCCGCCGAGTCGGGGAATGTCCGCGCAGAGGAGGCGGTGGACGAGGACGGCGAGGCTGAAGACGTCGGCGGCCGGGGTGGCCCGGTCGTAAGCAGTCGCGTACTCCGGAGGCCAGTGCACTTCGGGGCCGCGTCCGGCGGGGCCGCGTGGGCGGTCCGTGTGACGCGCCGCTCCCAGATCGGTGATCAGCCCCCGGCCGTCATGGACGAGGATGTTCTCCTGGTAGACGTCGCGGTGGACGATCCCGCGCTGGTGGAGGGCGTGCAGTCCCGTGGCGGCGTCGGCGAGGATGCCCAGCCCTGCGGCCAGGCGCCGGGGCTCCGGCTCGGGACCGGAGACCAGCAGGGATCGGACGTTGCCCTGGGGGAAGTACGGCATCGTGTACCAGTCGAACCGGTCGCAACTGCCCTGCTCCAGCAGTGGTACGACGTGCGGCGCTCCGGTGGCGGCCTGCGCGGTGGCGGCCTCGTGGCGGAAGTTGTCCCGGGCAAGGGCGCGCTCCTGCGGGGTCGTCTGGGCGTACCAGTAGAAGCCGTAGGCGGCCGGTCGGATGTCGTGGTCGAGTTCGGCCAGCACGTGGTTGCTGCCGAATCCGGCCTTGAGGACGACGGGCGGATCGCCGTCGTGGCCGACCAGGACCAGGGTGCTGGCTCTGGTGAAGGCGAGCAGGTCGTACACCTGCCAGCCGGAGTCGCGGATCCGGTCAAGGACCCAGGCGGCGGGGTGCAGTGGGTGCAGGCGCATGGTCCGGCTCCCGAGTTCGGGGCGTCGTCCGGGCGGCTTCACGCAGCCGGTCGAGGCAGGCGGTGGTCAGGAGGGCGAGGTCGTGCCCGGTGGTGCACGGGTGCAGCAGGACGGGCAGTCCGGTCGTCCGCTGCCAGGCGGCTGCCGCTTGGTCGTAGAGGTCGGCGAGACGCGCCGCGGTGGGCGGGTCCTCGGTGAAGCGCCGTCGGGCCGTCCTGGCGGCCAGCCTGGCGCAGCACACCGGGGGCGGGGTGGTGAGCAGAACGGTCAGCGCCGGCCGTAGGGGCGCCGTCCTGGCAACGTGCTCCACGTACCCCTCGACCGGCTGCCCGTGCAGCAGGGCCAGCAGGCAGGCGGTGGACAGGACGAACCGGTCGGCGACCACGGGCCCCCGGCGGAGGGCCGGGACGAGGTTGTGGCGTGCGTGCAGTTCCAGGTCACGTCGGACGGCGGCCGAGGCATGCTCGGGTTCGGGGGCTGGCTTCCCGGACCGCAGGCTGACGATGGCGCGGGTGGCCCGCAGGGACAACCAGGAGAACTGGCCGATGTGACCGGTCGGGATGCCTTCGGCTGCGGCGGCGGCCAGGATCCGATCGCGCAGGGTGCTCTTGCCGGCTCCGGCGATTCCTTCGAGTGCCAGCAGCACAACTCCTCACCTCCGGGAGGGCGAGGCGACGGAGCAGTCCTCCTCGGCGACGAGCCAGCTGATGAACTTCGCCACCCGGCCTCGGAACACCGGCTCTGTGCCGTGGACGATCTGCGAGCCGTAGAGCAGGGCGGTGCCGGGCCCGGGATCCACGTTCCAGCGGGTGCGGGGCATCATGCGGAACCAGTCCGCGGAGAGGTCGGCGCCGTCGTGGGCCAGCCACATGCCGTCCGCGTAGCCGTGGACCCGGGCGTCGTCGAGCCGGGTGCGCCACAGGTGCTCGCTGGAGGTGGTCTCGACGTAGAAGGTGCCGCCGGCCTCCGCCTCGGTGATCACGACGCTGATGCCGGCGATCTGCCGGGTCCGGGCGAGGGGGTCGGGAGCGATGCCGTCCAGATGGCTGGTGATGTGCTGGCCGGGGCCGTACTCGACGTAGGTCCACGGGCGGCACGTGGTGATGGAGGGCATGAGGCGGGACAGGGAAGGCCTGGCCCGGTCGAAGGCGTGCTGGAGGAGCTTCTCGGCCTCCTCCGGGATCTCGGGGGCCTCGGTGCGGCCGGCAGGCTCGTAGACGGCCATGGCCTGCTCGGCGGTGTGACCGGGGATCTCGTGGATGGAGGTGGTCCGTGCCGTGCCGAACCTCTCGGCTCCGGCGGAGGCGAGGACATCGCTCATGACCTGCGTGAGCGTGGCCCGTTCGCTGTCGTCGATGAACCCCTCGATGCTGCCGACGGTGGCGGTCTCGGAGATGTGGATCACGTGTGGAACCTCCTCGTCTGGAGCACGCGGCGGACGTCGTCCAGGCCGGTGCAGTGGTTGAGCCAGCCGACGACGGGCCGCCGGGCTGCCGTGGCGGGGTCCGTCCACAGCGCCAGGAGTTCACCGGTCAGCGGCAGCACGTCCGGTGAAGGCACCAGGGCAGGCAGGACACGGGCTACGGCGCGGTCCACGGCCGGGCAGGGTTCGGTGTGGCGGGTCGCGAAGGCACCGCCCAGTCGTGCGGCCCCTGCGGTACGGCAGGCGTGCAGGACGTCTTCGGAAGGCGGCGTCCGGTGGTAGGCGCGGTGTTCCGCCTCTGCCCAGGCCGCCGCGACCGCGGCGCTCGCCGTGGCCGTCCGGCAGGCCGCGCAGCAGCTTCCTGACCGGCGGGGGCATACCTGATGGTGGGCGGGGATGGTGGCGGCGACCTCGTCCACGGCGTTCCAGGCGGTGGGCCGTAGTACCTGGTCGACGGTCGGCCAAGCGGGAGCCGGGTCCGGCCCGTGGTTGCAGCACATCTCACCGGAGCTCGGCATCGCCGAGGGATCCAGGACGGGCTCGATGAACAGGACGTGGAAGTAGGTCAGGCGGCCGAGGAGCTGACTGGTCTCCAACTGGTCTCCGGTTCTGTTCACCCCCGTGCCTCCTCTGCCGTCCGGGTTGCGGCCGACAGCGGGGGTGGGCAGGCGCAGCCGGCGCCGGGCTCCGGCCGCTCGTGCCGGAGTGCGGCTGCCAGGTGCTCCGTGGCCTCGTCCAAGGACGCGAAGTAGGCGGACCACCCGCGCCCGGAAGCGGGACGGAGGCGGAGGTCGAGTACCGGTACGGTTCGGCCGGTGGTCTCGCAGGCCAACTCGGAGCGGCCGACGAGCACCCGCACCGGCTCGGGCAGACGGGGCTCGGCGGCCATGGTCGCTCGGCACAGGGCGGAGGCTGCGGCCTGGTACTCGCCGCGGTCGCGGGGAAGGACGCCGACCCGCCGCTCTGCGGGCGGCATGTCCAGCCCGGCGTAGGGGTGCCCCTGACAGCTGTCATAGGTGACGAACCCCCAGGTACGGGTGACGGCGTCGATCAGAGGGCGGGCGCCGGGCTCGATCGCGTCATGCCACTGGGGATGAGAGGGGTCGAGGTCGTCGGCCGCATGGACGCCGGGCAGTCCGACGGTGTTGACGTTCCCGTGGCCGCTGGTGTGCAGGCGCACACGGGCCCGGGATGCGGCCGGGTCGTCCCAGCGGGTCAGGAAGCCGGTGACGTCGCGCATGCTGTTCGGCCTCCTCGGCCGCCAGCGCACCTTCCGGCACCGGGCACCCGCGAGGTCGGCGGGGTGGGCGAGCAGGGCGGCGACGCCGTCGACCAGCCGCATCCGGTGGTCGCAGTAGTCGTCCTGGGCACCGCTGCTGTCGTAGCGCAATCGGGTGGCCGTGCAGCCCCCGCCGCACGTGTCGCGGTACTCGCAGACGGTGCACCGGTGCATCAGGGACTTGGCACTGCCCAGCAGGGGCGAGCCTCGCTGGGCAGCGACGACCGCTTCCTGGTCGGCGGCCTGGTCCAGGAGGGTGAGCCGGGCCTGGGGCCAGGGCAACTCGTCGCAGCTGCCGAGACGGCCGTCGGGGTAGAGGGTGAAGACGTGGTCGCACTTCAGGTCGGAGAAGTGGCAGAACCCGGTGCCCAGCCCGCGCAGGCGGCGGATGGTGGACACCGCGGGCTCCAGTTTCATGCGGGTGAAGTGGCCGGCTGCGATCCAGTGGGCGGTGGCGGCCAGCACGAAGTCGGCGTACTCCGCCGGACTGATCGCCCAGTCCGGGCCGCCCGAGTCCGTCACACGGGCCTGCTGGAGGAGCCGGCTGGCCGGTGGACGGCGGCCGACGGACGCGGTACCGCGCCGGACCGAGGCGTCGAAGCAGGGGACGAAGCTGACGGCGTTCACCGCGCCGAAGTCGGCGAGGTGGTCCAGGACGGCCTCGGCGCGGCCCAGCACGGTTGGAGTGACCGCGGTGATCACTCCGGCCGTGCGGCCTCGTTCGGCCAGCAGCCGCAGGGCCTTGGCGATCTTCGGGTAGACGGGTATGCCGTCGTAGCCGACCCGCCAGGCGTTGCCCTGTTCGTCCCCGTCGAGCGAGATGCCGATCCTCAGGTCCGGGTAGAGGGCGTCGAACAGGTCCAGCCACCGGCCGTCCAGCAGGACGCCGTTGGTCTGCAACGAGACGCGGACCACCGAGGACTGGGCGGCCAGCTCGCCGAGGACGTCGGCGACGTGGTCACGGCCGGCGGTCAGGGGCTCACCGCCGTGCAGTTCGACGGTCAGGGGCCGCCCCCGGAAGAGCTCGGTGAGCCGGCGGACCTGCCGGGCGTCGATCCGCGCTCCTCCGGGGGACTCCTTGCGTTTCTCGTAGCAGTACAGGCAGTCGATGTCGCAGGTCTCACCGCGCAGCTTCAGGATCACCGACACGGCGCTCGCGGTGTCGGCGGGGTCCAGGCTGCGGTACAACTCCTCGATCGGGTCGTGCTGTCCGGTGGTGCGGTGCATCGGCTGCCTCCTCGTGCTGCCGTGACCGGGCGGGGATCAGTCGTAGAGGCGTCCCAGCAGGGCGCCCTGGCCGGACTGGAGGATGTGCGCGCTCTCCAGGGGGATCCAGAAGCACTCGAAGCGGGTGGGCTCCTGCTCCCCGTCGTGCTCCTCCTGGCTGGCCCACCGGGGCGGGGTGGGCTCGGTCAGCTCCAGGTGGAAGACGTGGCGGCGCTGGATCTCGAACCGGTAGGGGCTGATGTCGTACTCGGTCTCGCCGAGCTTGCGCACGACCTTGAAGTCGTGCAGGCCGGTCTCCTCCCGTGCCTCGCGCAGCGCCGCGGCCTCGGGGGTCTCACCGGGCCGCACGCTGCCGGCCGGCACCTGGATGCCGACCTCCTCGTAGCTGTAGTCGGTGTGCCGGAACACCAGCAGCTGCCCGTCGCGGACGACGTAGCACAGCACCTTGTCCTTGGTGACCTTCTCGGGCACGGGACACTCCTCGGTTCGTCGTTCATCGGGACCGGGTGCGCTGCGGAGCGCACCCGGGGTCGTCGGCCCGGGGCATGCCGGAAGCAGTTCCGGCACATCCCGAGCGGGTCGGGGGCCAGAATCGCCGACGACACGCCTGCTCCGCTCCGCCTTGATCGGAGCGGCGGATGAAGCCCACCGCGTGAAGAAGCGCAAGCCAGCGCGTCACCGCGCGCGTGCGCCTGGGGCCCCGGAGGCTCGATGGACGTCTGCCGGCCGGCACGTGGTCCCGGCACCCGGCCGGGCCGGCGCCCCACGTGCTCGGATGTGCGGGTCCGTCCGGAAGTGCGACAGGCCGGAGCTCGTCAGGAGCCCTCCGCAGGGTCCTCGCCGCCACGGCCGGTTCGGCGCTGACCGTGTAGGCCACCCCGTCCTGCCGGAGGTCCACGCTGAAGGAGGCGCCGCTCAGGAGCGCGGAGATGCTGCGGGCGTACTGGCTCTCGTCTCCCAGCCAGTCCGCGGCCATTCGCGGTGCCGGTGGATCGAGCTGTTGGGCGATCTGCTGCAGGCGGGCGCGGACCCACTCCAGAGCGGTAGGGGCCGACCCGACGAGGTGGTCCCCGAACGTGAACGCCCTCCCGTCAGCGGGTGAAGCGGCTCCACTGGTACACCGGTAGCCGGCGGGCAGGCACGCGTCGGGCGTACTGCCGGAACAGGAGGGGATCAGCATGCGTGTACCTCCGCCGGACGCGCGGCGCGATGCGCTGCGTACAGGTATGCGGGAAGGCGCACGGCGAGCAGCGCCCACGTGCACTTTCCGGAGCCGGACCGCCGGGCGACTCCCCAGCGCTTGCTCAGCGCCTCCACCAAGTGCAGACCCCGGCCGCCCTCGTCGTCCTCGCCACCGCGCACCGGAACGGGCATCCGGGGACTGCCGTCGCTCACCTCGACGGTGAGCCCGTGCGGGCCGGGCACCAACCGGACGGTGAACAGCTCCCAACCGGGGACCCGGCCGTGGAGCACGGCGTTCGCAGCCAGCTCGGTCGCCACCAGTTCGACGTCGTCGACCAGTTCCGGGGCGAAGCCCCAGTCGGCCACCGTGCGCCGGACCTGGGCGCGGACCAACGGCACTGAGGCCGGATAGAAGCTGAAGTCCATCCTCCAGGCGAGGGCCCGTACCGTTCCCGGCCGCTGGGTCATGACGCGCATGGGCTCCTCCCTCCCGATGAAGGCCGATGCGAAGCCGACGCCGGCCGACGTCGGCACAGAGTCCTGACGGGCTGCACGGCAGGGTTCCTGCTGCTCGACGACGCCGGGGGTCTCGTGAGCGGAGAAGGCTTCCGGCACATGGACACGTCGACCGCACCCGGCCGGAAGCACGGGCGTGGGCCTCAACGTCGCGCGCGGCCTCTCGACGGCGGATTCGGGGGTCATGGGCCTTCCCGGAAGCTAGGAACCAGTGACCAGCCCAGCGTGGTTCCGACACCCTTCTGCCGGGAATGCCCTTGCGCTGCCCCAGCGCCGAACCGCGCCGCCCCGGTGCCGAACTTCTGCCGAACCTCGCGCGTCCGGGCGTCCGGCCGGTCGAGCAGAAGATCGACCTGGTGCCACACTGGCGGCATGTCGGAACTGAACGGCAGGCCTGTCGGCCGCGACGAGCTCGCGGCACTCGCACTGACCAACTACGGGCACTTCACCTCCATGCGCGTCGACGACCAGCGCGTGCGCGGGCTGACGCTCCACATGGAGCGCCTGGTCCGGGACTGCCGGGCCGTCTTCGACGCCGAGTTGGACCCCGATCGCGTGCGACACCTCGTCCGCAAGGCCGTAAGCACCACCACAGGCTCCTTCGTCACCCGAGTAACGATCTTCGACCCGGCCCTGGAGATGGGGCATCCCGGGGCCGCAGCCGAACCGCACGTACTCGTGACCGCGCGCCCGGCCGCCGATCTGCCTCTGCCGCCTCTGCGCGTCCAGTCGGTCCGCTACCGTCGCGACATGCCCGCCGTGAAGCATGTCGGCCTCTTCGGAGCCCTCTCCCACCGCCGTGCCGCGCAACTGAACGGCTTCGACGATGCCCTTTTCACCGAGGAGGACGGGCTCATCTCCGAGGGCGGCACCTGGAACGTTGCCTTCTACGACGGCGAGCAGGTCGTCTGGCCCCAGGCGGATGTCCTCGCCGGGGTGACCCATGCACCTGCTCAAGCAAGCGCACGAGCACACCACTTCGGCCCCGATCAGGCTCGCCGATCTTCCTGCCATGCAGGCCGCGTTCGCCACCAACACCTCCATCGGCGTCCGCGCCATCGGTCTCATCGACGACACCGCCTACGCCGCAGATCACCCCGTCATCGACCTCCTCCGCAAGGAGTACTCCGAGACCCCGGCGGAGCACCTGTAAAACACGGCGCGACTGAGCATCAGCCGATAGCCTGACCTGCAAGGACCCGCCGAAGGAGTCGCAGGTGGCCACGGTAGAGCGCTGGTCAGGACGAGAAGTCCGCGCCTTACGGGAAGCCAAGCGGATGAGCATCCGCGCGTTCGCCGCACACCTCGGCGTCAGCGACCGCATGATCTCGAAATGGGAGGCCGGCGGGGAGGCGATCCGTCCCCGTCCGGTCAACCAGGCCGCCCTGGACACCTCGCTCGCCCAGTCGGCTCCCGAGGTCCACGCCCGGTTCAGCGCCCTGGCCGACACCCGGCTGGGAGACATCCCCAAACCGCAGGCCGAGGAGAGCCCGGGTCCAGGGGCGTGTCACCAGATCAGGCACCACGGCGACGGCAAGCTGATGTCCTTGGTTGACGGGGGTGTTTTCCTCTGCGGCCCCGAGAATCAACCGGTTCACCTGCCGGCCTACTACATCGACGTCTTCCCGACCACCAACGCCGACTACGCCCGCTTCGTCACCGCCACCGGGCACCGGCCGCCCCTGCACTGGGACGGCGGCCACGTCCCCGACGAGCTCTGCGACCATCCGGTGGTCTACGTGACCTGGCGGGACGCAACCGCCTACGCGGCGTGGGCGGGCAAGGCGCTGCCCAGCAGCCAGCAGTGGGAGAAGGCCGCCCGCGGAACTGCCGGCCGCATCTACCCATGGGGGGACCAGCCGACCCCGGCCAAGTGCAACGTCCGCGAAGGCGGACTCGGGCGCACCACCCCCGTCGGCCGCTACCACAGCGGGGTCAGTCCCTTCGAGGTCTACGACATGTGCGGCAACACGTGGGAGTGGTGCAGCACAGAGACGACCGCCGGTCGCCATGAACTCAAGGGCAGCGCCTTCACCAGCCCGTTCTCCCGAGCCGCACCGGCCACCTTCAACGATGCCTCAGCCGATATGTACGACGACGACACGGGCTTCCGCTGCGTGGCTCCCGTGACCGGCTCAGGGCGTTTGCCGATCGGCGTGCCTACGCAGAAGCAAACCGTTGACTCCATCCAACAGAGCAGCACCAGCAGCCGCTGACGCTCCGGCAACCGCCTGGCTTCGCCCACAACAACGCAAGCCCTGTTCGGTGAACAGAAGGCCGACTGCATCAGATCGACGCTGCTGCGCCGACCGCGCGTCCGTTCATGCAGGAGCGGGATCCATCAGCACACCGCGCAGTACTGAACCCGCGGCCGGGGATACTTCCGCACCTGGCGATGTTCACGACCATACGACGGGCCGGCGGAGCGCATCGGGCACTCGACGAGGCGCGCCGCCACTTCCAGCGCGTCGACCCGGTGGACGACGATCCGGAGTGGGTCCGGTACTTCGACCGCACCGAACCGACGGTGGACACAGGCATCGCCTTGGGCCGGCTCGGCGACGCGGGTGCGACCGAACCTCTCATCTCCGAAGCGCTTCGGGGCGAGCCGACGGCGAACCTGCGGGGCCGGGCGTTCCACACCTTCTGGCTCGCCCGGACTCGCCTCCAACGCGGCGAGGTCGAGTCGGCCTGCGCCACCGCCGCCGAAGCCCTCGATCTCGTGACCGGCGTGGCATCCCCCAGGGTTCTCACCCATCTCGAGGAGTTCCGGCAGGAACGGGCCCCCCACCGCACCGTCCGACCGGCCGTCGAGCTGGCCTCGCGTATCCGGGGCATCTCCCGATGACTACAGGCCGGCCTCGTCCAGCAACAGGTACAGCACACCGACCAGCGACCCGCTGCTGACGATCTCGCGACGGTCGATCATGCCGCGCAGCTCCGACAGCGGGATCCACTCGATCCGATCCGACTCGTTCAGCTCGGTCGGAGGACCCGTGTACTCACCCGCTTCCGCCCGGAAGACGAAGTGCTCGGAGTCGGTGATGCCGTTCGCGGGCTGGGCGTAAATGAGCGGCTTCATCTCCCGGGTCGTCCAGCCCGTCTCCTCCAGCACCTCCCGAGCCGCGGCCTCGGCGGGGCTCTCGTCGGCCTCGACCAGCCCCATGGGCAGCTCCCATGCCCAGGAGTCTGTGACGAACCGGTGGCGCCACATCATCAGCACCTGCTTGTGGTCGTTCACCACTGCGGCCACGGCGAGGTGCCGCAGCTTCACCACGTGGTACTCCCAGCGGCGTCCGTCCGGCTGCTCAATGTCGACCAGCCACAGGTTCACCCAGGGGTTCTCGTAGACAGGACGTTCCCCGTGGATCTTCCACCGCATTGCCGAGGCCCCTCTCGTCCATCTCAGAATGTCAGAACGCTGCCCTCCGGATGGCCGCCCGTGAGTAATTCATGTCAAGTTGACGAATACTGCACTCCGGCGGCTCGGCGTCACCGAACAGGCACGGCCCTCACGACTTCCGCCGACCATGGCAGCGTCGACCAGTCGACTGCTTCACAGCGAGGACGATTCCCATCTCACGATGGTCGCCGTCCTGCGAGCACGTCCGACTACCTCAGGCTCTGGCCACAGTGCCCGACAGCCGAACCACTCGGTGCACACACCTTTTGCCGGGATGGGAGCGGAATCCATAGAAGGCAGGACGCTGCACGGCAGAACCGCCTATGGTCTCGGGGTGATCAGCGAACCCGCCCTCCGCGGCTACCTCCTCGAAGAGGTTCTGGCCTGGCTGCTGCAGTCGAGCGGCTACGAGCTGCTCACCGTCGGAGACGACAGTCCGGACGTGCTCGACGTCCAGAACCACGGCCTCGTCGTCCGCGGCCGCGGCGCATGGCACCAGGCGGACGTCCTCGGCGAGTTCCGCTACGTGCCGCCGTTCTCCCTCCCCGTACGACTCTTCCTGGAAGCCAAGTTCACGAAGACACGTGTGCCGCTGTCCGTCGTACGCAACGGCCACGGCGTCGTACACGACGTCAACGAGAACCACGTCTCGTCACCACGATCACCCCAGGCCACTCCGCGAAGGCCGCGAGCACGGTTCCGCTACAGCTATGCGATCTTTGCAACGGGTGGTTTCACCAGCAGCGCCCAGGAGTACGCACTCGCTCACCAGCTCTCCCTGATCGACCTCTCCCTCCCCGGCTTCCAGGGTCTCCGGGACCTCATCCTGGAGGCGGCCAAGAACATTCACGAGGAGATGAGAGCTCTTCCCAAGGGAGAGCTCCCGTCCGTACAGCAGCTGCGCGGGCAGCTACGCCCCCAGCTCAACGGCGACTATCCCGACGCGTACGTTGCACCTGGAGTGGCGGAGCAGATCTCGATGCTGGCGAGGGGAGTGCACGGGTCCGCACCCGGGCTGATCCTCGCCTTCCCGCCTGCGCCGTTCGTCCTCGGGCTCGTGCCCGCCGATCTCCGGGCGTTCGTCGACTACGCATTGGCCCACCCGACACACACGGTCAACCTGCGACGCATGGACCGGGCCGGAGCACACCGGACGTGGGCACTGCGGCCGGCGGCCGCCCCCTCCGCGTACACGATGACTTTCGGCCTGCCACGGCAGGTGGAGGAATGGGTACTTGACCAGGACGAATCCGTCAGCTCGCGGACGCGCTGGGTGAAGCAGCGCCTCCTGTCCACCATGACGATCTACTGGCTGGAGGGAGACCACGCCCACACGTTCCATCTCCGCTACGAACCAGCTCAACTGCGTGAGGCGTGACCGCGTACGCGGACCCTACACATCCTCACCAGCGGCGCACGGTCATTCGGACTCAGAAAGCCAGGCCTACCTACCCACCCTGCTGGCCGGCCCCGGTCACAACCGGCCGTACCGGCGCGGTCGGCACTCCTGTTACGGCTTCGCATCCGTTGACTCGGCCGCAGGATCCATCAGCACACTGCGCAATGCCGAACCCGCGGCCGGGGATGCTTCCGCTACCTGCCGCAGGGCGTCGCCGCTGATGTACCGGTAGCTCTGCGGCGGGTGGAACGTCCCGGCCGCGCGCAGGGCACTGAGTGGAACCGGCTCCTCGAAGGGAACCGGTTCCTCTAGGGTGAGCCCACTGGCCTGGGTGGCCCCGCTCATGTAGTCGTCGAACTCGTGCCGGCTGATCCCGGTGCGGTCGCAATGGGCCGACCAGACCTCCCGGGGGGAGCCGACCTGAACCGCGGCGATGCGTGCGGTGCCCACCAGGGCCATGGTGGGCGCCGTGGCGTAGAGCACGACCGGCGTACCGGGCGGTGCGGCGACGCGCTGACGGCGCACCTCCACCGTCTTGCTGCCTGCCAGGATCGCGGTGGCGAACCGCGGGTGGACGGACAGCAGCATCGCGCGCGCCGACTCGTTCACGTCCTCCGGTGCCCCTCTTGGTAGACCGCCTGGAACAGCTCGCTGCTGATCTTCGTCAGCTGCATCAGGGACAACGGTAGCCCCAGCTCATTCGCCAGCGCGCGGAAACGCCGCAGCGTCACCGGTTCCGGGAAGAGCTCGGTGTCCGAGAACCTCAGAGCCATGACATTGCCGGACACCCCAGCAGTCGACTTGATCTCCGCCCGACCATACACGCCCAAGTGTTCGAATCTGGAGAAGAGGGCGTCCGGTGTGTCGATCACCACCTCCTCCAGCCGAGAGCAGCCGATCGCCATCTGACCTTCCTGGCCGGGCTGCCCCTCGCTGACGTACCACAGGAGGCGGGCCGGGACGCTTTCGTTCCGGTGTCCGGACGAGCGGTAGTAGACGAGCTCACGGCTGATCCCCAGCTCGTTGCTGCGCGGCAGCAGCGTCGCGGGGAGGTTGAACAGTTCCGTGGACCAGCGGGGCTCGATCGGGACCACGAAGGACGGCATCAAGGAGTCCATGACCTTCGCCGGCCACCACGCGCGCTCCACCACACCGGCCACCTCAGCCGACAGGCCCGCGGGAAGCTCGGCCGCGTCCCTTCCCACTTCGCGGGCCGCATCACCGACCGCCTGCCCGACTGCCCGAGCAGTCCCGCAGACGTCAACCAGCAGGGCGGCCAGTCCGTTGTCGTACTCGAAGAAGCCGTCGTCTCCTGCAGCAGTGCGTGCGGCCGGGGACGGGTTGGCATCCGTGATGCGCACCGCCCTGGCACCGTGCTCGCGGCCGAGGCGCTTGAGCGAGAACAGCAGATGCCTGGCCAGCGTCTCCTCCAGGGGATGGGCGGCAGTCCGCAGCACAGGCACCGTCAGCGTCCCCCCGTCCATCGCCCACGCGTAGAGGGCCACCGGGTGCCCCTGGTCGTCGCGCAACAGCTCCCGCCGCCACGCCACCGCATCCTCAGCCAGGGCCCTCAGCCGCCGGGCGAACGCCGAGCCGTTGTCACTGCTCGACTGGTCGAAGAACGCGACCAGCTCGCCCTCCGCGCCACGTACCACCTCTCCCGTTCTGAACGTGGTGCCCATGAGGTCGGCCGGCCGGTACACCTGGGCCTGCCGTAGTTCGTCCACGTGCAGCGCCACCACCGACGGCGACACCACCCGGACATCCGCGACCTCCCAGGCGACATCCGCCAGTCCGAGCAGCAGCGGATCCCGTGTGGCCAGCACCTGCAGTCCGGCACACGACGTCTCGGCCACGTACCGCAGACGTCGGTCCAGGACGGAGTCCTCAGGCAGATCGCGGAGGGCCTTCCGAGCCGTCTGCAGCAGTCCGGTGCGCCGCTCCTCCACTGCCCTCTGGTCGGGGGTGACCTGGCGCAGCCCATGCAGCGCCGACCGCTGGTGCCTGCGCTCTGCGGTGTCTTCGATCTCCCGGACGTCGTGAAGCAACCGCGGAGTGAAGGCGAGCTCGACCATGTCGGCCAACCAGCCCGCTTCGAGCGCCTGCGACTCCGCTGCACCGTCGGCGGGGTTCAGCCCCCGCAGGTCGGCGAACACGCCGTGGTCGATGACCACGGACAGCAGCGCATCGCTCTCCAGCTCGGAGAACAGATCCGGATGTCCGTGGTTCAGCCACCAGCCGTCCAGCGTCTCCCCGTCGCGCCCACGTCCCTGTGCCTCACCACGCGGTACGAAGCCCAGCTTCGACCACATGCCGCTGAGCCCGTAATCCCGCCGGCACTTCACCTTGATCCCGAGCCGCTGCGCGTGTCGTTCGCGGATCGCCTCCACGAGCAGTCGCGCCACGCCTTCCCCGCGGCGCTCCTCGGCCACGCACAGGTGGGCCAGCCGCACATGCGGAATCCGCTTGGGAAGCCCGAAGAGTGCGTAACCGACCACCTCATCACCATCGACGGCGGCCAGGAGGCCGCCGTCCTCCGCCGCCTTTCGGTACGCCGGAGGCGTCAGAAGCCCCAGCGTCCTGGTGTAGCGGTCCCCCAGTGCGACGGTTGCACCGATCAGCTCGGTCTGCGCCTCGGATACAGGCAGGATCCGGATCGCCATCTCTCCCCCTCCAGAAGACTGGTCGACCGCCAGTCTCCGCTTTCATGCGGTGTCCACTACCGGGTTGGCAGGAACTGAGGTCGTCACCGACCGGAAATGTCCGGTGGTCTTCCACCGGGAGTGGTCAACTGGCCAGCAGCCGGACCAGTTCTCCGACCTCCGCCCGCCACGTGCGGACCTGGTCGTGCGAGGGGCCGATCTCGTACTGGTGGTAGTGGCACCCCAGGCAGAGGTGCGACCAGACGGCATTGGCCCGGCGTGCGGTCTCCGCTGCGATGTAGCAGCGGAGGCAGAGCATCTTGGCTCGTGCGGTGGTGCGGGAGAGTCCCGGCACGACACCCTCCAGCACATGGTCGACGGTGATCTCCAGGGCGGTTCGCAGAGCGAGGGAGGCACCGCGGCGGCGGCCGGTGCCCGTGGCACCGAGACGGGAGGTGAGGAGCCGGTCGGCCGTCAGCAGGAGATCTTCGGCAGAAGCCGGGGAGGCGTTCCTCATGCGGTCACCGCCGGCTTGCGCACCTTCTGCGCGAGGGCTTCGACATCGTTCACGAAGCCGTGGGGGTCGGTGATCCGGGCGCCCTGGGGGTGGGCACCGCTCTGGCACTGCCTGACGAGGGCGGAGACGCGCGCCCCGTGGCGGGCGGACAGCTCCGGCACGACGTCGTTGATGCGCTTGACATCGCCGAACAGCGCCAGCGCCGCCACCTTCATGAGCTTGTCGGCGTCGCCGACAGCGGCCTGCAGCTCGTGCTCGGAACCGCCGGAGCGGTGGTGCCGGATCCAGGCGGCATCGAGGAAGGCGTTCTCCAGGGCGATCCGGCACAGGCTGGGCAGCACGTGCGTCCGAGCCGCCGGGGGCAGGTCCGGGGTGCCGGCGATGGCCCGCGCGTCGGCGAGTGCCTGCGCGACCGGGTCGGTGACCGCCTTCACCTTGACCCTGGACGCCGTGCCCCGCTCGACCTCGAACACGGACACCGGAAGCTCCTGGCTGGTGAAAGCCCGCTGGAGCCGGGTGTCATGGGTGAACACGACGACCTGCCGATGCTCCCCGAGCTCGTGCAGGACCTGGGCGAGTCCGTGGACCTTGGCCGGGTCCATGGACTGCACGGGGTCGTCGATGACGATGAAGCCGAACGGGCTGTCGGCGGTGGCCGCCCGGGGCAGGAACAGCGACAGTGCGAGGGAGTGCTGCTCGCCCTGGCTCATGACGCTGAGCGCCGAGGCGTCCTCGCCGTCGACGGAGACGTCCATGACGAGCTTGCGGACAGTGGCCTTCTCAGCCCCCCTGAGGCTCACGGCCTTCAGGTCGATGTCGCTCTCCTGGCGGAGCTTCTCCCAGATCCGCTGCGAGTGCTCGGCGAATCCCTCCATACGCTGTTCGCGCAGCTCAGTGGAGAGCGTCTTGATCCAGGTGCGGGCCTTCCTGATGTGACCCAACCGGAGCTTGCCCTCATCGGCGGCACGAGCCCTTTCAGCCCAGCCGGCCAACCGGGTGGCGAGCCTGCACCAGCGCTCGTCCCGCCTCTCCAGCTCCTGGGCGGCGCTCCTCCCGACCATGGCGCAGGCGTCGGCCAGAGTGGCAGCGGTCTCCTCGGCGCGCCGGGCGAGTTCACGGGGGTCGCTGACCGTCCGGCATGCGGTCCAAGCACTCCACGGATCGGCCAGAGCCGCCGGGATCCGCTGGGGCGGCATCTGTGCAAGGTCCTGCACGGCCCTGGTGGCAGAATGCAGTTCGCGGTGAGCGTCCTGCGCAGCCTCCGCCTCCTGGCGCAGGACGGCGATCTGCTCGGTGGCACTTGCGGCCCACGCAGCGTCCAGGACCCGTTCGGCCCCACAGACCGGACAGGACTCCTCGTCGGGGTGCCGGTCGCTATGGGCCAGGGCACGCTCAAGAAGATCGGCACGCTGACGGGCCATCTCGGCTCCGGTCCCGCGCACGTCTTCGACGACGGCGAGTGCCTCGCGCAGCCGGCTCACTGCCGCACCGACCTGCGCCGGGTCCGGGCCCCGCAGGTCGACCACGGCGCGCAGCTCGGCGAGCAGGCCGTCGTCGGCGCCGGCGGGCAGGCCTGCCACCAGCGCCTCGACGGCCTCGAAGTCCGGCCTCCCCTGAACGTCGACGGCCAGCAGTGCCTGGACCGCGCGGTCGTCGTCCTCCAGCTCGTACAGGGCCTCCTTGATCCCCGGCACCTCGTCCTTCGCCGCCTTCACCGCGTCGTCGAGCGCCTTCTCCTCTCTCCGGAGCCGGTCATCTGCGCCGCTCAGATGGCCCAGGCCGAGGATCGTGGCGATGGCGTCGTACATCTGGGAGGGCTTGCCGCTGATCATGCGGTCGAGGTCGACGTACGACAGGAAGGGCCGGTAATCCGCCAGGGCCTGCTTCCAGTCAACCTGGTCGAGGTGGACGGGAGCGTGCCCGGGCCGCTTGAGTTCGCCCTCGGAATCGCCAACGCCCGTGCCCTTCCAGGTGCGGGTGAGCGTGCTCGCGCCCGCGTCCCCCTCAACGGCGAGCTTGACCTCGATCTTCGGCTTCGTGCCGTCGTGGAGGTTCCGCCAGTTGCTGCTGCGCGTCGCATCCTGCCCGTGCCACCGCATGTTCGTACCGGTGAAGGCGGTCTCGATGGCCTCGGCGATGCTGGACTTGCCGGAGCCGTTGCGCCCCACGACGAGGGTCACCCCGGGCCGGGGGCTGAGGTTCAGCCATGCACGGGGGCCGATGCCGCGGAAGCCGGCGACGGCGACGGAGTCGAGATAGATCCGGGCGGTCGAGGTCGCCGCCTGGGCGTCGCCGGCATCCAGAGCCTCCTTGAGAATGACCTTCACCGGCTCGACCAGCGCCGACTCCGCCAAGCGGGACGCGACCAGCCCGGCGACAGGCAGGGGCCGGTCGACCACGGGCGGAGAAGTGGGACGGGCGGAGTGCTGCACGTTCTGCTCGGACTGTTCCGTCTCGTTCATGAGGTGCCTCCCGAAGGCCGGTTGGGGAATGCGGGGAGGGGGATGGGACAGGGCGTGCGATTGAGGAAGGGGGTCCTCTGCGGCGCCTGCCGATGAGACGGAACCCTAGGGACCGTGAAGGCATCAAAGCAGTTCACAAACTGGTAACCCGAGTTATCAACTGTTCTATAGAGCAAAGAAGTTGGCTGCTTTGGGCGCTCATACGCGAGGGGGCCAGAGCCGCCGCGTCAGCTCGTCCAGAACGAGCCGGTGGCGTCTGGTCATGGGGCTCGGCAGTCGTTGCACGAGCCGGAACGCCCTACGGTGCAGCTCCTTCGCCTCGCGTCGACGGTTCTGCTTCAGGGCGTCCGCGGTGGCGCGCAGGGTGTCCTCCAGCGCCATGAGCAGGTCCGTCTGCGGTGATCCCCCACGCCGGGCCCGCGGCACACCACGGGGGCGGGGAGTGCGCTCATCCCAGACCGGTCCGCCACCGGTGAGTCGTACACGCCGTACGCGCATCGTCGAGCGCCTCCCCTCCCGCTGCGGGTCAACCGCCGAGCGTGAACTCGAGCCCGCCCGCCCGCAGCTCGTCCTCGGTCTCGGTGAGGCCGCCGCGGTGGCCCACCGCGACGGTGTAGAACTTCGAACCCGGCGTGATGTCCCCGACCGTGAACGAGAACGTGCAGCCCGTCTCGGCCTTCTCGCCGGGACCGAGGGAGCCGCTGGCGACCAGGGTTCCCGCCGCGTCGGAGATGTTCACCTGGGTACCGAGGTTGATGTCGGAGTAGCCGCCCGTTCCGGAGCACAGTGCCCCGTCCTCGAGCCCGGCACCGACCTCGGTGAGGGTGATCGTGCCGTCCGTGCCGAACGGCTCCGGCGCCTGCGTCCTCTCCGCCGTGGCAGTGGCGGACGGGCTGCCGCCGGCCTTCTTGCCCTCGTCACCGCCGAGGAGGGAGAAGGAAAGCCAGCAGGCTCCGACCGCCGCGGCTCCGATACCGACGCCCAGGGCCAGGATCACGCCCTGCGGCAACCGCGATCGGAGGGAAGGGCTCGGCCCGGTCGTTGCCGGCTCCTCCGCCAGCGCGGTCGCAGGAGCGGGGGGCACGGGCACCCGCGTGGCGGACTCGACGGCCTCCGCCGGGGCGTGAGCACCCAGGAACTGCTCGGGCTCGGACATCGCGGCCTTTCCTCTCGTGAAGTGAAGGGGGTATGGCGGGTGGCGGTCACACGGCTGCGAACTGCTGGCGCTGTATGCGGTACCGCGGACGGCCCGGGGCAGCAGTGCCCGGTCGTGCACTGGGTCCGGGCCGAAAGACACAAGCCCGGGACGAAGAGCTGAAGGGAGAAGGACCGGACCACCGGGCGACAGGGAAGCGCGGCAGGCCCATGTCGCAGGGCCGGAGGACGCCGGCGGCTCCAGGCCGCGTCAGCCGACCTTCTCCCAGGCCCGGCAGCCCTTGGTCTCGAAGTACTCGCCCTTGCGGACCGTCACACGCGACTGCCCGGTGATGTTGTCGTTGGCGATGATGGCGCCGAGCTCGCCGGAGGTGTTCTTGAGCCGGGCCCAGTAGCAGCCGAAGCCGGAGCTGCCGTCGCCGGGCCCGGCCGTCTTGTAAGTGCCGGGCTGGATGTCCTCGCCGGCCAGGTACTGGCCGTCCCCGTCGATGGTGCTGGGCAGGCCGGGCTTCCTGGTCGGCTTCGGCGTGACGGTGACCTTCTGCGTGGCCTTCACGGTGACGGTCGCGGCCGGTACCGGCGCCGCGGCGGCGGTCTCGGTGACGGTGGCGGCCGGCGCGGGCCGGGGGGAGCCGGCCGGATCGGTGCTCCCCCCGCCGCCTCCGATCATGGCCCCGACGACCAGCGCGGCGAACGCCGTCGCACCGTGGGTCATCCAGGCCCTGCGGCGGGACGCCCCGTTTCCGAGGTCCGGCTGCGCGGGGACGGGCGGCATCGGCGGGGGCACGGCGCCCTGAACGGGGGCGCGGCCGGGCTCGAAGGGCTGCTGGGGGCCGGGCGGGTGCGGAAACATACTGGTCACAGCGGGACCTCCGGATCGTCGCTCGGTGTGCACACGCTGTGGTGTGCCGGCGGCGCCCAGAGTGCAGCGAGTTCAAGCGTTCAGAGGCGTGATTGCGCGGTAACCCGGGTTATCAGCTGTTCCGAACCCGGAGGACAGGGGCCGCTGTAGGGTTCTGGCACCTGTTGAAGACCCGGCGTCCCGCCCGGGTCGCGGCGGACCGGGAGACCCGGCTCGGAAGGGGAGGTGACCGTGCCCACGACGCGCGGAACAGTACCGCTCATCCTGCCCGAGACGCCGGCCTGGCGGATCACCTACGCGGAAATCGCCGCCCTCGCACAGGTGCAGCGCCCCGTCGCCACCACCTGGAGCCGAAGGCACCCGGACTTCCCCGCGCCCGTCGCCCACGAGGACGGACGCCCCCTGTTCGACGCCCGGGCCGTGGTGGACTGGCTGACGACGACGGGCCACGGCAACGCCGACCCCCGCCGGCTGAGCGCCGAACTGGCCCTGCACACCCTCGCCGCCTGGCGGACGGGCGGCCTTTCCGCGTCCGTGCTGGTGGGGGCGCTGACCGCGCTCCTCTGCCTGCGCCAGCAGCTCGACTCCGCCGTCGCGGACCAGAGCTGGGAGGCGCTTCTGAGCCGCGCCGCCGACCTGGACCCCGAGGACCTCTTCCTCCTCTCCGAACTGCACGCCGTGCCCGCCCCCGACCGCACCGGCCCCGCACTGGCCGCCCTGGCCGACGAACTGACCGAGGCCGCCTACACCCCCGCCGAGGCCTTCGACTGGGTCCTAGAGGTGCGCGGCCGGCTCGGCTCCCCCGGCCAGGCCGCCGACGAACCCGCCCCCGCCGTCGTCCGCGCCCTGGCAGCCGTGTCCGGCATCGAGGCCCTCCACGAGGAGTCCGTGGTCGCCACCCCGTGCGCACGGACCGGCGGCCTCCTCGCCGCCCTGCACGCCCTGGCCCCCGAGGGATCCGGGCACACCTACCTCGCCTGCGATCCCGATCCGGCCCGGGTCCGCCTCGTGCGCCGGCGGATGCTGGTACGCGGGGTGTACGAGTTCCACCTCGACGTCACCGAGGGCGAGGAGCTCTCCGTCGACGAGTGGGGCGACCCCGACCTGCTCGCGTGCGTCCTGCCGTACGAGGCGGCGGAGACCCGCCGCCCACAGGCCGTCCTGCAGCGGGTGCAGGAGCTCACCAACTACCTGGGCACCGGCTGCACGGCCATCGTCCTCGGCCCCGCCGACGTGCTCGTACGCCCCCTGCCCCGGTACGACGAGGCCGATCGGCTGCGCCGGTCCTTCCTCCACGCGGGCCTGCTCAAGGCAGCGATCAGCCTTCCCGACGGGGTCCTCCCCTACCGCCCCGGCCACCGCACAGCCGTGTGGGTGCTGGTCCGTACGGCGGAGGAGGACCGTACCGGCCGCGTCCTGCTCGCCGACCTGTCCGCGCAGCCGCTCACCGAGCCGGTCCTCGACGCCCTCGCCGAGGACATCGCCATCTGGCGCGCCTCCGGCTGGCAGGGTGACCGCCGGCACCAGCCGCGCCACGCCGTGATCGTCACCGCCAAGGAACTCGACGACCGGCCCGGCTCCGCCTTCGTGCCGCGGCACCGGCCGGCCGAGGCCCGCTACACACGGGACGTCCTCGATCGCCCCGGCCGCATCAGCGTCTTGGAGCAGCGTCTGACGGAGCTGCACGGGCAATCCGCGCGCCACTCGGCCGACCTGCGCGCGGCGCTGGGCCTCCAGGTCGTCCCGCGCTCCGAGGGACAGCAGCCGGTCCGGTACACCACCGTCAACCGGCTGCTCGAGGAGCGCCGGCTGCGCCGCCGCCCCGGCCACCGCATCGCGGCGGAGCACATCACGGCCGAGGGGCACCACCCCGTGCTCACGCCGGACGAGATCCTGGGCACCGCGCGCGTCGGCGGCCGCCGCATCGACCGGGGTTTACTCCTCACCGCGTATGAGCACGCCCAGTTCACCGAACGCGACGACCTCGTCGTCACCGCGAACCCACGCTTCGGCGTGTACCTCGACGAGGTCGGGGTGTCCGTCGTCGCCGCCCCGGCCCGCATCCTGCGGGTCCACCCGGACGCCGATCCGCCGGTACGACCCCGGGTCCTGGCCGCCCTGCTGCGGGCGGCGGCCGCCGAGCACGCGCGGACCAGCGGAGCCGTACGGGCCTCCCGGTCGATCGAGGACCTCCTCGTCCCCGACCTGGGACGGGCTGAGGCCGAGCGTTTCGACGCGCTCCTCGCCGAGGTCGAGGGCCGTACGGCCCTCCTGCGGGAGCAGTGCGCCGCCCTCGACGACCTGGCCCGCATCACCGCCGCCGGTGTCACCGACGGCACCCTGACGATCCAGCACCTCCCCGGAACCGACCACTGAGCATCCACCGAAGGAGACGGTCTGCCCGATGGCCACCACCCGTACGAAGAAGCCCGCGGAGCAGGCGCAGCTGTTCAGCGCCTCCACCGCCAGGGAGATCCAGGCGATCCTGTGGAAGGCCGCGGACAAGCTGCGCGGCTCCATCGACGCCGCGCAGTACAAGGAGTTCGTCCTCGGCCTGATCTTTCTCAAGTACGTCTCCGACGCCTTCGACGAGCGCCGCGCCGAACTGACGAAGGAGCTGGCCGAGGACGGCATGTCCGAGGACCAGATCGGCGACTTCCTGGAGGACCGCGACGAGTACACCGGCGCCCACGTCTTCTGGGTGCCGGAGACCGCCCGCTGGTCCTGGATCGCCGCCAACGCCAAGAGCCAGGGCGTCGGCAAGCTCCTCGACGACGCGATGGACGCGGTGATGCGGGAGAACGCCGCGCTGACCGGCGTCCTGCCGAAGATCTTCAACCGCGACAACGTCGACCAGAAGCGCCTGGCCGAACTCGTCGACCTCATCAGCGACGCCCGCTTCGGCGGCACCGAGGACAAGCCCGCGCAGGACGTGCTGGGAGAGGTGTACGAGTACTTCCTCGGCAACTTCGCACGGGCGGAGGGCAAGCGGGGCGGCGAGTTCTACACGCCCCAGTCCGTCGTCCAGCTGATCGTGGAGATCCTGGAGCCCTACCAGGGGCGGGTGTACGACCCGGCGTGCGGCTCGGGCGGCATGTTCGTCCAGGCGGCGAAGTTCATCGAGGCGCATCGGGGCCGGAGCCACAAGGCCGACATCTCCGTCTACGGCCAGGAGCTCAACGAGCGCACCTGGCGCCTGGGCAAGATGAACCTCGCCATCCACGGCATCGACGGCAACCTCGCCCCGCGCTGGGGCGACACCTTCGCCGACGACAAGCACCCGGACCTCAAGGCCGACTTCGTGATGGCCAACCCGCCGTTCAACATCAAGGACTGGGCGCGGGACGAGAACGACTCCCGGTGGAAGTACGGCGTCCCGCCGCGCAACAACGCCAACTACGCCTGGCTCCAGCACATGGTCTCCAAGCTGGGCGAGCGGGGCACGGCCGGCATCGTCCTAGCCAACGGTTCACTGACCGATGAGCAGGGCGGACAAGGAGATATCCGGCAGGCTCTGGTCGAGGCCGACCTCGTGGCGTGCATGGTCGCGCTGCCGTCCCAGCTCTTCCGGACGACCCAGATCCCGGCCTGCCTGTGGTTCCTGTCCAAGGACAAGTCCCCGCAGGGCGCACGGCGGCTGGACGACCGGCGTGGCGAGATCCTCTTCATCGACGCCCGGGCGATGGGCGAGATGGTCGACCGGACCGAGCGCATCCTGACGAAGGCCGAACTCGCGAAGATCGCCGGCACCTACCACGCGTGGCGCGGCACGGCCTCGGCGCGCGAGGAGGGACTGACGTACGAGGACGAGCCGGGCTTCTGCTTTTCGGCCGACCTGGAGACGGTGCGAGAGCACGGGTACGTGCTGACGCCGGGGCGGTACGTGGGTGCCGTGGCAGCGGAGGAAGAGGACGCGGAGGCAGTGGCGGAGCAAATCACCGCGCTGACGGGGGAGCTGTATGGGCTGTTCAAGCGGTCAACGGAGCTGGAGAATACGGTTCGAGAGCAGCTGGGTAGGGTCGATGTCTGAGTGGGAATTTGTGAGCTACTCCTCCCTTGCATCCAATGAAAAATCTTCATTCTCAATGGGGCCATTTGGATCGAAAATCACAAAGGAAAATTACGTAAATTCCGGAGTTCCAGTAATTCGTGGCATCAATCTCGCGCGAGGAATTTTCGTGGATGACGACTTTGTTTTCGTCACAGCCGAGAAGGCGAATGAAATCTCACCCGCCAACGTGAAGCCGGGTGATCTGATCTTCACGCATCGCGGAACCATCGGGCAGGTCTCAATGGTTCCGCGCATCCCCCGATTTGATCGGTATGTGATTGGGTCTAGCCAGGTCAAGACCCGACTCGACGAAAAGAAGGCGATTCCAGAGTTTTACTACTACTGGTTTCAGTCCCCGAAAGGTCAGCATTCGATCCTGGCGCATGCCTCTACGGTCGGGGTGCCAGGAATCTCAACTCCACTTACGTCGATTCGAAATCTCAAAGTTCCTCACCCCACTCTATCTGAGCAACGGTCCGTAGTTGAAGTGCTCGGGTCGCTGGATAACAAGATCGCCATCAACGAGCACATCGCGGCCACGGCAGACGAGCTGATTCGTGTCCTGTATATCGCCGCCCAACGTGACGAAGGAGCGCAGGAAGCGCCCCTTCTGCAAGCCCTCCAGGTTACGTTCGGGGCGCCATTCGCATCATCCGAATTTACGGAAGAAGGCACCGGTCGTCCTCTTATTCGGATCCGCGACCTGAAGACATACAGGCCGCAGGTTTGGACAACAGAGAGACTAGAAAAAGAGCTCGTTGTTGCCCCAGGCGAGGTGGTGGCAGGTATGGACGCGGAGTTCAGGCCGTCTTTTTGGCTGGGTGCTCCGGCGCTGCTGAATCAACGAGTTCTCCACGCGAAACCCCGTGTGGGAGGTGGCCCCGCCCTGGCGCGGGAGGCACTCCGGCAGCCATTGGCAAAAGTTGAAAACTATAAGACTGGGACGACCGTCGCCCATCTTAACAAGAGTGACCTGTCGGCGCTTACGGTCCAAATCCCCAGTGAAGCCGCCACTGCCACCTTTGAGTCGGCTGCCGAACCCCTACGCCAACGTCTGGTAGCCGCTGCCGGGGAGTCCCGTACCCTCGCAACCCTCCGCGACACCCTCCTCCCTCAGCTCATGTCCGGCCGGCTCCGCGTCAAAGACGCCGAGAAGATCGTCGAGGACCACACATGACGCACGACGACAACGGCAGAGAGCACCACCGCCCCCTGGAGGCCGACTGGGAGCTGCTGGCCCTCGACGAGCTCGGCGAGCTGGCCTGGGAGCCCGCGTCCGGTAACGCGTTCGCACCCGGCTCCGGTCACCGCAAGTCCTGGGACGACCTGGTCCTCTACCCCGACCTGCGCGAGGCTATCGAGCGGCTCAACCCCACCCTCCCCCCGGACGCCGTCCGCGACGCTATCTCGGTCGCGGCGACGCCGGCCTCCCAGGACACGTACGAGGAGAACCGCACCGCCCACGCGTACCTGACGGCCGGCATCCGCTCCGTCTCGTACACCGACGCCTTCGGTGCCGAGCACAACCCCACCATCCGCCTCGTCGACCTGACCGACCCGGACGCGAACATCTACCGGGCCCTCAACCAGGTCACCGTCATCGACGGGGAGAAGAACCGCCGCTTCGACGTCGTCTTCTACGTCAACGGCCTCCCCCTAGCCGTCCTGGAGCTCAAGCGCGCCGGCAATGAGGACGCCACGCTCAAGGACGCGCACTCCCAGGTCAGCCGCTACGTCGAGGAGTTCCCGACCGCATTCCGCTACAACGCCGTCGTCCTGCTCTCCGACGGCATCACGGCGAAGTACGGCACGCCGTTCACCCCGTACGAGCACTTCGCGCCGTGGAACACGGACGAGTTCGGGGCCCGCGTCGACGCGCTCGACGCCGACGGGATGGCGGAGACCGGCCAGAACCTGGCGCTGCACGGCCTGTTCAACCACCCCCGCTTCCTCTCCCTCCTCCAGTCCTTCGTCAACTTCGTCCCGTCGAAGCGGATGAAGCGCATCGCCAAGCCGCACCAGTACCACGCGGTGACCCGCGCCGCGGACGCCGTCCGCGAGGCAGCCGCGACCGACGGACGGGCCGGCGTCGTCTGGCACACGCAGGGCTCGGGCAAGTCCGAGGAGATGGTCCTCACCACGACGATGGTGATGCGCGACCCGGCGCTGCTCAACCCCACCGTCGTCGTCATCACCGACCGTACGGACCTCGACGACCAGCTGTACTCCACCTTCCTGGAGAGCGAGATCCTCCCGGAGGCGCCCCGCCAGGTCCTCACCCGGGCCGAGCTGCGCGCGGAACTGGCCGCCAAGCGCACGGGCGGCATCCTCTTCACCACCCTGCAGAAGTTCGGCAGGACCAAGGAGGAGAAGGAGTCCGGCGCCGACCACCCGCTCCTCTCCGACCGCCGCAACATCGTGGTCGTCGTCGACGAGGCGCACCGCAGCCACTACGACTCCCTCGACGGCTACGCCCGCCACCTGCGCGACGCCCTCCCGCACGCCACACTGCTCGCCTTCACCGGTACCCCGATCTCCGAGGCCGACCGCAACACCCGCGAGGTCTTCGGGGACTACATCGACGTCTACGACCTCAAGCGCGCCGCCGACGACGGGGCGACGGTCAAGGTCTTCCACGAGGGCCGTGTCATCCAGCTGGTCCTGGACCAAGACGTCGACCCGACGAAGATTGACGAGCAGGCCGACCAGATCACCGACGGCCTGGACGACACCGAGCGCCGCCGCGTCGAGCAGGCCGTCGCCACGATGAACGCCATGTACGGTGCGCCCGCCCGGATAAGGGATCTCGCCCGCGACCTGGTGGAGCACTGGGAGGCCCGGCGCGAGCGGATGCAGCCCTTCGTCGGCGTCTCGGAGGTGGGCGGCGCTCCCAGCAAGGCGATGGTCGTCTGCGCCACCCGCGACATCTGCGTCCGCGTCTACGACGCCCTGCGCGAGCTGCGGCCCGAGTGGCACAGCGACGAGGTCGACAAGGGCGCCATGAAGATCGTCTTCTCCTCGGACTCCCGCAAGGACCCCGACCACCTGCGCGCCCACGCCCTGCGCGACAGCCAGCGCAAGTCGGTCATCAACCGCGCCAAGGACCCCGACGACCAGCTCGAGCTGCTCATCGTCAACAACATGCTCCTGACCGGCTTCGACGCCCCGCCGGTCCACACCATGTACCTGGACCGGCCGCTCAAGGGCGCCAATCTGATGCAGGCCCTGGCCCGGGTCAACCGCCGCTTCCGCGGCAAGGAGGACGGCCTCCTCGTCGGCTACGCGCCCCTCACCGAGAACCTGCAGAAGGCGATCGCCGAGTACACCGCCGCAGACCAGCAGGACCGCACCCTCGGCCAGGACCTCGACCGGGCCCTGGACGAACTGCGCAACGAGTACGACATCCTCACCGACATCCTGCGCGGCTTCGACTGGCGCGGCCTGCTCGGCCGGCCGACCAGGACGGCGTTCATCGACGCCGCGCTGAAGACCGCCAACTACCTGCGCGACCCGCGTACCCCAGGCAACAACCCGGACAAGCTCGACGACCCCCACCAGACCCTCGGCCGCCGGTTCCGCGACCACGCCCACCGCCTGGAGCGGTTCTACGCGCTGTCCGCCAGCGCCAGGAACATCGGCGAACGCTTCCCCGACCACCCGGCCTGGCGGCGCGACATCCAGTTCTTCGTCGAGGTCCGCGCCTACATGGCGAAGCTCGACGCGATGGACCGCGAGGCCCGCGGCCTGCCCGTCGCCCGCGACGTGGAGCTGTACCTCGCCCAGCTGACCTCGTCCGTCATCGAGACCGGCGGCGTGACGGACCTCTTCGCCGAGGCCGGCCTGGAGACCGCCGACCTCACCCACCTCAACGACGCCCTCGTCGACCAGCTGCAGAACAGCGAGACCCCGCACCTGGCGGCGGAGGCCCTGCGGCGGCTCATCGAGCAGAAGATGCGCGAGGTGACCCGACACAACGTCGTCCGCCGGACGACCTTCTCCGAGCGGCTGCAGGACCTCATGGTCCGGTACATGCGACAGCAGTACACCAGCGCGGAACTCATCGCGAAGCTCGTCGAGATGGCGAAGGAAGTGATGGACGACGCCCGCCGTGGCGAGAAGTTCCACCCGCCGCTGGACTGGCGGGAGCTCGCCTTCTACGACGCGGTCGCCGACCACGGCACAGCGCGCTCGGTCATGGGCGACGAGGTGCTGGCCGGCATCGCCCGCGAGCTGGTCGCCGAGGTCCGCAGCAAGCTCAAGCCGGACTGGATCGCCCGCGAGCCGGTCCGCGCCCGCCTGCGCAGCGCCATCAAACGTCTCCTGGCCCGCCGCAACTACCCGCCGGACCAGGCCCCCGAGGCCATCAACCTGGTCCTCAAGCAGATGGAGCACTTCGCCAACGAGTGGTCCAAGACCGGTATTCCGGGGGACTGACGCACCCGGAGCTGGATCCAGAACGCAAGTCATGAGAAGTCTGCCACGAGAGTTTCCCTGACATGAGTCGGCCAGCAGCAGGGGAAGGGGGATGAGGTGTCGCGTGGAGTGCCGGAATATCTCAGCACTGCGAAAGATCCGCCGGTCGGCAATCGCGAGCGTGGACTGCGACGGATTTTGCGCATTCGAGGTGACCGGCGAGGATCATCGCCAGGTTTTCGGGAAACAGGACATGGCAGCGGGCGGAGCTACGGCATGCGCTACAAGAGTGAAGACGAGATCAAGCAGGCACTTGGGATTGAAACCTGGAGACACCTCTCCAAGGACAAGATGATCAGGTTCGCAGCAATGATGCCCGACATGGGCACTGAGGTGGCCCTGAAGATCGTTGAACAGTTCCCAACGTTCAAGGACTTTGCCACGGGCGTCATAGGTGCGGTGGAGAAAGCGCATGAGTCCACGCTCTCAAGCAACAACCAGAGCCAGGATCATTTCTATCAAGCCTGCCAGCAAACCAGAGAAATCCTCAGGGGCGAGCTCGACAAGGACTATCTGAGCCCAGAGGACAAGAAGTTCGTCATCGAGCAACTCATGGAACTTGCAAGGATGGAGTTCTGCAAGGACAGCGAGAGCAAGCAATTCTTGGATGCGGGACTCAAAAGGGTGCTGGCCGTTGCCGGTGTCGCACTCGCTCTAGGAGTGGCTTTTGTCGGCGGCAAGGTGATTGTTGAAAGCAAGGACAGCCCTGAAGAATCCCTGGAGAATTGACTGACGCGACGGCCGAAATGGACCTTTTCCGACCCGGCAGCCGAAGTTTTTGATCGTTGATTCGTTTGCACTTTTCGGCCGGCGGGAGGGACGGGGGCGGGACGCGAAGGGAAACCGCGGCGGTGAGCCATGACGCTCGGGATGCGCTGGCGCCCGGTGAAGCTGCTCGCCGTCGCGGTCTTGGCCGTTACCCGCACCCGCACCACCGCTACCGCGGTCGACAACCTGGTGCCGGACGGGTATCCGCCAGCTGCCGACCGCGCTCCGCGCTACCGTCCTGCCCGCGCCGAGGCGTGACCGCGAGCACGTCCCGCACTGGTCGCCCGGCGCCGCCGACACCAGGCACTGGGCATCCCTGTCACCAGCGCTGGCACAGCATCACGGCGATCGCAGCGAACAGACCCCACCGCATCGATCAACACCTACAGCTGCCGGGACTGACACAGCTTCATTCCCGTGATGCTGAAACTTGCCCCGCCGGGGGGACGCCCTCCACCGGGGTTTCGTAACCACCGTTTGGTCCGACTCTCTGCCGCAGGTCGGCGACATGATCGTGAAGCCCACGCCATGGCCCTGCCTCGGGTTCCGGATGTTTCAGTCCCAGCCACAGTCACGCAGTTGGTGCGACTGTCGTACGATCAGCAGATCGACTGTCGGTACTTCGGGGGACGTTGTGGCAGGTACGGGTGATCACTTCTCGATCCATCCGGAGGAGATCCGGGCGGCCGCGCCGGCTTTCTCGCGGGAGAGCGCGCACCTCGACCGGGCGCTGAGCACGCTGCGTCAGACCCTGGACGGACTCGGCGCGCCCTGGGGCGCCGACGCGCAGGGCAGGCAGTTCGGCGACGCCTACACCCCGCAGCGCGACGCGCTGTTCCGGGCCGTCGGCGTGCTGGTGCAGGGCCTGGAGAGCATCCACGAGGGACTGTCCGCCCACACGGACAACCACGTCCACGGCGACCGGCACACCAAGAGCACCTTCAGGCACTGACCGGCCGCGCGCGGCCACGGGGGGAAGCGGTCCATGGGGGAGTCCACGACGGCGAAGATCGTCCGGGAGACCACCGGCATGTGGTGGCCGGACGCCGACTCCGGGGGCCTGCGGCAGGCCGCCGACGCCTGGCGGGCCATGGCCGAGGCCGTCGACGACGTCACCGCCCCCGCCAACCAGGCCGCCCAGCGCGTCGTCTCCGGCAACCACGGGCCGGCCATCGACGCCTTCCACGCCTTCTGGAACCGCTACTACGACGCCGGCAGCGGCGCCCTGCCCGACGTCGCCCACGCCTGCCGGCAGATGGCCCAGGCCCTGGACCGCTTCGCCGACGAGGTCGACAAGGCCGTGCACCGGCTCGAGGAGGAGGCCGCCATCGTCGGCGCCACCCTCGTCGCCGGCACCGCCCTGGCCGTCTTCACCGCCGGCATCTCCGAGGCCGCCGCGGGCGCCGCCACCGCCGGCATCATCGCCGCCGCCGACGCGCTGGGCGTCGCCGTCTCCGAGACGGTCGCCACCATCGCCGCCACCACCCTGACCGGCGCCGCCTTCGGCGCCGTGGAGTCCGTCGCGGTCGACGCCCTCGTCGCCCAGCCGGTCCGCATCGCCTTCGGCGACGGCGGCTTCAGCGGCACCGAGCTCCTCTCCACCGCCGAGACCGGCGGCCTGGCCGGCGGGCTGGCCGGGGGCTTCGGCGCCGGAGCCCGCTCGGTGGCCAACGCCGCCGAGAGCGCGGAGAACGCCTCCGCCGCCCTGACCGCCCTGGGGAAGGTCTCCACCGGCCTGGACACCCTCCCCGGCCGCATGGCCACCGGAGCCGCCCTCGGCGCTGGCCAGGACGCCCTCCTCAACGGCGGGACCGTCAACCCCCTCGACGTCGCCACCGGCGCCATCGGCGGAGCCGCAGGACTGCGCAGACGCGCCCCGATGGAGCCGGGAGGTTCCACGACGAAGCAGGGGGGTTACACAGGAGCCACTGCGGAGGGCCGGCCCGGTCTCGGCGGATATGACGCCGGCGACGGTTTCATATACGCCGAGAAGCCCGACGGCAGGTCGCACGAGATCTACCAGAAGTACCGGGGCATGACGGACGACGTGCAGAAGGTGGCCGACCACATCGACGTCGATCCGCGGGTCGTCCAGGTCGCCAAGGAGAATCTCATGATCAACAAGCATGACGTCCCGGTTGGTCCCGGAGACGAGGTCATCAAGGGCATCCACTTCACTCCGGATGAGCAGGTCGCCACCTTCTGGGACAAGGCCTACAAGGGCACGCTCAAAGGCTCGGACGTCGACTACCTGCGCGGGACCATGGCTCATGAGTACGTGGAGGCGAAACTGATGGAGGCGGGCATGCCCTACCTCTCGCCGCATCCGGACGCATGGAGTCCCGAGGGGCCTGCGCGCAGCTGGGAGCACTTCGGCGCGCACAACATCGCTCCCGCCAGCTTCCATCCCGGCCGTGTGAGCACCGAACCTTCTGGTTCACTGAAGCTGTGGCGGTTCTACGGGCTCGAAGGGCCTTCGGTCCCGATCGAACGCGACCTGTCCAACCTGGACGAGGTGGTCAGGGCCGCAAAGGAAGGGCTGGGACTGTGAACCGGGGTACGAGGGCAGAGCGCATGGCCGAACGCCTCTTCGCCATCGAGTGGGCGGACACCGAAGCGGCGTTCGTCCACGACTGGTCGCGCGTGCTGCTGATGCGGGAGTACCTGCGGCGAGCGGCCCTGTGGGTGCAGGCGTACGGGATCGACGACAGCTGGCCGTTCTTCGACCTGGCCGCCCATATCGACCCGACGGTGCGCGCGGCGCCGGAACTCGTCGCCCGCATGGAGGAAGCCCTGGACGGCCGGGTCGGCCTTCCCCTCGCCTACAACAGCTGCTTCCACGCCACGCACTGGGCCGCCCTCCAGGACGCGCGTGAACTTCCGGCACTCGACGACCCCTTCGAGCCGCTGATCACGCTGTTCGAGCGCGGCGGGGGCTTCGGGACCGAGAACCGGTCGGCCGACTTCACCCTCGCCATGGTTCCGTTCAGGACGTGGGAGCACCACGTCGCGTCGGAGCCGGTCGTCACGCTGGATCCGGCGGTCCTCGACCGGCTCGACCAGGAAGGCTGGAAGCGCGTCGGCCCCCCTGCAGCCGGCCGCACACCTGGCTGAGAGCAGGACGTGCAGGGTCCGCCCCCGCAGAGCCGCAGGCAGGACCGGTCCCCTTTGGGAGAAGTCCGGGAGAAGATCATGGAAGAACCTCCTCCCGAGACCAGGCCGGACCAACCCACACCGACGCCCTGACCTGCGGTTTCGCGATTCCCGCAGGTCAGGACGCGGGCCTTACCTCATTCGGGACGAAGAGGCCGTGGGTTCAAATCCCGCCACCCCGACCCAGGAAAGTGCAGTCCAGGGCCGGTGCTCTCGTGAGAGAGCACCGGCCCTGACTCGTTTCAGGGACGCTGGGGGCTGGCCCGGGGGCTGATCATGGAATCCGGCTGTCTCCCGGGGCCCCGGCGCGCCCCTTCAGCAGCGCGTCCAGCACGGCGACCGGCGAGCCCGGTGAGAGCCGGCGGCGCTCCTCCAGCGACTCCTCCCACCTCTCGGTCAGCACGTCCAGCACCCAAAGCGCCATAGCGTCCAGGAGTAGCCACGGAGCGGTAGGCCCTGACCTACCGCCAAATTTTTCTGCTGCGGGGTGCATCCGGGTCCGCGAAGGCGGCGGAAGCAGGGCGTGACGGTCACCGGGACCGTCGCTACCGAGTCTTCCAGGGAGTCCCCATGAGCAT